>JBMFOM010000046.1:0-14690 GCA_049969615.1 Caldifarciminota bacterium
CAGTTGATTCAACCCCCGAGCGGGTGTGGGTAAGGGGGGAACAGGTCAGTTAGACCAGAAGGTAGAAGGATCACTATCTGGGAAGACCGGACAGATTCTGAGGCAATGGTTCCAAGTCTTTATGTTTCTTATGGACCCCAGATTGAGCCTGTCTCACAATATGATTTTTTGACGCCCCTCAATTCTAAGAATGAGTCCCGGAGCAGATCTTATCTGACATAGCTTCTCAATAACCCTATTCTGGGACGGGCTCAAAATGGTCTAAAAAGGGATAGCTCTGGTTTCTTTATAGCTCCTAATTTACCAGCTGAACCCCAGGCCCCAACTCAATGTGGCTATGAGGCCTCCTGTCTCTTCATCCTTGCCCAAGTAATCAAAAAGCGCCTCCAAACTGAGGGGATGTCCAGCTATCCGGGATTCCAAGCCTAGACCACCGCTGAACATCCCTATCCAGTGCACCTCTTCAATACCCGGAGGAACGGCATAGACATAGCGAAGAGGCACATAGAGACTCATTGGTCCCATCACCAGACCAGGAGAGGCTCCAGCCATGAGGTGGATTATGTAGCTGGCCGTATCCGACGAGGAACCTCCGATCCTGTATATGGTCCCAAAGGTATAGCCCAGCCCAGAATATACTGATACCCTTAGAATCCCCCATCTGGGCGAGGAATACTTGACCGATGGGGTAATCGTCAGGGAGATTATCCGGGTCTCGCTTGAGGTGCCTGGCCTCCGTGTGAAAAAATCCGCGTTCAGGCCGGCGTCCAGGTAATCGTTAAAACCATATCTGTATGAGGCCTGCCAGACCGTCCCCCAGGTAGTCAAAGTTGAGTCCATGTTGAAGAAGGAGATGCCAAGGCCAGGATGGTGGCCCCGGCCCGCTGGGTTCGGACTGTGAAAGTGTTGAACACCACAACCAGCGAGCAACATCAAGAGAAAGAGAGGGATATTTCTCATTGGTAAATTATGACGCGCGGGCATGGATTTTCTTAAGGCGATCTCTGATAAAGTCCCTATTAGATACCCTTTCTCGTTTGCTTCTTTTGAGCTCATGTCTATCCTCCTTTTTTCTCCTTCACGGGCATAGCCTAAAGCCCCCTATCAAGCTCTTTCAACCTTCTGGTTCAACCATCAGCCTCCGATCCACAAGCTTGTGGCCAGGGGAGCTATCGCCTTCGGTTGCAAACGAGCGGTAAAGCTCTTACATGCATAGGGGTGGGACATGGGCGTGATCTATCAAATGAAGGCAAAAAACAGGCCTCAGACCCTATTCCAGAGTCAAATGAGGGTTAGCCGGGCCTAAAAACAAGCCAGGAGTGGAACCAGAGGGAGCTTTAGGGTGGGTTTATCAGGGGGTTTCTAAAGAATCTAGTGAACCCAGACCCGGCCCTCCGTGATAAAAGGGGCAAGGTAAATGCTTTGACAAAACGTATTGCCTGACGGATCAAAAGGTGGCCCGTTTTTGCGCGGCCAGAAATAAAAATAACTACGGGGTTTTTATGCGTTCCCTAACTCACGGGCAATACGGGTATGAAGCGACACACAAGCGAGCCATCAGACCGAAAGCCCTCTGAGGAATTCTCTGAGCCTTTCCTCATCCTCTGAGAAAAGCATATCAAGGCCTGGATATGGTGGCATAAAACCGAGGATGGGAACACCCTCCCTCATGGCCCAAGCAACCTCCGTGAGGGTCCCCGGACTCATTCCAACGGCTATGACGCCACTGGATATATTGACGAGCAGAAAATTACGTATGTAGCCAAGGCCTGTGGCGAGGACTATGTGGGCGTGGCGGTTGGCCCGGCCGGGATCCCTTCCGGGCAGGACGGCTATAACGGTTCCACCAGCTTCTCTGGCGCCGCGGGACGCGTGATACATAGCACCACCCATTCCCCCTGTGGCCAAAATAAATCCCGCCTCTGCAACTGCCCGGCCAGCGAGAAATGCCCTGAGCTTGGCGTCGTTGTCGGGCCTGGATGGCCCAACCACTGCTATTATCCTCTTCATCTCAATTCAACCATGAAAAGCCTAAACCTACTATCAGGCCCCTCAAAACCAGGTTCAAGATGCCCAAGAATGAGGGCGAATTTGCCCTTATATGAATAGGCATCCTCAAGCCACCAGGAAAACCCATTTCCCTCAAGGGGAAGCGAGAAAACTTCGTTTCCCCTCCAGGTTCCCCTAACAACTCCGCCGGGCCAGCCATAGGAGTCCTTGTTGATCTCCTCGCAATGGGTTTCCACTATGTAAAGCATCTCATCGCCAAATGAATATTTTCTCAGCGTTCCGGGACAGCTGTCACAACAAAGTCTCATGGTATCGGTCATCTTCACTTTCAGCCTTTTGCCCAGCCTATCTCCAGGAATCCCCTCGGCCCGTGCGGTTTCTCTTGCGCGTGTGAGAAGCCAATTCGGGCTTCTTTCCTCCTCATAACAAAAGTATTCGTAGAAATACCTGTTAGTCCCGTGTGGCCCGGTTATCTCAAGGTATACGAACGGGAACCCACTGCCATCGTGAATCCCGTGTTGTAAAAAAGCGACACTGGAATCGTCATTTGACCACCCCAGAAAAATGGGAACAGAAGCATCCATGGCCAGAGCGACAAACAGGATCAGACTCATTTTTCCTTTGCGAACGAAACGGCATCCGGTTCCCTGAGATAATCTGGCAAAAAATCCATTGTTGACAGGACCCTTCCGGACATGAGCTCATCGGCCCCCATCAGGGCGATAGTTATGGCAGAGGGCCTCTGGATTGGGATCAGGGGTTTCATGTTATACTTGATGGCGCCATCGCCGGCAAACGCGTCCACACAACGGCCGGCGGCAAACGCGACGAACTCATCTGGCTCGTATATCCCAGCAGGGGCTATTTCGGAGATATTCCCACTCACTCGGTATATCGCGCCATAGACCTGGCCCTTCTTGGCATCAATAGCACAGGCTATCACTCCTGGCCCAGCGCCTCTGGCAAGAGCCTTTAGGGTGGAGACCCCAGCAACAGGTAGGGCAAGGGTCATTGAGAGCGCCTTTGCCATGGACGCGCCGGCCCTCAAGGATGTGAAGAACCCCGGGCCAATTGAAAGGGCTATGCCATCAATCTCAGAAAGGGGGACAATCTCCTCAAGAAGCGCTAGAAGGTTGTTCATGGACTCAGCGTGTGAAAAGGGAGCCAAACAGCTGACCTCAGATAGGATACCTCTGCCTACCAGTGCCAGATATGATGACGGGCCGGATGTTTCAATTCCAAGAACGATCACGGGCAAATTATCCGGCAAGAGGAGGGCTGTATGCCAGCAAAACAAACCCCGGCCCGAAGGCCGGGGCACACCTCCCTGCTCGCCATAAGGCGTGCTCTACACGAATATTACAAAAATTTAATTGTGAACAAGGCCCCACACAGCCCCCCTTCTGTCCCAGGGCAACCGAACCAAGCCTTTAGATAAATCTTTTTCACATATATTTTCTAAGCCCAAAACCCTGAACTGTCAAGGGCCGGAGGGCTGAGATCTCACACTTGGGGTCAAGGATGGACCCGTGCTCAGGAAGGTATTCCTGTATGTGAGAAACACCAGGGATTATCCTCACTCAAGCCTGGCAGGCACAACCACAGAACTATTCATCCACGAGCTAGCACCTGGCCTCAAGGGCTATGAGAACAGATATAGGGAGACCCCTGATAAAGTAGTAATAACCTATTCGTTTGAGCCAGGAGCACCTTGTCCAAGAGAACAGGATTCTAAAAGGGACCCCTGAAAAATCCCGCCACGGAGGCATTTCATCAGGGTTTTCTTATGGCTATAAAATACCTCCCCAACCTCCTCAGGGCCTCGGTTTCCTCCCTTTGACCCATCTTTGCCTTTTTTATTGCCCTCTCAAGCACGGCTATTGTCCTGTCATAGAGCTCCTGGTTCACGGGATAGGGATGGCCGTCCTTTCCGCCGTGTGCGAATGAATAAACCACAGGGTCGTGAAACGACGGCCTCGCGCCATATATGACATCCGAGAGCAGAGCAAGTGCCCTTATTGTCTTCGCGCCAACCCCTTCCCTGCCCAGCAATTCCTCAAAACCCTGGGGCGGGTTCTCATAGGCTGACAAGAGGGTCTTCCTTATATACAATGGATTAACCGATGACAAGAGAACCCTGTGCTCCCTTGGGAGATTGAGTTCTTTGATCCGGATAAGATCGCGCAGATTTTCATCCGGCGTCCTCCTAGAAAGGATAGCCGATGCTTCTCTGGCAGGCCCGGACTCGGCCGAGGTCATGTCCAACGCAAAACCAGTCCTCTCAGACGCAATGCCAGCGTGCGGTTCCTCAACAAAACTGACCAGCCTCTCCGAGAGCCAGTGGTAGCGCCTGGCATACTTGGTTTCCTCGTTCATCCCCTGCTGGACTACGCACCAGGAGCCGCCCGCGTCAAAGAAAAACGCGTGGTGATACAGCTGATAACCATCCTGAAGCGCGGCAGCGTCCACCTTAGCGCTCATGCGTGAGGCGTGGACGAGAGGCGCGGGATCAATTCCCAGAAAAGAGGATATATTCTCTATTTCGTTCGGCGTCTTCCGTGAGGTAGCGCCCTTGCCGCCGGCCGCGAACAGGCCGAGCTCCCGGTCAAGGCCCCTGGACAGAGCGAGCTTCAGCGCGCCGGTCAAGGTCGTGGTCAGACCAGATGAGTGCCAGTCAAATCCAAGGAGACAACCCAGGGACTGGAACCAGCATGGATCAGATAGCCTTCTCAGGAACTCTAGCGTGCCAAACTCGGTTACTATTGCCTCCGTGATGGCGCCGGATAGCCTGGTCATTCGGGAGAAAAGCCACCTGGGTGCTCTGCCCGGGTGCAGGGGAAGGTCAGCCTTTCCAGTTCTGGGCATTAGGTTAATTATCCAGCATGAACGGGTTCTTAGGCAACGCGAGGCCCTCGCGCGGCTGGATGTTTCTGACTGTTGCTCCCTTAGCATTTCCTTAACCCTTCCTTTACCCATCATTAACCGTTTGTGCCATAAACTTTTAAAGCTCACAAAAACCCTTGGAGGTTGAAGAATGAAAAGGATGATAGGGACAGGAATAGCGCTGGCCCTCCTGACAGAGGCGTGCGGCGGACAGAAGGGGCCTGAATCCATGAGGATAAAAGGCTCTGACTCGGAGGTCAACCTCGTCCAGTCTTTGGCCGAGGCATACATGGCAAAGGACAAGAACACGCTCATAAGCGTCCAGGGCGGAGGCTCAGGCGTTGGTATAGCGGCTATAATCAACAAGGAGGTTGAGATAGCCAATTCCTCAAGGGAGATGAAGCCGGATGAGATAGAAAAAGCCAAGGCCAATGGCGTTGATCCGGTCGGATTCATCTTCGCCATAGACGCCATCGCTATAGTCGTTCACCCGGATAACCCGCTCAACGAGATAAGCCTTGAAAACCTTGGCAAGCTATACCGCGGCGAGATCAAAAACTGGAAGGAGATAGGTGGCCCAGACGCGGAGGTGAGTCTCTACGGGAGGCAGTCCAATTCTGGAACCTTCATCTTCTTCAGGGATGCTATCCTCAAGGGAGACTACTCCCCCAACATGAAGGCCATGAACGGAAACTCCCAGATCGTTGATGGAGTGAAGACAGATAGGGCCGGAATCGGTTATGTCGCGCTCGGATATGTGAAACAGGGCGGTAATTTTATCCCTGGGGTGAAGGTTCTCAAGGTTGATGGCAAGCTCCCCGGCGAGGGCGGGTATGCTATTGCCAGGCCCCTTTATCAATATCTTCAGGGCAAGCCAACCGGCAAGGTCAAGGACTTCCTGGCCTTTGAGCTCTCGGATGAGGGACAGTCCATTATAGAAAAGGGAGGTTTCCTAAAGGTTGTTGGGACGGAATACGAAAAGGTCTCAAGGGAAATTCTTAAGTAAAAGGAGCTAGAGATGCAGAGAATAGCACTCCTAACTATACTGTGCCTGGGTATGGCCCAGGCCGCAAGCGTGAAGGCGGGCGGCAAGATCTTCGGATATTACAGCAATATCCTCTCAGACCCTGACACGGCTAAGGTCGGATACAATGAGTTCGGCATATCAAGGGCATATGTTGACCTCGTTGCTAACTTCTCGGAATCAGATAAGGATCAAGTGCCCCCATTCCAGACTAAGGCCAGGATAACATATGATGCAGAACCCCTCAGCGGTTTCATTAAGATAACCCCTGATCCCGCGGATAGCACCCCTCCGGCTGTTTCTATAAGCGGTGTTTATATGGGCTTCCTGAAGTTCGCTTATGGCGAACTTGGAGCGTTCAGGGGCATGCCTGGCCAGCTCTGGCTCAAGGTTGGGCAGATACCTACTCCGTGGACAGGGAACGAGGAGGATATCTGGCGTCTCAGACATGTGGCGAAGGTCATAACGGATGAGTATAAAGTGCTTAATACCGCGGACAGGGGCCTGGGCCTTGAATACAAATTCCCTTCTGGTTATGGTTCTCTTTACGCCACATACATGAACGGCGAGGGATTCAAGTCGGGCGAGGTGAACGAGTTCAAGGATATGGCTGGAAGGCTCTCGGTTTTCCCTCTCGCGGGGATGCGCAATCCGGCGCTCTCCGGTTTCGGGATACACGGCTATTACCATAAGGGAAAACCTGGCGAGGACATGGTCAGGGACAGGACCATACTCGGAGCCTCCTATACCTTTGGCGATAAGCTCGGCCTGATGGGTTCATATCTCATGGCAGAATACGGTGCATCAGATGAACCCGCAAAATCGGGCGGCTACTCGGCTTGGGCCTGGTTTGACATAGGCAAGCTCGTCACAACGACCCAGTCTTTCGGCCTCTTTGGCAGATACGACAGCTTTGACCCCGATGACGAGGCTGATAACGACGCCACGAGTTTCCTTATAGCCGGTGCCTATTATAACTTCGCGAATGGCTGGCAGTTGGCGCTTGATTATCAGGGCAAAACACCGCAGAACCCTGAGTCGGACCCAACCTCCACCTTATACCTTCATCTTCTGAGCCAGTTCTGAGGCTTTTTCATGTCCCTCTCTGCCCCGGCCAGAGCCGGGGCTTTTGTTTTGCGGCAAAGAGACAACAGGCCGGTTTAAGATTTGGCCTTTGCCCGGAATCTTAATCCGAGAGACCGGTGGCAGGAAGTCCATGAGGGAGTTTGTCATGCTCCCGGACAGACTACCCCACCGGGATCAATGGGTTCCGCCAATATATTCGGATGACATGGCCTTTTTTGATCCCAGAAAAAACCTCGCGTTCAGATATTGTGATGTGAGGCTCCTCCTGGCATACCGTGGGGGCAGGCCCGTTGGCAGAATAGCTGGCATCATAATAAACCACAGGGCAAACTCGTTCAGGAATGAGAATCTCGCCGGGTTCGGCTTTCTTAAGACCGGAGATGACCCTGAGGTAACCAAGGCCCTTCTTCCGGCGATTGAATCAAGGGCCGGAGCTGAGGTGGCCGTGGACTTGACGCGCTGATGACAATAGCCCTGTATGAGAGCGTCAGACGCAGGGGAATGGAGGAGGCTTTCTTCATGGGTCTCACTATGTCTGTTCTCATAGATTACCTCTGCAGGACAAGGGATCCATGTGGCGAGAAAGTGTGAGAGCTCAGGTCAACCTGGGAGGGATCACGACCCGGGCCTCAATTTCACGATGACAGGGCCTTACGCTATAATATGAGCCTTGGGGAAAAAGGGGAATTTCTGGGACCTGATCTTCCTGACCAGACCCATGCTCATGGTGGCTGGTTGGGTCTTCATGATCATGGGATACTTCTGGGGAAAGGGTTTAAGCATCATTGGGTTCAGTGTGCCACTTGATGGAAGGTTCTGGATAGCCTTTGCCTCCTATTCCCTTGAAATGGGTGTGGTCTACATAATCAACCAGATAAGGGACATAGAGTCTGACAGGGCAAACAGGAAGCTCCTGATACTGCCCGATGGCCTCATCTCAGTGAGAGGCGCGTGGTGGTGGACTGGCATCCTATTTGTGATTTCGGCCATGTTGGCGGTTCTCGCTGGTTGGCAATTCCTGATCGCATGGGCAATATCCGGCCTCTTCGGTTACCTATACTCCGGGCCGCCGAACCTGAAGGGCTTGCCCATCCCAAACATCACCATGAACATGCTCGGCTACGGCACGGTGGCTTTCGCGGCTGGCTGGGTCATGGGGGGGCCAATGCGGACAGATTTCCTGATCCACACGCTCCCATACATATTCGGATGCGGCGCGGTGACAGCGGGAACCATAATACCGGACATACCAGGCGACACTAGAGCTGGCGAGAGAACAATAGGGGTGCGTTATGGAGCGAGGTGGACTGCCTGGTTCGCGTTCACATGCGACATCATCGCACTTGCTACCGGTCTCCTGACTGGGGACTGGATAATATCCGCGGCCGCGTTGTTTTCCGTGCCTTTGTTTCTCATCGCGGCAATAAGGGTTAGCGACTTCGCGGTAAAATTTGCCTACCGTGTAGCATCCTTCACTCTTGCTCTCTTTGTTGGGGTGAGGTTCCCTGTTTTCGCGCTCCTGGCCCTGCTCGTTTGGGCCGGCGCCAGGGCCTATTACTGGCTCAGATTCGGGATAAAGGATTACCCCTCGTTCACTGGAAAATGATCGCGAGGGCCCCATTGGCTTGAAAGCGCTTATACCTCGGAATTTGGGAAACCATTTCGCACCTGCGCCAGGGTGGCCTTCGGGTTTATCATTTGCCTATGTTGCTTATTACCCTATTAGCCACTCTACCGTTTCCGGATGAATATCGGGACGAGGTCAGGGATGTGATGAGCCTCGCTCTTACGGAGAAATTCACGAAAGCCGATTCTGTTGCCAAGAAAGTGAAAGAGGATCTGCCGGACAGCCCCCTTGGTTCCCTTCTGCGTATGGCGGTAATTGAGTTCAAGATGACCGACTGGTCAACCGACGATGGCGAGGAAGACTTCATGGCCGAGTTTGACAGGGTCAATGAGATGACCAAAAAGGCAATAAAAGAGGAGAAGGATCCGAAAACCAAGGCAAAAGCCCACCTTTTCAGGGGGTTCGCGCTCGGTTTCAAGGCGGTTCATTATGCCAGGCGATACCAGGAGGTCACGAATGTCCTCCGGGGTCTTAAATATGGCAAAGAGGCGCTTGACGAGATAACCAGGGCGCAGGAACTGGACTCAACCCTCTATGATTGCTACCTGGCAATGGGTATCTATGACCTGGCGATAAGCTATGCGCAGAAGAAGGTCCCCTGGATTCAATCTGAGAACCGGAAAAAGAAAGGCATGGCTGAGCTCTCGGTAGCCACGGAAAAATCCGAGCTCTTCAAGCCGGTAGCCTTTCTCGCATATGTTTATGTTTACATGTATGAGGGAAACCCTGACCTCGCATTACAGTATTTGAAGTTCTTGAAGACAAGCTATCCCGGCTCACGGACGTTGATGTGGCTTGAAGTTGAGGTTTATCTGGAGAACGAAAGGTGGTATTACGCGGAGGAGTCGGGCCAAGCCCTTCTGGCTGAAGTGGAGAAGAGACAGCCTACTTGCTATGTGAATCAGGCCGAGGCCCACATATATCTCGCAAGGGCAAGGTATCACCTGGGCGACAAGGATGGTGCTAGGGAGCACCTAGACAAAGCGGCCGAGCTTCTGGACGCGGAAAAGGACCCCTTGCGTGAGGGCGCTGTTAAGAAAGCAAGAGGAAAGCTCAAGGACGCGGAGAAGGAAATCAAATAAGGGGGCAGAGCTCAGCGCTTGACCCCTATGATGGTGAGGGATGCAATATCATCCTGGTGAGTATTGGAGAGAAAGGCTAGGCCGTGGCCTGGACCTCAGAGCCACCGGTCTACTCAAAGGTTCCGCATCCTCCAATCTCTACTACTATAGACTAAAGGAAGTCGTCCTGAGCAGGACGATAAATAAGGTTGGCTTCAATCCTACCGGAAAAAACGTGCTTGATGTGGGTTCTGGGACAGGATACTGGGTAAATTATTTCCTGAGCCGGGGTGCGAATGTCTCCGGGGTTGACATCGTGCCCGAAGCAGTGGAAGCCCTGAGGGTCAATTTCCCTGAAGCGAGTTTCTGGGTGGGGGACATAAGCCACTGGCAACCTTCCGGAGAATATGAACTGGTAAATGCCTTTGATGTCCTGTATCACATAACCGATGATGGAGATTGGGCAAGAGCAGTTCGGGGTCTCTGGGAGGCGCTCGTTTCCGGCGGCCTCCTCTTATTCACCGATGTGTTTGGCCTCGGCGAAGGAACATTCTCAGACTCGCCTCACGTCCGGTTCAGGGGATGGGGGCTTTATGAGAAAATCCTCCCGTCGCATAGCCTGGTCACGGTTGCTCCCCTCTATTATCTGATGGGTTACCCAGCGGCCACTCGTGGCCCGGAGGCCTGGTTCCTGAGGAGGAGTTTCAGGTATACTCAGAAGAATTGCCAGGCGCGATTCGTGGGCCAGGAGCTTTATGCCAGCATTATCAGGTATTGATTCGTGCCTGGTCCGTATGGGCAGGAGGACGAGCACCTGCCTGGTGGTGGTTGGGAAGTAATTGGCGGCTATTTCAACCGGAAGATCCGAAAATCCCCCTCGGTTTTGACCAGAACATAGTTGCTGTCAAGAAAACCCTGGAACCAGCTGATGTTCATCCACGGATCACCCGGACGGTCAACGATGAACTTCGGCTTTCTCTCGTGCATGTCCCTACTGAATTCTTCCATCGCACCCCGGCGAGACAGGAACATGTAATTGAAATAACGGGACGGACACCGTCTTTCGGCGTATGCGAGTATGGCCCAACCTCCTCTCGCGAGTGTATTGACATAGATATAATCCTCCCTGGTGGTATTTTCCCTGAGCCAGAGTCCAAGGTTCTTCTGGGAATCCAACCGCGCTTCCTGTTGGGTTTTCGTGGATGAGAAGCCCCACAAAACCAGAGCGAGAATCCCCAGCGATAGCATAGCGCGGGATGAAAACCTATCGGGTGAAATGGCGCCGGATTTCACCAGAGAGCGGAATACCTGAGCAATTCCAATGCCACCAGCCAGGGCAACCGGCGGGATAACCTGCTTGAGCTGGTGGCCGTAGTAATAGCCAGAGGAGTTGGCACCAATAAAATCCAGAATAAGCCAGGTGATGATTCCCCAGAAGGGAATCCCCGCGTCCCTGAAACTCCTAAATTGGATGATAAAAATGAACACGAAAACCCATATAAGAACCCCTTCGCTCCTGAACCAGAAGTTATAACCCTTGGTCAGGCGGATGGCCATTGGAGCGGCTGTCCCACCCTGGAAAAGGATGAACCAGGCACCGTCAATATAATCCCAGAGGGTGACACCTGACAGAAATAGCGGAATCAGCATGACCACCACTCCGGTTGCTACGCCTGCGAGAAAAAGCCCGCCGCGGCAAAAGAGCTTGTCCCTCAGGCTGATTTTGAATTCCAGGAGAATGAACAGGAACATGGCCGCCGCGCTGAAAACCGCTACTTGTTTGAACTGGATTGCCAGACCAGCGGCCAGGCCGGAGGCAAAGACAAGAACATGACCGGCAATGCCCTTTGTCCTTCCGTCCATAATCAAAAGGAAGAAACCCAGGGCCGTGAAGAGAACCATGAATGACTCAGTCTGGGCTGGCCAATATCCCTCCATCCTCACCCAGCTCATCATCAGGCCAAAAATCACGCCCGCAAAGGCTCCGGCAAGGCGACCGTGGAGAACCCGCCCCAGATATGAGATCAGAAGGGTCGCGGCCGCCATTGAAAGGACTCCCAAAAGCCTGGGAAGCCAGTAGTTGACTCCAAACAGGAGGTTCGTCAGCGCGAAAACCTCAAATATACCGGGGCTTTTGTTTTCAATCGCGCCGACATAAGGGGGAACACCATAGCGAACCCAGAGGTTAGCGATATAGCTCCAGAGGCTCTCGTCTATGGCAATATCTGGAACCCGCCCCACGAACCATAGCACCAGAAAAACAAAGCCGGCTATCAACCAGGGGCTGGTTATTAATCTGAATAGCCGTCCCCCAATGGGTTCGCTCTCCATGGACATCCGAAAGGATAAGCCAACCGAAAGTGGGGGATCAAGGCCAAGCGTTCGCTTGCCCACTTTTAAACTCTCATGAGTCCTTGTCAGCCAAGGAGTCAGCCCGGAGTGCCTGTGGCCTTTCATTTACACAAAACATTATGAGACCTTTGATAAAGTAGTGATAACTTACGAGTTGGGGCGAGGAGCACTTTGTTCAAGAGATCGAGGTTCTAAGAGAAGCCCCTGAAAAATCTCACCACGAGGGCATTTTCTCAGGATTCTCTTTCTGTTATGATGAGGCTCCCGGATAGGGGCGAAGGACAAACCGCGATTTTTTAGGGGTTTCTATTATGGCTCAAACCATTACCAGGTCGTAAATTAGGGGATCAGGAAGCGAATGATTGAACGATCTTGGAATGGAGCTTTAATATTTATCCATGAACAGGAAAAAGGATCTATATGAGGGTATCAATATGACTACGAGGTGGTTAGTTTCCTTCACGTTGTTGTCGGGCGTAATCTTTGCCAATGTGCATGTTGTTGCTGATTTTGATGACGGGAACCTGGGGTATCCGCTCGTCTGGTCCTGGCTCATCACAGGGGGAACGGGGAATATCCTAGCAGAACCAGGTGGTATGGGAACCTATTCACTCCACGCCACATATACCCTAAGCACCAAACCCTCATTCAATCCGCTTCTGATGGGAAGAATTCAGTCAGGGGTGCACTTTGGTGGCTCCGGTTTATTTTTCTATGCCAGGGGCAGGGGCATATGGGATATTGGGGTGGCAGTTTCGGGCTGTTCCACATCCGCTCACTATAGACTCATGCTAACCGATGACTGGCGCGACTATTACATACCCTTGAACGAGCTTTTCTATGCCTACAACGAGACAATTCGTCCTCCTTTAGACACAAATCTTTTTGCCAGAATAGATTTCAGGCTCCAGGAGCTCCAACCCGGCGCTAGTGGCGAACTGTGGCTTGACTCTCTGGGATATTACTACTCAGAGGGTCCACAATCCTGGGACTACGATGGCGACGGTATTCCTGACTCACGCGACCCGGACGCCGATTCTGATAGATGGCCAGATACGCTTGAGATCATCGCGGGCACAAATCCCCTTGATAGTTTGGATCATCCAACAGGCGACCTGGGCGTTCCCGCGGGCTGTTATTTTGGGCTTTTCCCGGTCCTGGGACTCACTGACGAATGGCTGGTCTTCTCGGACATAACCGGACTCAAGCCGGCTCTGGTCACGATTTTTGTCGATCAGTGGGGAAATTCAACCCGTTTTTACCATTTTGATAGAACCGCATGCGATTTTGTGGCGAGACAGGGCGGTATTCCTGTATATCAGTGGCCCATGATGAGGAGGGGCACAGTCCCACCGGAGTGGGAATGGTTTGGCTCATATCCTATTGAGGGGAGATTCAGTCCAGAGAGCGTGGCCGCGGGGGTCTATGACGCGGATATTGCCGCATTTGCGCGAGAGGTCGCGGATTGGGGCTTGCCCATGTTCATCAACCCCCTGGTAGAATACAACACGGGATTGGTGCAATACTCTGGCCTGACCAATTTCGGACCCGATGCTCAGCATGTGCCGCCCAAGGACAGTATGGGAGTCTTTGGGAGATGGTTCGGTGATACCCTGATTCATCTTTGTGGTGCTGTGCCTGGAGATTCCATGTGTAATTACTACGGAGACCCATCCCTGCCAGATGGCCCGGAAAGGGTCGCTGATGCCTTCGCTCACATCCAGGATGTTTTTGCTATGGTGGGAGCCGACAATGTCATCTGGACACTCCAGGTTCAGCCCAGTTTTGTTCCGGACAGCGTTTGGGGGAGCTGGAACAAGCCCAAATACTATTATCCGGCCGGTCATTATCCCCCGTGGCACGCTTCATCTGCCCACCACGGCATGATCAGGGGACCAAACGACACCGTGAGACTCACGGAGATTCTACTTGATGCCTATGATACCCTCCTGGCCATTTCTCAGCTCCCCATACTACTCATAGAGTTCGCGGTTCACACGGATTCCGCGGCGGGTTCCACGGACATGAGCTTCATGTTCACCCAGGATTTCTGTGATCTTCTGAAGAACCAGTATCCGTGGATAAAGGGCTTCACATATGCGAACTCTGACGCCTATGGCACGGACTATAGGCATGTTGGCCTGCAGATTGATTCCGCAAGAGCACAAGCATTTCCTGGAGAACCAGCAGCATTCTCCTTCTGTATAGGTTCCGATTCATATTATTACCAGGATCCACTGCTCCCTACCCTAGCAACGAAGGAATGGCGACCCGAAAAGGAAACCGCGTTCCTGGCCAGACCCAATCCTTTTGCCGACAAAACGCTCATAATCTTCCCGTCTGAGGCTGTGAGTGTCTCGGTATATGACCCAACAGGCCGACTCCTATGGTCAAAAGAGAACCCGGCCCATGAGATAACCTGGCCAGAGGAACCGGCCAATCCAGGTGTTTATTTGGTCGTGGCGAGAACAAGAGGCGCCTCGCGAGTAATCAGGTTGATTAAGACAAGAAAATAGCTCACCCGACCCATCTCAGCCCTCTATGGATTGAAGGCGCGGCCGTGGCACAATGGCCTCGCAATCGGGTCAGGCCTCTGAGGGTATGTAGCCCCTCTGGAGGTCCTTGACCAGGGGATCATCCTGAGAAA
>JBMFOM010000047.1:0-14634 GCA_049969615.1 Caldifarciminota bacterium
ATTCCAAGAAACCAAACCTTGATTTTATGCGGATCTCAGAACATGGGGGTAGCTAGAAATGGGGTTTTGGTGTCAAAGTTGAGTTTAAGCATTGATCCTGCACAGGAAGTAAGTTATGGAGAATTGCTCCGGCTTCGTGCAGTGCGGTTGAGTCTATGTTCGTGTCCCCGCGTTCCGCCAGACCGCGAGCGCGCCCCCGGTCGCTATTAGCGCTATGCCTGGCAAATAGGCTTCCCAAATAAACCTGGTGGGAACGAAGCCCCTGATGGCATCGGCCCCACCGGGCAGGAGCCTGAACCCGTCAAAGGTAAAAGATACTAGACACGCTAGGGCCCCAACCGCGGCCAGGATGATCTCAGGGGGTCTAATCATTGTTTGTTGGCCCTGTCCCGCCAGGAGCAAGAGCGTCCCTGAGACTACCGAGAGAACGAGCGCGATCAATGCCGGAGCTACCCACGGGCCGAACCAGGGAACCGGTATCAGAAAGAGCACATCCCAGTCAAGCCAGGACTGGGGCCACCCCAAGAGCACCTTTAGCCAGAGATAATAGAAGATGTCCCACAGGCCAAAGGCAAACAGGAACGAGAGAGAGCGCCTCATGTGTGTCTCCCCCGAAAGAAAACCCACAGCCCCAAGCATGACGATAGTCGCGATCTCTCGTCCAACCTCAATGGCCGCGACAAACGGGTCAGCGAGCTTCATGGGGAAAGAGAAGCCCTCAGGGTAATAGAGCCTTCTCAGATAGACCACAACAGCGGCTTCAAGGTATGCCATTGAAACCGCAAAGGCCCCCAGGCCTACGAGTCCAGATACTCTCTTTGCCATAGGGGTTCAGTGAGCTCAAGGAACCTCTTGCCGTATTCCTCCATGAACGCGGCGTGCTCGGGTTTTGCCATGAGATCCTGCGCCCCGCTGTCAGAGGGCCTTGCGCTGTGAATTTCAACGAGCCTTTTCATAACCCGGAAGTGGTCCCTGATAAGGCAGGGCGCGAGCCAGTTCCCGTGGTCGCGAGGCTCGGTTTTCCCATAACCATAAGCGTTGTGCCAGCGCCTGATGGCCTTGAATATGGGGGAATCATAAGCGTCGTTTATCGTTCCGCCCTTCGCGTATATTTCCCTCAGGTTCGCACCCGCGTAGGGCACGAACACGCATGGGTAAACATCTCCGTTCCAATCTATGTATAGGTATCCCGTGTGTCTGCCCCCTGAGATGCAACCGGCTGAGACAGTGCCCTGGTTCCAGAAATCAAGAAGGAAGTATCCCCTTTTTCGGATTATTTCCCAGCCCCGCTTCCACATCCAGAGCCTTTCCTCAGGTGAAGGCATGAGCCGTGGGTCTATTTCCCTACCTATGGGCATATACTGGAACACCCATCCATAGGTCGCGCCCTGGCGCCGGAAGAACTCATTCAGAAACTCGTCTGAGAGGAGGAGCCGATAATTCCGGCTTGTCGCTGTAAGGGATATGCCAAATGGGACCCCCCTCTCTCTGAGCTCGGCCATTGCAGATAGTATCCTTTGGTATGTTCCTTTGCCCCTCCTGCTGTCCGTCTCTTCCTCAAAACCCTCAAGCGATATAGCCGGCGTTAGGTTCCCCATTTCCGCGAGCCGTTTAGCCGCGTCAGCGTCTATCAGGGTCCCGTTGGTATATACCATAAAGAAGCAGTTGGGGTTTTCCTCAACTACATTGAATAACCTTGTATTCCCGTCCCTCCACAGGAATGGCTCTCCCCCTGAGATGACGAAAAACCTGACTCCCCAAAGCTCCTTTGCCTCCCTGATTATTCTGCGGAACTCTTCCGCGCTAAGCTTTTCGGGGTTCGCGCCAGAGGCCGCGTAGCAATCCGGGCACCTCAGGTTGCACGCCTTAGCTGGGCTTATGACCAGGAAGCCCGGCGGCCCTTTCTCGCCCTTTTTCCTGAAGGCCTCGCTTATCTCGCCTCGTTCGGCCCAGTTCTTCACCATCTCACCCAAAAAGGTATTGACCAACCTTTCAGCAAAATGTGGCGAGAGCCTTCCCTGATCCATTGCTCTGTCTAGAGATTTCAGCAGTGCCCACGCGGCCCACGCCACATCCCTCTTGACCCCGCGTGGTCTCGTGCCAGCTACTATGGCATCGTAATTTCCCCTGTTTATCTGGGTTTTGATGTATATGAGGAGGGCCTTTCTCACAGCCCTGCTTTTGAACGCAGGAGCCGATAGCCTGGCTATTATATCCCGGCCGCTGACCCCTCTGAGGACCATCCCCATGTTGGGAACAAGCGTTTTAACTTCCATTTTGCGCCTCCTTTTTTACCATTCTCCTGAGCCTCGCCATTTCGCTGGTCAGCCTGCCCAGCTCGCTGGCCATTTCCTGGAGCCTGGCGCTATCCTTGGACGCTAGATCAGCCATCCGCCTGGCCAGGCGCTCGGTCTCGTTGGCTATTGCCCTCAGTCGGACCAGATGAGTCATGTCAATCCCGGAGGCCTTGTCCACAACTTTGATCCCTATGCCCCTGCCGATCATGCCCATGACCTGGCCCAGGGTAACGAAGGCCCTTGAGACCGTGTCATAGAGCTTTCTGTTGGAATACCTGTGAATCAGCCTCACCTTTTTACGCATTGCGTAAATTATAAAGCTAGCGCGCTGGGCCGGTTCAAGGCCGCGCGTTCGCCCACAAAAGGTCTTATCCAAATGGAAGGCCATAAGATTAGGGAGACCGCTGATAAAGTAGTAATAACCTATGATCCTAGAATGCACGTGGCCATCATCATGAATCAGGAGGCTCAATTTTTGCTCCGAAATCACCAAGGCCTTGCTCCGACTCGGATAGGGTCAAGAGGGCACAGCCGGGTAGAGAATCACAAGCTCTGGGCAAACGGGGGCCGTGTGTCAGCTCTGTGTCAGAGAACACGGTATCATTTAGGGTGGACAAAAGGAGGATAGCATGTTGTTGATGACTTTTCTGCTTTCGGCGCCCGATGCGGGCTGTGAGAGGATAATTTCTCCGGGCCAGTATGTTCAGCTCGGTACCCCTTACCCTGTCAAAGCGAGGTTCAAGAACTACGGTGATGTGACCGTGTCCTTTCCCGTTTATTTCAGAATTGACACTGTCGGCGGGAATCTTTATTCTTCCTCATCAAGCGTGAGCGACCTCGTGCCCGGAGACACCCACACCATTGCCTTCTCGCCGAATTGGACGCCCCCCGTTTTCGGCACATACATCGCTTATGCCTGGTCTGATTTGGCCGGAGACAGCTACCATGGTGATGATACCTGTCTGATATACATCAAGTGTTATCACGATGCTCAGCCTCTGGATGTTTTCTGGCCATACTATGAGAACTCGGTAGGCATCCCAATTCAGCCGGTCGTCAGGGTCAAGAACAGAGGCTCCTACACCGAGGGAATACCTCTGAAGCTTAACATATACGCGCCTGGCGGCAGTCTCGTCTACTCGGGGAACACCACAACCCCTTCTGTGACGCCGGATTCCCAAAGCACGGTTCAGTTGCCAACTCAGTGGACCCCCTCGGATACCGGGACCTACACGGCCGAGCTGATAACGACGCTCAACCAGGATTTTTATCCGGAGAACGACACATTCAGAGAGGATTTCAAGGTCACCTACGAGATCATATATGACCAGGGAATAGTGGATCAGTTCATGATCCCTTCCGCGGATTACTACAATAATAAGATGGCGGTCCGGTTCACTCCAACCATAACCCCTCCTCTATACATAACCGATGGCAGGATCTTCCTGAACACATACGATTCCCTTGATTATGTGATGATCTGCCGGAGCTCCGGTAGTCTTCCGGATACCACAAATCCCCTTTTCATCACCTATAACCTCCACGGGGACAATTTCATAGGCAGCTGGGCCAGCTTCTCCGTAAGCCCGTCCTTATACCTCGGATCAGCGCAGGATGTATGGATCGTTGCCCACTGGCGCCCAACTAGCCCCATGGCTCCCGCAGTGGGCTGTGATTTTGATGTTCCGGTGGACGGAAGGAGCTGGTATTTCCTTAGCTATACCGGTTGGGTGAACTACGGGTATGGCGACTGGATGATGAGGCTCACCCAGAGCAAGACCGTTGGGCTGGAAGAGAGCGCGAGCGATAAAATGTTATCCTTCGCCATAAACCCAAACCCGTGTCGCGGTCGCTCTGTGCTTTCCCTTTCCCTGCCTTTGGAGTCATGGGTTGACATAGACCTGTTCGGGGTTGACGGAAGGCACCTTGAAAACCTATTCTCCGGGAAGCTGGAACCTGGCTCTCACAGGATAACCCTTTTGCCAAACTCCAGTCCGGGAGTCTATTTCCTCAGAATAGGCATTGGGGATAGGTTTGTCACGAGGAAGCTAGTGATAACCCGTTAGGATTCAACCGGGACCTTTTTCAATAGCTCATCAACGAGGCCGTCAACGGTGATCCCGTCTGCTTCCGCATGGAAGTTGAGGATGACCCTGTGCCTCATTACATCATGCGCTATCTCTTTGATATGGAGGCTGGTTGGGACAGGGTCTCCCCTGAGCCAAGCAAGGGCTTTTGCGCCGAGAATCAACCACTGGCTTGCCCTCGGCCCTGCGCCCCAGAGCACATACTTCTTTACGATTTCCAGGGGTGATTCGCCAGGCCTGGTCGCCCTGGCGAGCCTCACCGCATATGCATAAACATGTGGTGGAACTGTCTTAGAGAAAACCTCTTCCCTCGCGGCTGTTATCTCCTCGCGGGAGATGACCGGCTGAGGCTCTGGTAGCGCGCCGGAGGTTGTCCTCTCAACTATCTCAAGCTCTTCCTTCTCATCCGGGTAGTTTAGGTTCAGCTGGAACGCGAACCTGTCCAACTGCGCCTCCGGTAAGGGATATGTCCCCTCCTGTTCTATTGGGTTCTGGGTCGCCAGGACGAAAAACGGCGGTTCAAGGCGATATGTCTTTCCGCCCGCAGTGACCGACAGCTCCTGCATTGCCTCCAGCAGGGCGGATTGGGTCTTTGGCGGGGTTCGGTTTATCTCATCGGCCAGTATCACATTCGCGAAAACAGGACCCTTGTGAAACCTGAATATCTTTCGTCCCGTTTCCAGATCATCCTCCAGGATGTCCGTGCCTATAATGTCCGTTGGCATTAGGTCAGGGGTGAACTGTATCCTTGAGAAACTGAGACCCAGAGCCTTTGCCAGGGTCTTTACCATGAGGGTCTTGGCGAGGCCAGGGACCCCGACCAACAGCACATGTCCGCCAGCAAACATTGCCGCGGCAAGCTTTTCCAGGATGGACTCCTGGCCGACTATAACCCGCGAGACCTCAATCTTGAGTTTTTCGCCAGTGTTCAAGTGAGAGATTCTAAGGCCGGAGGACGCGGCGGATCATCATGGTGATTCCCGCGAGTATCATGTTTGATTTCGCGTTCCCGAAAGGTTTATAATATAACCAATCCGAATAGGAGGTTTTTGGAATGCCGAAGGACAAACTCTTGGAACTTCTGAACCAGGCAGTAGCCAGAGAGCTCCAGGTTTCCATTCAATACATGTGGCAACATGTCAGGGCTTCTGGCTTCCAGTCCCCGCCTGTGGCTGATGCGCTCAAAAAAATCGCCATCACCGAGATGAAACACGCGGAGGCAATAGCGGAGCGCATGGACTATCTAGGCGGAGAAGCAACCACTAAGCCCGCTCCCATAACGGTTGGCACGACCCTAAAGGAGATGCTGGAGCTGGACATCAAGGCAGAGGAAGAGGCAATAACCCTCTACAAGAAGATAATAGATGTCGCGGCAGAGGCAAAAGACACCACGACCCGTCGCCTCATGGAGGGCATCCTTGAGGACGAGGAGGGCCACGACGACCTCTTCCGCAAACTGATTGAGGGTCTCTAGAGTGAGGTGCTTTTCCATGAAGAAGATGACCAGGACCAACCTTGAGACTGCGTTTAGTGGCGAATCCCAGGCCCACATGAAATACCTGATATTCGCGGAGGCCGCGGAACGGGAGAACTTACCGAATATAGCCAGACTCTTCAGGGCAATAGCCTATGCCGAACAGGTCCACGCGACCAACCACTTCAGGAACCTGGGCGGAATAGGCGAAACAAGTGAGAACCTGGCAAAGGCCGCTGAGGGTGAGAACTTTGAAGTCCAGGAGATGTATCCTGCGTATGACGCGGTAGCTAAACTCCAGGGCGAGCAGGGCGCGATTAGGAGCATCCACTATGCCATTGAGGCCGAGAAGATACACGAGGCCATGTACGAGAAGGCCAGACAGGCAGTCCTCGCCGGCAAAGACCCCCAGATAGGCGATCTGTTCATCTGTCCCGTGTGCGGCTATACCCACGAAGGAACCCCGCTAGAGCGCTGTCCAGTTTGTAACGCGCCCAGCTCAAGCTTCAAAAAATTCTAGGAGAAAACAACACATGCGCTTATCAGAAACCGTAAACCCGCCCGAATACGAGGGCAAAGAGAAGCATGTCCCCCAGATACACGTTCCGGACAGGGTCAAGGCCGGGGAGTGGTTTGAGGTGACTGTCATAGTTGGGGAGGAGATCCCTCACCCCAACACCCCTGAGCATCACATATCCTGGATAAGGGTATTCTACAAGGAGGACAGCCCCAGGCCTGTATATTCGGTTGCTTATTGTGATTTCACGCCTGTTTATGGGGATTCCCGTTTCTCATTCAGGATGAAGGCCGATAAGTCCGGCCACATCCTCGCTCTGGAGCACTGCAACATCCACGGACTCTGGGATAACTCCAAGCGCCTTGAGGTTGAGTGAGATGCCGGATAAGAAGGTTGCCTTGTTTCTCTTTGCTGAGAAGGGGGACACCAACCGGGTCATGCATGGCCTGCTCTATGCCTGGGATCTCAAGGACAAGGGCTTTGACACGGTTCTCGTCCTTGAGGGACTGGCCGTGAAACTGCCCATTGACTTTTCAAAACCCGACCACCCGATGCACGAGTGGTGGGAGAAGGTGAGGGGCATGGCGGTTGCCTGCACGGGTTGCGCCAGCGCAATGGGCGTGATCCAGGAGATCAGGGCCCTCGGGATTCCCCTCATGGGCAACGAGATGACCCACATAAGCCCATCGGGCTATCTTTCTGATGGCTACCAGGTGATCATGATGTAGTCCTGGAAAACCTTGTATAACAAGGCCGCCGGAAACGGCGGCTTTTTTGATCCTACCCGTGTCCTATTGCCTAGGTATCTCTTCGTTGGCCTCTATCTTGCCGATGAACTCATCCAGGAGGCCGTTGAAGTATTCGTTGGCGTTGGTTATCTGCTCCTCGGTCATTTTTTCCTTCGCGTAGGTCAGGGCTTTTGCCTCTTTTAGGTCAGCGAGCGCGCCATTCCTGTCTCTAGTGAAATAGCGCATTGACCCGGTGATAAAATAGAGCTCCTTTGCTATACCTTGGTTCTCTGGCCTCTTCAGCATCTCCTCTGCTATTGAGAGGGCCTTTAGCCTTGCGGCCTTTGCCTCATCCGCCCTTCCAGCCACATCAAGGTGATACCCCTTCACCCTGTAGAACTCGCCCCAGAAATAGTCATCCCTACCCAGGACCTGATATACCTTCTCCGCTATGTCCATTCTCTCGGTCATGGGTATGTCATAATATCTCTTGTATTTGTCTGAGATCTTCACATCCACGAGCGCGGCTCTGAGGTCGTTCTTTTTTTCGTCCGGTATGTTCTCAAAATCCCAGAAATATGTCGTGAGCTTGCACTTCCTGCATGACCAGAGGACAAAAGCATCTGTCTTTGGCCAGAAGATAAGCTGATACTTGGAGGGCCACTGGTATATGTAGGTGCCGTAGCTCCTGATGGAATACAGGTTGTTGTCCCGCAGGGGGGCAGGTTATCTCCTCGGGAAACCAGGTGGTCGCGAAAGCGAACCCCGCGCTCGCGGCGATCATCATCAGCAATAAAAATACCTGTCTCATGTCCATGGACAAATTATGACAGATTATATTGGTTGATGTCATCCATCCTGTCCCCCTTAATACCAGTGATAGGAGACTTCTGATAAAATAGCAGTAGCTTACTGGTCTGAGCGAGGGTCACTTTGTCCAGGGGAACAACGTTCTAAGAGGGACCCCTGAAAAATCCCGGTTTGCCCTTTGTCCCCATCTGGGAGCCTCATCATAGCTAGAAGGGAACCCTCAGGAAATGCCCTCGTGGCAGGATTTTTCAGGGGTTTCAATAGTCTATTCTCTACGCTAACCGATTCCCGGGGAGAATGGTATGTAGTTATGTCCTCATTCCCCGTGCGTCATCCTGTGGCGCCTGACCAGGTCCTCCCAGCTGTGCTTTATGAAGCTCTTAACATACTCCAGCCTTTCTGGCTCTGCGAAAAGCGGCCTGAACCTTCCCTGTAGTTTGAAGTATTCCTCGGGCGGGGCCTCCTCCTCGGGCCAATAGTTTATGGTATATCTCTCGCCGTCCTCAACCTCGTATAGCGGAAAAATCCTCGTTTGCACCGCAAGGCGCATGGCCTTGATGGAGAGCTCTGACGGCATCTTCCAGCCCGGAGGGCACGCGGAAAAGATGTGAATGAACCTCGTCCCCTTGATGTCCCTCGCCTTCGCGAACTTCCGGAACATGTCCTCCGGGAAAGCAGGGGTCGCTGTTGCCGCATAGGGAATCCTATGCGCGGCCATGATGGCCATCATGTTCTTCTTTGGCCTGTCCTTTGGCCTCTCCTCTGGGGTTGTGGTTGTCCACGCTCCAAAAGGCGTTGAGGATGAACGCTGGATGCCTGTATTCATGTATGCCTCGTTGTCATACATGGTGTAGATTATGTCGTCGTTTCGCTCGGCGACCCCTGAGAGGGCCTGTATACCTATGTCCGCGGTCCCGCCGTCCCCGCCCCATGCCATTACCCTGGTTTCCTTGCCCTTTAGCTCTTTCGCAGCCCGGATGGAAGAAGCAACTATAGCGGCTGTTTCAAACGCGGTGTGAAACACCGGTACCTTGAGCAGGTGGGTTGGCCACGCACCATCAATTATTGACCAGCAACAAGCCGGTAGCACGATGACCGTGTCGGGGCCAAGGGCCTTGAGTGCTATCCGCATAGATAGAGAGGCCCCGCATCCCTGGCAGGCCAAGTTCCCAGGATGCAAGTGTTCATCGGTGGGTATCTGCCACTTCATCGGGAAACCTCCTTTGGCTGGGGTTGGAGGGGCCTTATCTCGTATTTTGTGTGGCCAGTACCTATGGGAAAACCCTTTAGTCCCGCGTAGAGGATGTCCTCTGGTTTCTCCCTCACCTTCATGTCCTCGTAGACCGAGACTATATCCTCAACCCGGACATCCCTTCCGCCTATGCCTATTATGTAGCCATATATATCTGGACTTTTCGTTTCATGATATAGCGCGGAGCGAATCTCCTCAGAGAAGACTCCGGAATGGCCTGGACTCATATTCCTGTCCAGAACTGCAACCTTGTTCCGGCCAGACAGTGCCTCGCGAACCTCTTTGAACGGGAATGGCCTGAACGCGACCATCTTCAGGAGACCAACCTTCTCGCCTTTGTCTCTGAGCGTTTTCACCGCGAGCCGGGCATTGGAGGTCATGGATCCCATTGAGACTATGACATAATCCGCGTCATCCATCATGAACTCTTCGGTCACGGTGTAGGGTTTCGGCCCTATGGTCTCGCCAAATTCCTGTCCGGCCTCCCTGAGGAGCTCCAAGGACCTCTCCATGTTTTTGTATATCTTGTAGCGTATCTCGTAGTAGTGTTCCCTCGCGATGAGGCCTCCCCAGGCCCTAGGGTCAGCCGGATCCAGGTCATATATTGGCTTGTATGGGGGCAGGTAAGCGTCAACCCTGTCCTGGTCGTGGACAAGAAGAGGCTCAAAGGTGTGTGATAGGATGAAGGCGTCTATTGCCACCATACCGGGCAAATA
This sequence comes from Caldifarciminota bacterium, assembly GCA_049969615.1. Lineage (GTDB taxonomy): Bacteria > Hydrothermota > Hydrothermia > JBDRYB01 > JBDRYB01 > JBDRYB01. Next base: position 9,882 of record JBMFOM010000047.1, read on the forward strand.
GACCTGTTCGCAAACCTTGTAGAGCCATATGATGAAGTCCTGGGATTCCTGGACGCTCTCAGCGAAGAGCATGAGCCAACCCACATCCCTCTGGGAGAGGAAATCCGTGTGCTCAGACCATATTGACCAACCCGGCGCCATTGCCCTGGTAACATTTGAGAGAACAACGGGCGTTCTCGCGCCAGCGGCCCAGTGGAGCATCTCGTGCATGAGGGCGAGACCCTGCGCGCTGGTTGCGGTGTAGGCCCGCGCGCCAGCGGCGGACGCTCCTATACACGCGGCCATCGCGGAGTGCTCGGATTCAACATTGACAAACCTGGCCTTGAGCCTGCCAGAGGCCACCAGCTCGGAGAGGAGCTCAACTATGGTGGTCTGAGGTGTTATGGGGTATGCAGATATGACCTCTGCTCGCGACAACATCGCACCGTAGCTCGCGGCGTGGTTTCCCGTCAAAAGCTTGCGTTCGGGCATTTCAAAACTCCTTTTCCCGGATAAATGAAATAACATTTCCCGGGCACTCGTTGGGGCAGATGCCGCATCCCTTGCAGTATTCGTAGTCAAAGATTGGTCCCGGCCCCCACTTTATAGCGTAATCCGGACAGAAAACAAAGCATGTTCCGCACTGGTTGCAATATCCGCAGGAAAAGCACCTGTCAATCTCGGCTACGGCCTCGGCTTCCCTTATGGTTGAGGATTCCTCGGAGAATCCCTTCCTTATTCGCTCCGCGGCCGGCAGGGTTGGGCTTTCGTTTCTGGGGTTCTTCGGGAAGTAAGCGGGATTCGTGTTCTCCGGCTGAACAATAGAGTCCGGGCATTCCTTTGCCCAATCTGGCATCGGGAATTCCACACCCAGAGTGCTGTTTATTGCAAAAGCGGCCCTCCTTCCCCAAGCTATTGCCTCAACCACTGTGGCTGGCCCTGTAGCGAGGTCTCCGCCCACGAACACGGCCGGATCAGGTGTTGAACCGCACTTCTCAACCGAGAGCCAGCCATCCTCGCCCTTCATGGAATCCGGAAACAGGGACAGGTCTGCTATCTCGCCGACCGCCTTGAAGATCGCGTCAAAATCCTCTGAGTATGTCTCTCCGGTTGGCTCTGGCCTAGCCCTCCCGGACGCGTCGGGTCTTCCGAGCCTCATCCTCTCCACGATAACCTCAAGGCCGTTACCCTTCTTCCTGACAGCTTTTGGCAAGCTGAGGATACGGAACTCCACGCCTTCCTCTTTGGCCTTCTCGTATTCTTCCCTGATCGCGGGCATCTCCGCCTCTGTTCTCCTGTAGAGTATTGTGACCTCAGCGCCCAGCCTTCTCAGGACCCTGGCAACATCCATGGCGGTGTTGCCGCCACCAACGACCGCGCACCTCTTTCCTGGAATCGGTCTCTCGCCCTTAAGGACCCTCACCAGAAATGGCAGTCCCTCGCTTACCAGTTCCTCGCCCTCGGTTCCCATCTCACGCTCAAGCCACGCGCCTGTTCCTACATAGATAGCGTCAAAGCCCTTCTTGAGATCGTCAAGAGAGAAGTCCTTTCCCAGCTCCTCACCAGTCCTAAACTCAATTCCGAGCTCCATTAGCTTCTTTATCTCCTGATCAACTATGAGGTTGGGAAGGCGGTATTCCGGTATGCCGTATCTGAGGAGTCCGCCAGCCTCTTTTTCCCTCTCAAAGACAATGACCCTATGTCCAGACCTTCGGAGGTAGTAAGCCGCGGAAAGCCCTGATGGCCCTGACCCAACTACTGCCACACTTTTGCCGGTTTCCCTGGCTGGTTTCGGGTGAGAAAGGTCAGCGACGGCATCCCCAAGGTAACGCTCTACTGATCTCACAGAGACAGCGCTGTCATATGCCTTGCGATTACAAGCCTCCTCGCAGAAGTGAGGGCAAACCCTTCCGGTTATCCTGGGGAACGGGTTTCTCAGGGCGAATATGTCCCTCGCCTCCTCAAACCTGCCCTCGGATAGCGCGTGGAAATACCTAGGAATGAACACACCCGCTGGGCACTCGCGCGAGCACGGCGAGGCCTTGTTCTCCAAGAGCGGCTTCATGTTTCGCCATTCGCCGGTCTTCACTATACCCAGCGTTGGCACGATGGAAACGGGCATCTCCGGATAGTTGTCTACATGAGATAGCTCAGGCATTCTTTCCTCCTGTTTTGACGTTTTCGTAAGCTTCGGTTGCCGCGGCTTTGTTTTCCTCGGTCTTGGTCGGAGCCTCTTCCTCTATTGCCGTGAGCAATGACTTCAGGTTAACGAGGCCCGTGACCCGAACGAACGCGCCGAGCACGGTTGTGTTGACGACCGGTTGGGTTCTTGAACCTATGCCGTGTTTGACCGCTATATCAGATGCGTTTACCGTGGCCACCCGGTAGTCCAGGGGGACAGCCAACGAATCCGGCGGGTCGGGCGTGTTGACCACAATCCATCCGCCTTTCTTCAAGCCAGCGATAACATTTGTTGATAGCAGGAGGGTGGGATCAAGGATTATGAGGTGGTCTGGCTCAAGTATGTCCTGACGAACGAAAAACTCATCACCCGGCTCAGCGACCCTGGTGAACGCAACAACGGGTGCGCCGCGGCGCTCAACACCATACTGGGGATAAGCCTGAACATAATGGCCCTCAATGAAAGCGGCCTCCGCCAGAACCTTTGACGCTACCACAGCTCCCTGGCCCCCCCTTCCGTGGATCCTTATTTCAATCATGGGGAGCCCCCTTGGTTTGTTGAGGGAGTTAAGGTTCCTAAAAGCTTCCCGAAAAGGCTATCAGCCATTCTTTTGTTGGAAGACTAGGATAAGGCCAAGGCTTGTCCCGGGGCAACTAAGAGCGCGAGCATACATGCCCCGATTTTCGTGAGCCTAATGATGTCAGATCTGCTCACAGGCCGCGGGGAAATCTGGGGTCCATGAGAGACATGAACGGTTAGAACTATTGTCTCGGATCTATCCGGTCTCGTCAAATACATGATCTCGCGCTCAAGATGGGTTCAATGATCGGGGAGAGTCTCATTACCCCCTGTCGCGCAGGTAGGAAAGCCCCTCCTCAAGCCGCCTTGGCCTCCAGCCCAGGGACATGAGTTTCTCGGAAAAGAGGCCCCAGTCGCCGAGCACCGTTCTTATTGAACATGGGTTGAGGGGAGAGTTTATCCCGAATGCCTTCAGGAACATCGGACCCGGCCCTGCCAGGAATTTCAGCAGCTCTGGCCCGACCAGAACCGGCCGCTCCCTCCCAAAAAGCCGGGCCAGAATGAAACCCAGTTCGCGCGCTGACACGAGGTCCGAGACGCAGAGATAGTCTCCCGGCCCAGCGTTCTCAAGTCCTATTATGATCCCATCAGCAGTGTCATCAACATGAACAAAAGGTAGCCGGTTATCCGATCCCACGAAAACCCTCATCCCCCTGGCGACCAGCCTGAGCAATAGGTCTATCTGCGACCCTGGGCCATAGACCACTCCCGGCATGATGCAGACGGTTTCGGGAAACTCACTTTTGATCGCAAGGAGTGCCATATATTTTGAAAGTTCGTATGGTGAGAGGAACCTCCGTGGCCTGTAGTTTATGCTGGATTCGTCGCGAACCGGTTCGGATGGGTTCCCGGTCCCGTATGCGGCAATACTCCCGACATAAACGGATTTTCTGACCCCCACCTCCCTCGCGGCCCTGAGTATCCGTTTTGTTCCATCTACATTTACAGAGAGTATGGCGTTTTTCGGATGCGAGCCATAATCAACTATGGCCGCGTTGTGGATCAGCGCATCGCATAGGGAGAGCGAACCCGCGAGTGCCTTTGTGTCCATTATATCCCCGTATATAATCCCAGTGTGCCCCGGCAAAACCCTCTCTTTGCCAGGGGTCCTCACCAGCGCGATTACTTCGTGTCCCCTCTCAAGGAGCTTTCTAGTCAACACCCGGCCGATGAAACCGGTTGCGCCGGTGAGCAGAACCCGCATGGCCGGATATTCTAGATCGGCTCATCATCCCGGCGCCATATTCGTGGAATTCGTGTGGTTAGTCCTCCCATGTCGGCCTCGTTATAACCTGGATTGAACGGCAGGTTATTAACCTTGAATTATCAAGACAGCCACCTATAACGGAACCCGGGCGCGGTTCAATCTGGGGTCCCTAAGAAACATAAAGACTTATGAGACCGCTGATAAAGTAATAATAACCTACGGGTTTGAGCCAGGAACATTTTGTCCAAGAGAACAGGGTTCTAAGAGGGGTCCCTGAAAAATCCCGCTACGGGGCATTCCCTCACCCGACGCATCTCAGCCCTCTATGGATTGAAGATGGGACATTCAGTTCCCCGTAAACACCTGTGCCACAAGGGCCTTGCAATCGGGCCGGGTCTCTGAGCGTGAGCATCCGGGCAAGGTTTATGATGCTCATATACCCCCCCTTTGGAAGCCCTTGAGAAGGGGGTCGTCTTGGGGGAGAAGCCCCTTTACCGGGGCATACAGGCCCCCTAAGAAGGCCAGGAGAGTCGGGTGAGACTTGCAGGGGCTTTAGACTATGCCCATGAACGAAAAAAGGGTTCTAAAAGGGACTTTATCAGGGATCCCAAGGAGGTTTTTGATATGATATACTCTATACTAACAAACATGTTGTTGGCGCAGGGCCTCTTCGCGAGGACATTCGGAGGGACGAACTTTGACCGTGCCTACTCCATAACCCAGACATCTGACGGAGGCTATGCGGTAGCAGGACCGACATGGAGTTTCGGCGCCGGCAGTAATGATTTCCTTGTGCTCAAGCTCAC
>JBMFOM010000048.1:0-14391 GCA_049969615.1 Caldifarciminota bacterium
CGAGAACCCCACAGAATAGTCCTCGTATGTGAATAGGTCTCGCTGAGAACCCCCTCTGAACATGGTGCCAATTTCTCCCGGCCTTTATTCCTCTTAAGTCCTTACCTATCAATGACTTACGAAAAATGAGGTGTCAAAGTTGGGTCTAACACGGCACAGGGTCGTTGTCAATTGGCCACTGGAAGGTGATGTCTGTATCTCAGAACCGGTTGGTGGTGAATCCTTCCCTGATTTCCGGATGGCTTCCGGCCCATCTCCTCGTTGGTTCTGGTGTCTTGATTGTGTTTATGGACAGATTTTGCGGTGGGTTTTAGAACCTGAATTATCAGGAGGGCCGCGGCCCTGTTGGGTCTCCCAAATACATGATCATGCGCACACGGTGGGGTTATAATATCAATCCTCAGATGCACAGAACTGCCTTTTGGCAAATCGGTATCGTGATCCTGCTGGGACTTTGTCTAGGGATCACCGGGTTCATTCTCACTCCGAGGGTACCCGGCGGTTGGGACGCGGTCTCTTATTTTACCATGGCGAGGAACCTAATTGCTGGCCGCGGCATGGTTTCATCCGTATGCTCCGTGACTCCGGCGTGGTTCATGGGTGTTCCTCATCCTGACCTGCACATGCCTGGTTATCCCCTCCTGCTGGCTGGATTCATGTTGCTCACGCGGGTGGGCCTTTGTTCACCATTGCTTCTTGACGCCCTTCTGATCATAATCACCGCGGTCCTGGTCTATTTCATTATTTGGTTTCGTTCAACACCAGGGTCAGCTCTCCTCGGTTCGTTATCATATCTTTTGTTTCCCACGACGCTGATCTACAGTTTCGTCGGCATGGCTGAGATAGCGGTTGTTTTCTGGATCGTGCTTTCGGTTTTTCTGGCGGGGATTCCGGGTTCGGGCAGATCGCCACTATGCATTCTGGGTTCTGGACTCGCGCTGTTCATGGCCTATGTTACCAGGGAGAGCAGTATATTTATTTTGCCGCTGGTTCTGGCAATGCTCGTTGAGCGTGGCGCGAGGCCTTCAAGGGCCATCGCTTTCGGGGTTATTATTGCCACGATTTGCTTTCTATCCTCATTTGTTTATTACTCCCTGTGGCCAGGTTTCAGGGATGTTCAGACTATATTAAACTATTTTTCTCTCATAAAACACTCAGGTCTTTTCTCGCTGAATCCCTATTTGGACATAATAGGCCCCAATGATTTTCCGCGGTTGTCGCCCAGCATGTTTTTCCTGGACATTCTCATAAGAAAACCCATTCGTTGCCTCGCCGAGATATGGCGGGCTGGCGTCTGGTATATCACCGCGCTGGATATCCTCGCAGTCCTCTTGCTCGTCATGGCGCCGATTGTGGTCAAGGAGCGCTGGCAAAGGCTCGGTCTGGCTTTCTTTCTGCTCATTATCCCTGCATTTTTTATCCTCTATTTTCCCACCTATGACCGCTTTGTGAGGGTTGTGTTCCCGTTTGCCTTGTTGGCCCTCATCTTTCTGATTATCCGGATAAAGCGCTTTCCCATAAAATACCTCGGCTTGCTGATCCCACTTGTTGGCCTAACCTTTGGGATCCCTGGGGTCTTGGATTACAGGATCGGATACTGGAATGTGATCAGGGAGTCCGAGAGATTGGAAGCTATGCTCGGCGGAGCCTTGCCACCAGGGCCATTGATCATCGGAATGTCCGGTTCTGCCATTCCCCAACATGTGCTTTATGCGCCCGAAGATGTGGTGGTTTCATTTCCGCGCGCCCCAGAGGACGCGGCTCTGTTCCGGGAAAAAATAGATATGAATGTGGTTGTTTTCACGAAGATTGGCGCGGAGGATGCCAGACTCTATACCCCTGAGGAAATGGATGCGCTGGGCTGGCGAGACAGAACAATTGCCTGCGGTTCTGACACCGTTGTGATCTACACCAGGAAAGAGAAATGAGAAACCCCACGATCAGGCACATCACGCTCATTTGTTTCATTGGCATTGGGATTGGGATTGCTGGATTTATCCTATTTCCCAAGATACCCGTCCTCTCGGATTCTATTGGCTATTTTACTGTGGCTCGTAACCTTTTGCTGGCCAAGGGTTTGGTTTCCTCCTATGTCGGGCCAAACGAGGCCTTTATCATGGGGCTTCCCTGTCCTGATATTCACATGCCAGGCTGGCCGCTCTTGGTTGCGGGTTTCATGTTCATAACGAGAACGGGGCTTTATGCGCCTCTGATCTTAAACATCCTTTTGACCGTATCTTCAGCGCTAATTTTTTATTTCACGGTCAGGCTGTGGTCTGATACGCGGAGGGCGCTGGTCAGCTCCCTCTTTTTTCTGTTGTTCCCGTTAATCCTTGGCTACGAGTTCACCGCGCTCTCTGAGATCAGCCTGGTTTTCTGGTCCCTGCTCGCTGTCTTTCTTGCCTCGGCCTCAAATCCAAAAAGGGCAGTCCTGTGGTTGGCGGCAATTGGGTTGGTGTATTCTCTCGCTTTCTGCACCAGACAAACCTCCATTCTCTTGGTTCCACTTATTTCACTGATCCTCGCCGAAAATGGTTTCTCAAGAATACATGCCGTTTGTTTCGGGCTGACCCTCGTGCTCGTCTCGGCCCTGGCTAATCTCGCATATTCCAGCGTGGATTCCCTGCGTGAGGCTCAGAGCCTCTTGTTCAGGTATGATTTGCTTTTGCATACCGGGTTTCTCAAGGTTAGCTTCAACCGGGCCATACTAACGCCTCAGGATCTAAGTCCAGATGTCCCTTTGATCCACCTGATATGGGCCGTTCTGCTCAAAAAACCCGTTCGGATGCTGGCCTCCTACATTGCCCCGGAAAGCATCTGGCACCTTGAGAACCTGATGAAATTGCTTGTGGTTGTCGTGCTCGCGGGAGGCCCATTTTTCGTTCCCAGAAAGCGGATAAGGTGGGGATTGCTGGCTTTCGCCTCCCTCTTTCTAATGGCCCTCTGGCTCTACAGGTTTGAGGCCAGGCAATTCATTGCCCTTTCGGCTGTTACCATTTGCTTTGTTTTCGCCCTCGCCCGTGATTTGCGTATGAGACCCTGGCTGATCCGGGTTATTTTCTCGGCTTGGGTTATTCTTGGGGTGTTCTATACGCTGGAGCTCCAGCGAGAACGCATCGCGGTTTATCGCGCGGAGAGGGATGTGGCCCCTGTTGTGGCCGGATTATTGCCGCCCTGCTCCAAGGTCTCTGTTGGATACCCAAGCACGATTGCCCTCTACAGGTCAGACATATCCGTGGTGACCATACCGGAGGGCACGGATGATCTCGCGCTCCTGAGCGAGAAACCGGGTCTTGACGCTATGATTCTCTCTGCTCCCGAACCAGAAATAGTTTCTTGGGGGTGGTCTGAGGAAACGCTAATTTTGAATTCAGACACCCTGTTTGTCTACAGGAGGATCAGATGAACATATCCCTTTTTCTCTCAACCCTTCAATATACCCTTCTGGCTCTCGTCCTTTTGCCCCTGGCTCACATCCCAATAGGCATCCCCCTGTTCCTCGCCGGAAAAGAAAAACGAGAAACCGGGCCGTGGGTTCTGGCTGGTTCCCTGGCTGTTGGCCAGGTTCTCCTCGCCGCAATAACATACCTGCTATACATTTGCGGCCTCCGTTTCCCGACCCTCGGATTCGTGACAGCCGGGACCCTCCTGCCCCTCTGGTTCTGGGGGATTTATTTGCTGATAAGAAATCCCCTGAGGCCAGGAGGATCTGGTTGGTTTCTCTGCGGTCTGGTTATTACCGGAGGGTTTCTGCTAGGCTATTCAATAAAGGGCATTGTTTGGGACGATTGTTACCATTTCTCAAAGGTAGCCAGCATCCTGATTGGCGATCACCCCTATTTTTTCCCTGGTGGCACCAGGGGTTTCTTGGGAGCCTATCACTTCGGGTGTGATTTTCTGACCTCATTCTGGGCCTGGGCCCTGTTGAAGTGGAGGCCGTGGATTATCCTGAATGCCATCTGTTTCTGGAGCGCGCTCTCTGCTTACATACTCTTCCGAAAATTCGCGAGGGGATTTCTCTCCGATCCCTGGGCCAGCGTCCTGCCATTTCTCGCATTCTGGCTTGGCGAGTGGTATGCCCCTTATGGACTTTGGGATATGCTCGCGCACGGACGAGGCTGGTCTGCCCTTGATATGAATTGTTACAACACATCTTTTTTCGGTTATTTCTTCCAACCACCCATGTCTTTCGGGATGCCGCTCCTCCTCGCCGCGCTCTGTCTCGCTGAGGAAAGACGTTTCTGGCGAGCTGGGGTCATAGCCGGACCACTGCTCCTGGCCAACCAGGCCCTTTTCGTTTTCTGGGCGGGATACACGACCCTCTCCGGCCTAATAAGGGAAAGGGCTTATCTCAGGGTTCTGGCTATTGGCCTTATCCTTGCTGTTCCCTTCCTACCGCACCTAACCGCGAGGGAGTTCTCAAACACGACATCCTTTGCGTTTGGTTTTCCGATACTCTGGTTGATGAGGGTATGGGAACCATATCCAGCCACGTTCCCTCTGGCATACATCCTCTTCTTCTTCCCCACCCTGCCCCTTTACATTCACGGGGTCTGGCTTTCCGTGCGAGACAGCAACAGCAGACGCCTGTTCTTGCCCCTGGTTCTTATAACCTGCCTCGCCTTCATATCCCCGCATTTCGTAAGATATATTCACACCGAAGACTTCTTCAAGTTCCTCATGCTCTGGGGCGTATTTGGCCTTCCCTTGGCGTTGTTGAGCGCGGGATACCTCTGGCAAAGGGCGAGAATATGGAGATGGGTGATTGTTCTTTCGTTTGTGCCAGGTCTGCTGTCATACATCGCCGGATTCTCTCTGGCTTCTCTCCGAACCAGGCGCCTCATGGGTTGGGAAAAGCTCAGGCCGGATATACTCATGGTTAACGAGGCCTTGAGGGGCAAGCGCGGCGTTCTGGTTCTATTTCCCCCGGATGTCCCTTGGTTTTTCGGCGTCAAATCCTATATCTCCATCTCTGGCGATACAGTCCTGTGCTCCTTTGACATCAAGATGGCCAAATACAACCAGATGATTCTCAGTGGCGCCGGAATCCCTTTTTATCCATCCGGTATCATATACGGCAAAGCCGTGCTGGATTACCAGCCGCTTGACAAAATATGGGCATCCCCTGAAGAGATACCGGATTCTCTCCTGGAGGCCCTGAATGTTAGGTTCCTGGCCCTGCCCTCTGGAATGCCCCAACCGGCAATAGCTGGCGAGCCGCTTGTCAGCACAGACAAAATGACGATATATCCCATTCGTTAGTCCTTGCGCCGGATCGGCTCAAGGCCTGAAAATATGGCCATGAACATCGGTCTGCCGGAGATTCTCCTTATTCTCCTTCTTATCATTCTCCTTTTCGGCGCGAAGAAACTGCCGGACCTCGCACGTAGCCTGGGCGAGGCTCTCAGAGAATTCCGAAAAGCCCAGAAAGAGGGGAAGGCGGTTGACCAGGGAGAGGAGGCAAACAATGGAGAGGATAAGGAAGGCAGGGGATAAGGCCCTCTTTTCCCATTTCCTCCCATACATAGTCGCGGTTCTGCTCGTTCTAGCCTTGGAGTTCCTTTACTTTGGGACGGGGCTTCCTCTGGCCATGATGATATTTCTGATAGCGGCCGTCCTCGCGATTGTCGTATTCCTTGTCAGGCCATATTTGGCGATTCTCGCTCTGTTTGTCATAAAGCCAATTTTGGACATGATGTGGGGCGTGAACGTAGCCGGCTGGAAGGGGACCCACATCATTGGCGCACTCGGACCATTCCTGTGGGGATTCGGCATGATATATTTCAAGATATTCCCCATGGGATACAGGCTTGGCAGGATCATGATCTTCTGGGGGGCGTGTTGCCTGCTTCCCCTTATTCTCATACCCTTTTCCTGGGGCTGGGATCCCGGCTCCATCCCGATTGGGTTGGACTTCTCTCTCAGGTTCATAAATGGTTGGGGATTCTTTTTCCTCATCCCCTTTTTGGTAAGGGACAAAAGGGATTTCAACCTGTTCATATATGCGTGGCTGGCCTCCACCGTGATTCCTGCCCTTTTCGGACTCTATTATCTCCTAACAGGCAATCCAAATGGATTCCAGATCACTGCTGGCTGGTGGAGGATAGCTGGCCCCTATCACGACGCGGCCGCTTTCATGACAGAAATAAGCCCTGCCCTCCCCATAATGCTTTACCTGGCCTCCGGGGTTGGCAAATGGTGGAAAAGGGCCCTCTGGCTCATCCCAATATGCGCTTGGTTCATTCTTGTTTTCAACGCATATACTAGGTCGTTCTGGTTTGCCACCTCTATTGTGCTGCTCCTTTGGATATTCACGAGGCTGTGGGAACCATCCGTTGTCGCCGCGGCAGGTGCGGTTTATAAGTGGCCTTTGATATGGAAACGGCTAACAACCGCCGGTATAGAGGAGGTGAAATCAGCCTATGCCATGGGCGGCAGGGTCGGGCTATGGAAGGATTTCTGGGTGGCTTTCAAACAATCCAGCATCCTGGACAAGATACTCGGCAGGTGGGCTGGCATAAAGGGATTCGGTAGCATCCTGGACTTCCATAACCAATATATCCTGACAACTGCTAACATGGGCATCATTGGTTTGCTGGCAAATATCCTGCTCCTCATGGGATTCCTTCATCACCTGATAAAGGATATGTTCGTCCGCCCAGCCTGGCGCAGGGAGTGCCTTTTGGGTCTTTCTGTTCTGGCCATGGCTGTCGTGCTCTCGTTTTCCGGAAAATTCCTCATGGTCCCCAACAACCAATGGTTCCTTTTTGGGTTCATGGGCCTGATAATCAACTGGAACATAAAGCGAAATGAGCCGTAAGCACGAGTACCTTTTGTTAGCCGGTATCGTTCTTCTGGGACTGATTGTGCGGGCTTTGGCTATGCTTTTTGCGCCCCACACGCCGTCCAGTGCAGACGAGGGGTTGTATTACAGAGCTGCTCTTGAATTACTGGAAGGGGGTTTCTTTCAATTCTTTCAAACCTTCTCAGAACGTCCACCTCTATATCCGATTTTCATTGCCCTTTGTATCAAAGCGTTCGGTAGCGTTTTCTCCGTGTTGTGGGTTCAGGCTTTCCTCTCTGCCTCTTGGCCGTTTATTCTGTGGGGTATGGGGAAAAGGTTAGGGCTTAATAAGGTCATGGCACTCTTTGTTGCTTTGGTTGCGGCTGTTTTCCCACCTTTTATCCTTTATGCTACCAGATCTTGGTTGGCCGAAACCGTATTTACCACACTCATTCTCATGGGATTTTGGATCTCGCTGTTGGACTTCGGGTTTTGGTCAGGACTCATCTGGGGGATATCCTCTCTTTTTAGAGCTCCCGCTTCCCTTCTGGCTCTAGGATACCCTTTAGCTAACATCAAGCATTATAGGTTGTCGGCTTTATTTCTTTTGGGATTCATTCCCCTACCAGTGTCTTTTTTTCTCTTGAACTATTTTTCAGGAAGGGAGTCCTTACCTTACGATGCGTATGCAAAAACAGGGATGGTGGAAGCTATCAAGTGGGCCAACGGTCCATGCGCTGAGGGGACCCAGGTTTACGCTGGGTTGATTGAAGCTCCAGAGGGAGCCGATTGCAATGATATCCTCTGGCGTTTGAAAAGACCTCATACAATACCTGTTCTCATGCTCAAGAAGGCTGGCTACCTCACTTTGCCTTACAGGGCGGTAAAGCTTAGAGAAATAGCCTTAGGGCCGTGGCCCTCTAAGATGCTCACATTGTTTTTTGTGGTTGTTCCCGATGCATTATTTTTTTTCTTGGGCGGCTTCTATCTAACATTTATTGGGATACGCAGAAGAAAGACCTTTCCGATGTCCTGGGCTTGGTTATCAACCCTGGGACTTGCTTTGCTCTTTCTCGCGGTTCCCAGACATCTGTTCCCAATCACGCCTATTTTTATCTTGGGCACATTCCTTCTACTATACGAAAAACCCCCTGTTCGTTGGTGGATGCTGGTAAGCTGGAGCGTTTTTCTGATCCTACTTGTCTTTGCGTGGATTTTCTGGTGTATTCCCTTCTATGCCCATCACCCATTAAGATGAATCCCTTTTCCTGAAAAGAACATAAGACACTGACGCGCACTCCCTCGCGAGGGGATTGAACCAGAAAAGGATGTCCAGCCACTTCAGTGGAAATGTCAGAATTGATACGACTATGTAAATGAAGTCCCGGAGCGGTTTCCAACCAAAGGATAGCAGAGTAGAAACCCAGAATTGGAATATCCACAGGAGCGCGGATGTTGGGCCTCCCAGAACCCCCTAGTCCACGAGCTCAAGCCTCTCATTCGCATAAAGCGCTCGCGCCCCCTCGTGCGTCCAGCGCCTGTGGTCGTCCGGACAAGAATGAAATGGTTGGAGGAACGGGACCGTTATGTAGATGAACCCTCCCGGCTTGACGACCCTCTCCATCTCAGAGAGCGCCGCATTCATATCCTTGACATGTTCCAGGACAACATGCGACATGGCCGCGAAAATGCTGGCAGTTTTTATGGGCAATCGGCAGACATCTCCCACAACAGCAACTGGCCTATACCTCACTACATCGAGGTTATATACCCTAAAATCTCTTGCCCTGAGGTCCTGCGCGCCTGAACCTAGGTTGAAGACCAGGTCGCCAGGCGAGGCCCGGACCCCGCGCTTCCTAAGGAGCGAAAACAGGTCCCTGCGGGGATAGAGGAATACCGGCGAGAACACAGCGAAAACGAGTCTGTATAGGGCCGGATGGGACTTTGCCAGTTCTTTCAGGAAAAGAACCATATCGCTTCTGTGAGCCACGGCGCGCAAAGTATAAACCTCTGAGGCCATAGAAATCCTCCAGATAGTTGAGGACATCTGGGGCAAGAAGAGAAAGAGGGCCACCCAGAGGGCCGTTTTCTCCATACCCGGGGCTGAGGGCCTTAAGCTCCGGTGCCTATACAGGGCGCTTGACATCTTGTATGAGAACAAGGAGATGATAGAGAGGGCCCTCAGAACCCTGGGCATCCGAGAACCCCACAGAATAGTCCGCGTATGTGAATAGGTCTCGCTGAGAACCGATCAGATCTTCCCTTTCTCTGCCTCCAGGATATAGGCGAAACGAGCGATTATTTCGTTGAATTCCTTTCTCTGTTTCTCCGTAAGCTGTTTCAGGAGTAGTCTAATCAATTCCCTCCTTCTATCTATGACCTGCTCTATGACATTCGCGCCCTTGAAGGTCAACCGGACAGCGGATATGCGCTTGTCCGATTGGGTTTTCTTCTTTGAGATCATGCCCTGCTTCTCCAGCCTTTCCAGGAGGGCGGATATGGTAGACTTGGCCAGGTGGAGTTTTTTTGGCATCTCGTTCTGGGAGATCTCGCCCTCAAAGTAAATAGCGGTCATTATCTCAAACTGTGGTGGCGAGAGGTGGTGCCTGGAGAGGACCTCCCTTCCGTGAAGTCTTATAAAGGAACAGATTACCCGAAGGAGGAGCTCCGCCTTCCGGGACGCCTCCTCCAGCCCCTCTTCCTTGAAAGTTTCCATTTACAAGGTCTCTATGAGCTCAACATTTGCCCTTGGGACGGTTACAGTCCTGCCGTCCTCAAGCCTGAGCTCAAGTATTCTCACCTTGGCCTCGGTCTCTATGAGGGTTGGATCAGGGGGTAATTTTGTTACCTCGCCTATGAGCCCAAAATAGGGTTCCCGTATAACCCTAACCAGGGAGCCTATCTCAAGGATGCCCTCCTTAATGCCCTCTTCCTCGGGCAGACCCCCCTCCTCAACGGGGACTATTATCTCCGGCCTGATGACGCCTGCCCTTATCTGGGTGGCACCGTTGGCGGAAGCAACCTTGCCCTCAAGGCTTTTCAGGAGATCAAATGTCTTCCTGGCCATCCTGAGCCTGCCGAAACCCTCGGTTAATATGACGGTTAGGCCAATGTCCTCCTGGCCGGTTATGGCAACGCCAATGTCATAACCCATGAAATCCTTTAGGTTCCTGTCATCTGTCCCGCCAGCGACCAAAGCAACCGCGCCGACCTCTCTGGCCTTTCGCATTGATTCGGTGGGCACAAAACTGCCTCCGACAACGATCTTGCCCGCGGCGTCTGGGGTTATCACGGAGGGAACGAGCTCCTGGTCCGGCGAGTCAACGACCAGCTTTATTTCGCCGACGACCTCGCCGCCTATCCCGAAAATACCTTGGACAAAGGAGGCTGTTGTCTCAATAAAGACACCCTCCCTCTCAATTACCTCCACAACCTTACCGTCAATGTAGGCCTTTACCTCTATGGGAACTGGTGGCTCTCTCATGATCACCTGGCCAGTGATGGCCGAAATGGACTCAATTGTCCCGTCGCACGGGGCTTTGAGTGATGTCTTCATCAGACCCATTATGCCTTTTGAGACAGCGACAAGGTCGCCCTTTTTTAAGGATTCGCCCTCCTTTACCCTCATGGCTTCAGGAACCTCGTTCGGCTGAATGCCCAGTTTCCCGGCAACATTAAGGGGAACGACATTGCCCGGAAGGTCAGCCTTCGCGACGGTCTGGGTCGCTTTGACATGGTCTCCTACCTTCACGAGCACCGTCCCGGGAACGGGCAGTCTTCTTTCCTTTCTTATTACTGTTGCTTTTGTGACCTTAAGGCCTGGCGTGTAGGCGTGTCCCATTATTTTCCTCCCTGGGGTTTTATGCTTTCTTCTGGCAATAAAGCCGGAGCTTGGGGTTTGGGTGCCAACATGTTCATCAGGCTCTCCGCCTCAGTGGTCTTACCCTGAGCTTTCATCACCTCAATGAGGCCGTTCGTGACCACGGTGTCGGTGAGACCCATTGAAAGGGACCTCTTGTAGAGCTCCTCGGCTCTGGCTAGATCGCCTTTCTCCCTGTAGAAATCAGCTATTATGGCAAAGCCATATGGATCTTCAACTCCCGAAGAGAGAACCTTCTCATAATATTTCGCGGCTTCCTCTGTCTTGCCCTGGGCGCGCATCAAGTCGGCCATGCGCATGTCAATCATGGGGCCGGGTTGAATGAGAGACGCTTCCTTTATGAATTCCTCGGCCCTGGAGAAATCCCCTAGCTTGGTGTATATCTCGGCCAATGATAGGGTGATGTATAGCTTTTGCCTTTCCATCCCAGGAGAACCCTCCGTGGGTATCTGGTCTAGAAGGACCTTGCCCAGCTCCAGCTCCTCTGCCCCGGCCCTGAGATCACCCCTCTGCGCGAGATAACTTCCCAGCGAGAAGGAGACCTGGGCGTAGTTCCTGACTATCTTCTCGTTGGTGTCATAGCGGTCCTTCTTTCTAACCCGCGGATCAAGAACGCCCCTGTATCTGAAGACTCCCTCGGGCAAAGCCGCGTGATATCCGGAGTATTCCTTAAGGTATTCAACCGCACCCTTGGCGTCGTGGAGGACATAGGCAGTATAGTCTGGACTGAGGTTCTCCAGGGGATAACCGCCTATTCGGCCAACCTGATCAGGAACCAACCTGAAAACCATCCCCTCCATCAAGAGGTAGTTCTCCCAGCCCTCCCAGGCATCGGGGGTAGTGGTCATGGCGAAGTATATGTTGGTGCTGAAGCCCTTTCCGACAAAGACTTCCTTCGCGAATACCTCAGGCGCATCAAGGTATATGAGGGGAACCTCAAGATATGAGCGTCCGTCCATGGAGGGTATCCGGGTCAACGCCTTTGGCTTGTAGCCGACGGATGTAGCTATCATGTCCCTTATCGCGAAGTCCCTGAGGGCCATGATGGGCAGGCCGAGCATCTCTCCGGTTTTCTGAGCCTGGCTGAGCTCCGAACGGAGGATGTCTTTCCTGCCTCCATAAAAGCCCAAGAGGGGCGTGCGGTCATACGAGACATATATCCTGTGAAGGGTGCCCTTTATGTCCGGCACATCAATAGAAAAGCCCTTTGCGTCAACGCTCGCTATCCTACACATGACAGGTATAAGTGGCGGCAATTTGTCTATGTCATCATAGGAGAATGATATTGGCGCCCCCCAGGCCTTGACCTGCCTGATATACCAGTTGGTGTTGAGCAGAGAAAGATTAGCTATGATTATGTCCTTGCGGACCTTGAGGACCTCCTGTGCAAACCACAGCGGGAACGTGTCGTTGTCGCCGTTCGTGAACATAACCCCGCTGGTTGAGGGGCTGATCAGAAGGTTATAAGCCGAGTCCTCGGCCAGGTAGAACCGAGAACGGTTGCACTCAGGGTAGAACTTATAGAACTGGTAGCCAACCACAAAAGCCCCTACGGGATAGAACACCAGGGCAACCACCCACCACTTCCTGAGATAATGTCCCGCGAGCCGAAGAACCTCCCAGAGTCCTATGCCCGCGTAGAGGCATATCATTATGTGCGCTGTCGCGTAGAAGTAATCCCTGTCCCTCACCTCTGTCGGAAGAAGCGGTTCACCGGTTGCCGGGTGGGCCCCGCCAACGGGTTGGGTCGGTGAGTCCTTTAGGTTAAAAGCGAACCAGAAGCCGATTGTTGATAGGATGAAAACTACGCCTAGAAGCCAGATGACCCTTGTCCTGTTCGGGGATTTCTTTGAGAAGTCGTTGAAAACCTGGGTGACTATACCGACCAACGAGAGGAAAACCAGAGGAATGATGCTGAAATACTGCCACTGGAAATACCTGAAGAAGACCCTCACCTGCAGGATGGGATCTATTCTGCGTGGGAGCATCTTGGCTGGCTCGTATTGCTTTCTGGTCAGGACATCCATGAAGGCATGCCAGTTGTAGGGGTCTGCCTCGTTGATCCAGGCCGCGGTCGGGTGATAATGCAGATAATACGCCCTAACTATGAGCCAGAACTCCAGGGAGACAGCCAGGATGATGAGGAGAAGGGTTAGACCCCTCCAATCACTCCAGAGCCTCCCGCGGATATACATCATCACTATGGAAAGCAGGCCACCAACCACAAGAGCAGAGTTGTTCTTGCCGAATATGCCGTATATCAGCGCGACGCTGGCGGCCGCGAAGAGTATTGTCCAGACATCAGTGAAGTCCTTGAAGAATCCGGCGTGCCAGAAATAGAATACCATGAGTGTGAGACCTATGATCACTATCACTTTGCTCGTTATTGAGGACTGATAGGTCAGCTCCATGAGGCCAGCGAGGAGAACCAGCGCGCCAAGGAGGCCCCAGAATTCCTTCCCGAATATGAGCTTGGGCTGGACTATTGCCACGAATATGAACATTGCCGGCAGGGCAAAAATAGCCGTGAGGTGGATTCCGGTGGCCAGAACGATGAGATATGTGCCGGCGAGTAGGAACCTGGTTGCATGTTCGTCCCACCTGTTTCTGCGATACCAAAGGAGGGTGAGGTAAACCGCCAGGAGCGCGAAGAAGTTGGCCGGGGTGTATGTCTCGGCCTCTATTGAGTTCATCCAGTTAACCGCGCCAAAAGCGGCCATGAAAGCGGCGAAGGCCGCGGCAACATGCAAGATGTGGCGTGGGGCCTGTGGCTTCCAGAGGGATATTGTGTCGTAGATTATCAGGTAAACTAGGCCAGCGGCAAAAGCGCCCATGACTATGGGCACGAAGGTCATCCTGAGGACGGATTCAACCGCGGGAACGCCATTGATCATCTTATAGAAGAAGGCGAGGGGTAGGGGCAGGATGTCAAAGAACTTGCAGAGAATTACATACAGGGGGGTTCCAGGGGGGTGCGGCACGCCGAGGATGTGAGCCGCGGCTAGAAACTCACCGACATCCCAGAACACCACTGAAGGCGCGGTTGTCTGAAAATAAACCACGAAGACGACAAAGGTTATCAGCGCAAACAGGACCCACTTTAAATTTTCTCCAACAAACCAAAACCTCAGCCTTTCGTTCATGACTAAATTCTAAACCAGCCGAATATGGCTGGGCAAATAGCGCGACCGCGGGGGTTCCGGCTTTACAACCCAGATTGGGGTTGTCTCGCGACAAAACCCTGAAAAATCCCGGTTTGTCCTTCAATCCCGTCTTGGAACTTCATCATGCGTGAGTTTTAGGGAGCAGAAGATGAACGGCTTCGCAGGGAGCCTTCGCCCTAAGGTGGGAAGGGAGGAATTGCATGGGGAGATTAATGGGGATCAAGTGTTTGATCCTGCGCAGAAAGTGGGTTATAATTTTCGCTCCGGCCCCATCGTCTAGCGGATAGGACACCACTCTTTCAAGGTGGCGGTGGGGGTTCAACTCCCCCTGGGGCCATAAAGGTTGGATGACAAGCAAAAATGAAAGCGGGGGAACCCCCGCTTGGTTGCTCATCGCAAAAATCAGCTAGGGAGACCTCTGATCATATACCCCATATACAGATGGCAGGCCATGGATCTTCTCCGACCACAAAGGGAGATGAACTCCACAGAACCGGGATACCGGGATTGTCTCTCCTGGATAGGCCGGGAACCATCGGTTGTCGTGGTTGAAGGAAGAGGCA
>JBMFOM010000049.1:0-14374 GCA_049969615.1 Caldifarciminota bacterium
TCTCCTTCATACCCAGAGAATAAGGCAAGTGGTCAATCAGGGGCCAGCTAGAGGCCAGCCGGGTGAAGGATCACGAGTGTTCTAAAACCCCTGAAAAGCCCCGGTTCGTCCTGCGCCCCATTTCCAATTTTCTCTTGATAACCCCTATTTTGCGACAGGCTCAAATGTTTGATCCTGCCCGGTGAGTAGGTTATAATATTCGGGCGGATAAAGGAGGCTTGAATGAGCCAGAAGGCCATAACGCGCATCCTTATTGTGGTCAACCTGATACTCATAGGAATTTTGGTCGTCATACTCTGGCTTCCCGGCAGGATCAAGAGGGGTCCCGAGGAGGCCAGGCTCTATTTCATGCGGGATATATCTGCTCTTCCATACTGGGTTGCCCAAGAAAAGGGCTTTTTTGACTCGGTTGGCGTGAACATCAAAGCCGAAGAAGTCGTAAGGGTGGGGGATGAGATAGCCATGATCCGGAGGGGCACAGTAGTCCTCGGACTGGGTTTCCCTTGGGACGCCATAATAGGCAAAGCCGACACAGGCCTTACAAATTTCAGGGTTGTCTATTCAGTGTTCGGGACGCCGGATAACCCCATCACTGCCCTCATCGCGCGAAAAGACGCCGGCATCGCTGGCATGAAAGACCTTACCGGCAAAAGGATAGGCTACTGGCAGGACACCAGGGGCGCGCTGGAGGTTCCGGCAATACTCCTTTCTCTCGGCATTGATACTATGGGCGTGAAAATGATCGCGCTCTCCGCCGGGGAAATGTCCACCGCTTTCGCTGACAACCGTTGCGAGGCCATGATCGTCTTTGAGCCTGTCAGGACCCAATACCTCGCTGACACCGACAATATTCTTGTTCTTGAGGACGGCTTTCTTGAGAAGCACCTAGCCTCCGGCGGCCAACTGCCCGTCTCGGCCGTCTTCACATCCGTTCCCAATCTCAAACTCAGGCGTGAGGCTACGATCAAGACAATAAAGGCCATCAATATGGCCGTTGATTACATAAAGGCTAACCCCGCTGACGCGGAGAAGATCGCCAGAGCAAACCTCACCATACCCGAGGACGCGAACCTGGTTCTCCCGGAGTTCAGGAAGTATGATGAAGAGGATTACACGGTTATAGAATCCTACATGAAAAGGCTGAGCGAGATGTCGGTTATCCTCTTTGAGCCGCCGGATCTCAAGAACCTCTACCTAAGAACCAGCGACATAAAGTAAATGGTTCTATCCCTCATTACTTTTTAAGGGCCCGGGAGATATGAACGATTCCCGCCGGAGGCTTCTGACAGCCATTTTGAGACTTTCGGCTTTTTTGGCTGGGATCGTGCTTCTTGTTCTTTCTGGAGTCCCCTTCTTGTTTTTCCCGTTGGTATTTTTGGCCCTTGTCCCTCTATTGTGGCTCTGGGAGAGCGCTTCCAGCTATGGCCGCGCATTTCTCTGGGCCTTCTCGGCCGGCGTCATCTTTTATCTCTTTCACCTCCACTGGATACCAAACATGTTGACCGATGTCCCGGTTCCGAGGTGGCTACTTTGGCTGGGCATGTCCCTCTTGGTTCTGTATGAGGCCCTCTGGTGGGGCCTGGCTGGACTCGTTGCCAGGGCGTTCAGGAAGTCCCCTGCCTGGGTTATGGTTCCTGGTTTCTCCGCGTGCTGGGTGATCCTTGAATACATTCGCTGTCATATGGGCGACCTGTCTTTCGCCTGGGCGACTCTCTGGACTCCGGCGCTCGGTGATCCTCTCCTGATGCCAACGGCCGCGTTCTGGGGGCCGTTTGGCATTTCCCTCGCGCTTGCCATCATCAATGGATTAGCTTACAGGACAATAAGGGACAAGTCCTGGCGCTCGCTCATCTGGGCTGTGGGATTTCTCATTTTCGTTCACCTGGCTGGCTTTCTGCCCAATGGGACACATAGGGTTGGAACAATGCGTGTGGCCGTTATTCAGCCGAACATACTCCTTGAAAGCTGGGGCCAAACCATTGAGGCATATACCTCCCTGGCCAAGCGGATCAAAGGCAGGGGCGTTCAACTGGTTGTCCTCCCGGAATCAGCCTTTCCCGGTCCCCTGAGATACTCTGGAAGGTCCCAGGAGCTCGCCATGCTCCTTTCGGGCCAAGCAGATGGTGCGCCATTGGTTATGGCCTCATGGGACAAGGAAGAAAAGCGCTATTACAACACGGTTTTCCTGGTTGACAGCAATGGCAGGCCCTTTGATCGCTATGACAAGGTCCTTCTGGTGCCCTTTGGAGAACACTACCCCTTCCAGGAGCACCTTCCGGCGTTTCTCCGCAAGATTGACATTGGCGTCGGTGACTATTCCAGGGGTCGTGCTGTCAAACCGCTTGTCGTGGACTCGCTTTGCCTTGGGCCATATATATGCTATGAGTCTTTGTTCCCCGATGTGGCAAGGGCACAGGTCCTCTCAGGGGCACATGTTCTCTTGAACCTTACCAATGATGGCTGGTTCGGCACATCCCTCGGCCCGACTGAGCACTTTCACCTCGGTCGTTTCAGGGCGCCTGAGACCGGCAGGTTCATAATCAGGGCCGGCAAGACGGGGATCAGCGCGATAGTTGATCAGAGGGGCAGGGTCGTGCGCGAGGTTGGTCTATTTGAGAGGGGATTAATCGTGGAGGATGTTCCCCTTTTTCAGGGCCTCACCCCATATACCATCCTGGGAGATTGGCCCGCCATACTTTCAGCCTTGATACTGGCCCTGGCATTGGGTTATACTCTGATCGCGCAGAAGAATAAAAAGGAAGGTGATAGATGAGAAGCCTCTTAACCATTAGTCTGGCCTGGGTTGTTCCCCTTTTGGCCCAGGGGACCCAGCCGGTTGGGCCCTCGGATGAGATAATAGGCCCGGGCAAGGGCGAGACCATAAGGATGGCCTTTGGCGGTTATGCCGGCGGCATGTATGCTCCACGGCTCATAGATGGGTTCGGCGGCGGAGGGGGCGCGGCCATGACTATTGGTTCTTTCTGGGAACCGGCGTCCATAGCTATTACCGCTGGCGCCTATGCGGGTGCGGGGAACATGGGGGCCATGCTGGATTTCTCGGCCCGACAGAGGTTTTTCCGTTCCAGGGGCAGGGCCTTTGATGCATACGGAGGTTTTGGTTTCGGTGTTCACATGACCCCGCAGTTCTTCTCCGAGGGATACGACATGAGCGGCATTTACGCGGGCGTTTTCCTTGATATGGGCGCGCACAGGGAGATCACCGAGGAAGTCTCGCTATGGCTTCAGGCCGAATACGGCATAATCAACTCATCCGGAACCCCCAACTACCTCCAGGTCACAGCGGGCGTCATGATTTTTGGCAGATAACATGATCGCTCCTTGCTCAGGGTTAGAACCGCTGATTCGCCGAAACTGAAGACATGGCCCATCTGCCCCCCTCCTCACCAGAAGCCGAAAGGAGCGTTCTCGGTTCCATGTTATCCTCGGAAGCCGCTTTTCTTGAAGGAATTGAGACGCTCACCGAGTCCGATTTCTACCTTATGGAGCACCGGAAGATATTCCGGGCCATGCTCAGGCTATTTGAGAAGAAGACCAACGTTGATCCTGTGACCCTCGTGGATGAGCTGGAGAGGGAGGGAACACTTGAACAGATAGGCGGCAGGGCCTATATATCCTCCCTCATGGACTCGGTAATATCCCCTTCCCTGATAGGCGAGCACTCGGCGCTTGTCCAAGAGAAATCCGTCTACCGAAAGGTAATAGAAGTCACGGACGCCATACTCGCGGAGGCATACAAGGGCGAGCAACCCGCGGATGACCTCCTTGACTACGCTGAAAACCGTATCTTTGAGATAAGACAGGGGCGAATAAAGAGGGAGTTCATCCATGTCGGTGATGTCGGCGAGAAGGTTTTCAAACGCCTGGAAACAATGCCATCTGACCCGAAGGCCTTGCCCGGCGTGAGGACCGGTTTCCGGGACATAGACGAATTGACCGTGGGTTTCAGGGAGGGTAGCATGGTGGTCATAGCCTCAAGGCCATCAGTGGGCAAAACCAGCTTCATGCTCAACATTCATTATCATTTTTCTGGCGAGGGATCGGGCGCTCCCTCGGCCATATTCACCCTTGAGACTGGCGCGGAGGAGCTGGTTATGCGCTTCCTTTCAATAGTTTCCAGGGTTGACTCCCGGAAGATCCAGACTGGCAGGCTCTCAAGGGATGACCTCGCGAAGCTGGCCGACGCCGTATCCGCGCTCAAGAGGATGCCCATATTCCTTGATGCCACTCCAGCCATATCCCTTACCGAGATAAGGGCAAAGGCGCGCAGGATAGTCAGGGACGAGGGGGTGAAGCTGATTTCAATTGACTACATGCAGTTGATCAGGGGCCCTAGGAGCGAGAACCGCCAGATAGAGGTTACCTTGGTTTCGCAGGGATTAAAGGCCCTCGCCAGGGAGCTGAACCTGCCCATAGTTGTTCTCTCCCAGCTGTCTCGTTCATCAGAGAGAAGGGATGACACAACCCCAAGGCTTTCGGACCTCAGGGAATCCGGTTCAATAGAGCAGGACGCGGACATAGTCATGTTCCTCCACAGGCCAGAAATATATAATCAGTCGCAGGCGGAGAAGAACACGATTGATATTATAGTGAGCAAAAACAGAAACGGCCCCGTTGGCAAGACGAAGCTCACCTTCCTCAAAGAGTGTACCCGGTTTGAATCCTATACCGAGGAGCCGATGGTGGATTACTCGGAGTTCGGGGAGGATCTCTCATTCTGAAAATGGCAAAGGTTCTCGTTGCTGGTGGCGCGGGCTACATAGGCTCGCATGTTGCCGTGCTCCTCTCAGAGAGGGGCTACGAACCCGTCATCTACGACAACATGTCCTCTGGCCATGCTTGGGCCGTCACCGGAGACCTGATTAAGGGAGATATACGCGACAGGTTTCCCCTTTCTGTCCTCCTTGATGATACTAAGCCAGTGGCAATAATGCACTTCGCGAGCAAGATACTGGTTGGCGAGTCAATGGAGAGGCCCGAACTATATTACTCAACCAATGTCTCCGGGAGCATTGCATTAGTTGAGCTCGCGCTTGAAAGGGGCATACCGGTCATATTCTCCTCCTCGGCCGCGGTCTATGGTACTCCTGATAGCATCCCCATCCCCGAGGACGCGGCGACGAGGCCTGAGAGCGTCTATGGCGAGACCAAGCTCGTGGTGGAGAGGGCACTCCGCTGGTATTCGGAGCTTAGGGGCCTCCGCTATGTGTCCCTCAGATACTTCAACGCGGCTGGCGCGTCGCCATCAGCTAAGCTGGGTGAGATGCACAAGCCAGAAACTCACCTGATACCCCTTTGTCTACACGCCCTGATGGGTCTCCGAGAGAAACTAGTTGTCTTCGGCGATGATTATCCCACTCCGGATGGCACCTGTATTAGGGACTACATCCATGTTGACGATCTGGCAGAGGCCCATATCCTCGCGTTGGAATGGCTCCTTTCTGGCGGCGAATCAAAGGTCTATAACCTTGGATCAGAGAAAGGATACTCAAACCTTGAGGTCATAAGGACCGTCAGCAAGGTAACCGGGAGGAGTGTCCCATGGGAGATGGGGCAGAGGAGGCCCGGAGACCCACCGGTCCTCTTGGCTTCATCCGAGAGAATAAAGACCGAGCTTGGCTGGGGTCCAAGATATGGCCTTGAGGACATGATCGCGCACGCGTGGGCTTTTCTCATGGTTCATGAGGATATGGTGAGGGAATTTTACGCGGTGAACCCCTGAAAAATCCGCCAAGAGGGCATTTCCTCATGATTCTCTTTTAACTATGATGAGGCTGACAAACCGGGATTTTTCAGGGGTTTCTTATATGATATAGCCTGTGGTCGCGATTACCTATCCACTATTGTTGCCGTAAAAACCCCCTCACACGCTATTTCGTTACCTACTCTCGCCACACCCTTCATTTTTATGATCCTGCCACCGAACCGTAGCAGGTCTAGCTCAAGAACGAGCACATCCCCTGGAATCACTGGTCTCCTGAACCTCACCTCGTCTATAGCTACGAAATAGACCAGCTTGTGCTCCCTCGCTTCCGGCGGAAACTTTGAGAACAGGAGGGCACCCCCGGCCTGCGCTAGTGCCTCAACCTGCAGGACTCCTGGCATTACGGGTGCTCCGGGAAAGTGGCCCTGGAAGAAAGGCTCGTTGTATGTCACACATTTTATCGCCACTATCCTCTCCTCGCCTATCTCCGTTATCCTGTCCACCAGGAGAAACGGATACCTGTGAGGCAGGCGGTTCATTATCTCCCTGATGTCTATCATATCCTGAGTCCTTTTTTTCTTATGAAGGCCGCGAGTCCATGGTTTGTCCTGTGTCCAGGTCTCGTGGCTTCTATGCTCATTTGTAGCCTCGCACCCACCAGGGCCAGGTCTCCCACCATGTCCATCAGCTTGTGCCTGGCCGGTTCATCCGGAAACCTCGGCTCGTTCATGTATCCATCTCTGTTTATGACCAAAACACAATCAAGTGAACCGCCTTTTCCGAGTCCCCTCGCGAGTATCTCCTCCGCTTCTTCCCTGAATATGTATGTCCTGGCAGGGGCTATCTCTTTCAGATATATCTCTGGCGTGATCGGAAAGCAGGCCTCCTGAGCCGGTATGAACGGGTGATCATAAGTAATCCTGCAGATTATCTCAAGCCCCTCTGATGGGCAAATCCTGAACTCTGTGTCCCCGAATCTGAGTTCCATTGCCTTGTCAAGGGTTAGCCGGTCTGGTTCTCCTGGCTCCTCTACTGTGCCAGCCTCGGCTATTGCCCGCGCTATGGGAAGGGCAGAACCATCAAAAAACGGTATCTCCGGCCCCTCAACGGCCACGGTCGCGTCGTCAATGCCCATGCCAGCCAGCGCTGAAAGAATGTGTTCCGTTGTCATCACGGTCTTGCCGCCGGATGAAATGTCAGTCCTCCTGTCGGCTGAGCTAACATTTTCAAGGATCGCGGGTATCCTGGTTCCGTCGGTTATGAACGCCACGCCTTCCCCCGGCTCTGCTGGCACTATAGTTATCCTGGCACTGGCACCTGTGTGAACCCCAACGCCCTCAAGCGTCTTCGCCCTTCTCAACGTTTTTCTGGGCATCCTCAAGCTTCCTAAGCCTCTCGTATATCTCCGGCAATTTGTAGAACAGGGTCATACACTTCAGAAAGAGCGTCCTGTCCCTGGCAGGAACCCCTGATGAGTATATGGCTTTGGCCGGAACATGCGACGATACGCCGGATTTAGCTGTTATTATCGCTCCATCTCCAACCCGGAGGTGATCCGCTATGCCGACCTGACCGGCGATCAGAACCCCCTTCCCAACGCTTGACGAACCAGCCACACCGGCCTGCGCGGCCATCGCAGTTCCCTCTCCTATCCTGCTATTGTGCCCGACCTGCACCAGGTTGTCCAGTTTGGTTCCCCTGGCTATCCTGGTTTCGCCTATTGTTGCCCTATCTATGCATGTGCACGCGCCTATTTCGCAGTCCTCCTCTATTACCACCCTGCCTACCTGAGGTATTCTCACGAGGCCCATTTCTGTCGGAACAAAACCGAATCCGTCAAAACCTATGACAGCGTTCGGGCCTATCCTGACCCTCGCGCCTATCTCGCACGAGTCGCCTATGTATGCTCCCGGCATTATCACGCAATCCTCGCCTATCCGGACGCCCCGGCCTATGTAACAGTTGGGGTATATCGTTGTCCTTGACCCTATGACCGCCTCTGTTGCGATATACGCGTGCGCGCCTATCCTGAGATCATTTCCCAGAAGGACATCGCTTTCCACGCACGCGTCGGGATGAATGCCGGGCTCTGGGAAATGGACATCCTGAAAAAGCGCGAGGGCTTTTGCCATAGCGAGTTTTCCGTCCAAAACACCGATTACTGCTCCCGCGTTAACTTTATCTGGTGAGAGGGTTGTTATGACGGTCCCAAAACGCTTGGTGCCTATTTCGGAAAGCCTTGACTCTTCCAGGATGAAAACCAGGTCATCTGGCCCCGCATCGTCCGGCTCTGCTACGCCTGAGACTGGCTGGTTGGGGTTTCCGCTGAGCTCTCCGTCAACAACACGCGCTATATCCTTTGCGTTCACTGGGAAAATTATAACTCACTCCCCGCGCAGGATCAATTATTTGAGTATTTGGGAAGACCGAAGGCTCTAAGTCTTTATGTTTCTCAGGGACCCCAGATTTTGCGGCAGCTGGGCTTCAGAGACAGACCGAGCAATGTTAAACGGGTTGGTCCTTTACTGCCAGTCGATCATTTTGGCTGTTCGCGCGCCAGGAACCGGTTTATCCGGCCGCACCGGACCTCTTCTTTCTCCTTGATTTTATTATTCCCCAGACGATGAGCCAGATGATCAGTGCCAGTATAACAATGGGCAGGAGGCCTCCAACCATAACCACCATAGCCGCTATGACATAGGTGAAGAATGTCAGCGCTACCTCAACGCTCCTCTTCATTATCTTCAAGGGGCCGCCCTCCTGACCGAGCGGAGTGGGATAAGGTTCGTGGAGGGTTATCTGTATCTGGGAATAGGATGTGATGCTCTGTAAGAATCTCATTCGCCCCTCCATGCGCTCTATGTCCTCGGTTATGTCGGCTATCTCATTTTCAACCTGCATTGCCTCATATACTGAGTTTGCCCTCAGGAGAAGCGCACGCATCCTCTCCAGGAGCTTGCGTTTGTTCTCAAGCCTTATGGAAAGGTCAAGGTATTCCTCGGTAACATCCTGGCTGGTCTTGTTGTATGTTATGACCTTTGCTTCCTGAATGCCCCTTATTTCGTTCTCGGCCTCAGCGAGTCGGTCTGATGGGACCCTCAGCACTATGTTGGCTGTCCAGGCCTGGTTCTCGGCCTTATATATGTTGGAGGATACGATGTAGCCGTTGTGTTTGTTAGGAACATTGTTTAGTTTTTCAACGACCTGGTTGAACTTCTCCGTCTCCATCTCCCAGGAGATCGTGTAGGCGACCATCCGCTCCGGCAGCGTTACCTCTGTGCCGGTGCTGGTGCTAACCGTGATGTCCTTGCCTGCGGCCACGCCGTCTTTCGGTGCCGCGGTTTTGCTAGGGGTTTGTCCTGGTTCTACTTCGGCATATTCCTCCTTTTCTGTTGTCGCGGTTCCGCCGAGGGGCATGGGTACTGGAGGCGTTCCCTTCTTCTCACATCCCACAAGCACTGCCAATCCTATCATTGGAAAGAGAAAATTTCTCATAGGATTTCAATTATAACTTGCTGCCTACCAAAGATCAAGCATTTATGAGACCTGAGCTCTCACATATTCCCAGCTCCCAGAGGTGAGGTCTGATTTAGGATAGCCTGTAAGTTCTTGGGGCATAAGAGCTCAACGTATTCCCCTCGCACTCGGTCAAGGCAGAGCAAGGCTTTGGTGAAGACGCTATAGATCCGGGAGTTTCGGGAGCGGTTTCCTTCTGGTAAAATTCATCCCCAACGACAACCTGGATTGGGCCAGGATAGTGGCGGGAGGATGTTATTATTCATTTGTTACGGCCACCACCATAGTCCAAGCGATGGATAGGGGCTTCGCCATGACCATGACATCCTGCACCCTGACCATAGCGAGCCTCTCTCCCGCTGTGAGCAACATCACCCCGACGGTTAGCGTTCAGAGCATTCTCCTGACAACCAGGTGCGAGGTGGTTGGGACGGATGAGTCCGAGGCCCATGGTCTCTCCATGTTCATCAGCGGGAACAGGATCTCCTTTACCCTACGGATGGATTCAAGGGTTAGGCTGTCGGTATATGACCCTGCAGGCAGGTTGGTGTTGATGCCTTTGAACGGTCAGGCGCAAGCCGGAGAACACGAAATAAGCCTTGATGCATGGTTGAGCTTGTCGTGGAGGGCAAGAGGACAATAGGAAAGGCAATAGTCAAATAGGCGCGCGCCTGGCGCCCTAGTCGTTGCCCAAGGGCAGTTTGTTCTCTTCTATCTCAACCTTTTCCTCGCCACCCTCCGTAAAACGAATCCTGTAGAACCCCTTTATGGGATTGACCTCTATGACCTCCCCTTCCCTGTCTCCAACCCTTATGATTTCGCCCAGCGCTGGAAGCCGCTCGGCCATCTCCTCGTAGAACTCCATCTCATATCTGAGACAGCATATGAGCCGGCCGCAGGTGCCGGAGAGCTTGTCCGGCGCGGCAAACAGGTATTGTTTTCGCGCCATGGTTAGGGTCACGGAGGGCAGTTCAACGAGGAACCGTTTGCAACACATTTCTAGTCCGCACCTTCCCAGGCCGCCGACCATCCTGGCCTTGTCCCTCGCGCCTATCTGGGTGAACTCAACCTTCACATGGAGTATCTTGGCCAGCTTGGGCCCCAGGTGTCTAAGATCCTGCTTCTCGTCCGCCACGAACTTGATTATCAGGTGGCCCTTCTCGGTGTCAAGGGTTCCCCCCGCCACCCTGATGTCCTGGTGCCCGGAAGCGAAGAGATAACCCTTTACGAGATTGATCATCAGGGCCTTCACCCTATCCGTAGAGGCATAGCGTATGGAGGCGAGGGACTTCTCTGCAGGTCTGTCCGATGCGCCGCGGACCTTGACCAGGATCTCGCTCTCCCCTCCTATTTCCCTGATCCAGAGGAATTCTCCGGGTTTATAGCGCTCAGCGTTGTCAAGCCGATACCTGTCAAACTCTGATCCCACAAGAGAAACCTCAAGGGTGGTTTTTTTCTTATGGGCTTTTTCTTGGCTATCTTTGCGGTCCATCGGATCTTCTCAATAGTATAAACCAATCGCCCGTGAGGATTCATCCTATTCTG
This sequence comes from Caldifarciminota bacterium, assembly GCA_049969615.1. Classification (GTDB taxonomy): domain Bacteria; phylum Hydrothermota; class Hydrothermia; order JBDRYB01; family JBDRYB01; genus JBDRYB01. The sequence goes on from JBMFOM010000049.1 coordinate 10,784, forward strand.
TCTCTCTGGGACCTTTTCCGACCGAGCTGGCCTGCCAGCTCCCTCAGCGCGTCCCTGAACACCGTCGCTGACTCAAAGTCAAGGCGCTCTGCCGCATCCATCATGAGCCTCTCCAGCTCAGCCATCGCGTCCGGCCTGGTGTTTGACCTGATTACCTCCTTGGCAATGCGCTCGGAATCCGCCGTGCAAGGCTCTGGTATCGCGGCATCCTCAAGAACTCCCGTCGTGGCCATGATCTGGTCCGGACTTTTCACTATTGATCTGGGGGTTATGCCATGCTCCTGGTTATACATGATTTGGCGCTCCCGACGCCGCGCGGTCTCGGCCAGGGCCTTCTCAATGGCTTCGGTGACCTCGTCTGCGTAGAGGATCACCTTGCCCGCGAGATTTCTCGCGGCCCTGCCAGCGATCTGGATGAGAGAGGTATATGATCTCAGGAAGCCAGTCCGTTCGGCATCCGTTATTATCACGAGCGAGACCTCCGGAAGATCAAGTCCTTCCCGGAGCAGGTTGACGCCAACCAAAACATTTATCTTTCCGAGCCGCAGGTCCCTGAGCACACGGACGCGCTCCATCGCGCCCAACTCAGAGTGCAAGTAATCAGCCTTGATTCCAGCGTCCTTCAGAAAAGCCGCGAGCTCCTCAGCGCCCCTTTTTGTTAGGGTCGTAACGAGAACCCTCTGGCCAGCAGAGGTCGCCCGGTCTATCTCGTTAAGCATGTCATCTATTTGGTTTTCTGTGGGCCTTATCTCCATCTCCGGATCAACCAGGCCCGTGGGCCTTATTATCTGTTCTGTTATAACGCCCTCGGTCTTCTCCAGCTCATAGGGGCCGGGCGTGGCTGACATGCATATGATGGGGCCGACCAGCTCCTCAAACTCCTGAAACTCAAGCGGCCTGTTGTCAAGGCATGATGGCAAGCGGAACCCGTGCTCAACCAGAATTTCCTTTCTTGACCTGTCCCCCTCATACATGCCCGCTATCTGGGGAATAGTGGCGTGAGATTCGTCTATGATGGTGAGGAATGGTCTGGGGAAATAATCTATGAGGCATGTGGGCCGTTCGCCGGGCGCCCGGCCGGACAGATGCCTTGAGTAGTTCTCAACTCCGTGGCAATAGCCTATCTCGCGGAGCATCTCCAGATCAAACATTGTCCTTTGCTTGAGACGCTGGGCCTCAAGAAGCTTGCCTTGATTTTCCAGTTCCTCCAATCGTTCCCACAGTTCTTCCTTTATGGCAGAAAGCGCGCGCTCCAGCCTGGGCCGTGAGATTATGAAGTGAGCCGCCGGATAAATTGAAGCCGAAGGCATCTCCGTCCTCACCCTCATTGTGACCGGTTCTCTAGCTGTTATGCGTTCAAGCCGGTTGCCGGAGAACTCAAACCGCCATATCTCCTCTTCATAAGCGGGGATGAGGTCAAGGGTATCGCCCTTGAGCCTGAACCTTCCCCTCGCGAGGTCGCCGGTTGTCCGCTCATACTGCAGATTAACCAGTTTTCTTGAGAGCTCGGGGAGATCATATTCCCTCCCTGTTTCAAGGAAAATGAACTCCTCCCTCATCTCCTCAGGATCACCCAGCGAGTATATGCATGAGACCGATGCCACGACGATCACATCCTTCCTAGACAAAAGCGAGGCCGCTGTCCTGAGCCTGAGGCGCTCTATCCGCTCGTTGATGTCAGCCTCCTTAGGGACATAGGTGTCGGTCTCGGGGATGTATGCCTCTGGCATGTAGTAATCGTAATAGCTTATGAAGTATTCAACAGCGTTCCTGGGGAAAAAACCCTTGAATTCGCCGTATAACTGCGCCGCAAGCGTCTTGTTGTGGGAAATGATCAGGGTTGGCCAGCCGATCTCTTTTATGACATTGGCTATGGTAAAAGTGTTGTGGACAAACAGGCCAGGATACCCGGCCATGAAGCTCTCTGGGCCCGGCACAGAAAGGTCATACACGAAATTCCCCTTGGGCTTTATGAGTTCAACAGAAACGACCCTGTGCCACCGGAGCCTGTCCAGGTTCCTCAGCTCCGGAGGCAGGAAATCCTTTATCCGGTCAAAACCCCTTCTCAGATATCTGGTTCGCCCGATCTCAAGATGACTGATCTGGGCTATGCTGAAGCCAGAAGCATTCGCAACATGTTTCTCCAGGAGACCCCGTCTCACCCTCTCATCCCGCATGGCGCGTCCCGGAACAGGGACAGGGTCGTGGCCGTCCCTTGCCCGTTCGGCTAGACGACGAAGGCTATCCGAGATTTCCCTTGAGACGCCGTCCAACCCAGCCAGGGCGAGGATGTCCTCCTTACGGTCAACGATGAGCTTGAAGTAGCCGCGCCTTCCGGCCGGGCCCAGGATCCGGTACCCGATTCCAAGGCGAGAAAATGCTGATTCCAGGGAATATAGCATCCCGATTGATTTTACATTGAACCAAAAACACTCCTTGTTGATCCTACCGGATGTTCCAACGAGCGACGAGACCATGGCGGATGCCGCGGCTGGAGAGCGGGGCCCACCACAAGGCGGAATCTGTCTGGCCCGTTTTTGCCTCCCAATCAGCACAGAAACGAGCTCCCACAGGACCCGCGAGCATACCTGATAGATGTTGCTTGACCGAAAAACCCCTGTTGGGAGGCCGAGCTTCCTGAGTAGCGCCGGCAGATCCTTTCGCGCGGCTTTACTCACAAATGGAAAGTTCAGATAGCGATTTTGGAGGAGCCGCGCGGAATAGGCGTAGCCCATGAAGCTGGCCCAGTCTGGACCTGCCGGAACAGCGCCGGGCAGGCTCTTGCCCATCAGGCCGACTATTCTGGCCGAAGCCAGCTCATCCGGAGAAATTTCGGCCTTCCGCTTGTGTTCGCAGAATTCAGCAATTGGCCATGACTGGCCCCGGTATTCCACGCGGAGGGGTCTGTCCATGAGTATCTCGGTTAGGTCAATGAATTCTGGCCTCTTAATGTCCGGCCGGGGAAGGAACTTTGGGCCGGGGATATAATCTCCGGGCTCAACCCTTTCGCCCCGCTCCAGGACGAGGCCCTCGTCCCTGAGAACCCAGACCGAGTGGTCCGGGGTGACATCTACAGAGAGGCCGGAATCGGTTTTTATCCTGAATAGATGAGCCGGGGCCGGGTGGCGAGAAAAGGAGCTGACAGGCCTGAACGAGACATCCTGCGTGTTCGGATCAAACGCTAGACAATGGACATCCGAGACCTCAACGACCGCGCTTTTCGTCTGGCCTGGAGGAATCAGACTATCAACGATCTGCCCAACCGGGACAACCATTATCCTGCCGTTAACAACGAGAAGGATCTGTGTATCACCGGAAACGCTCTTTCCGGTGCCTGTCGCACCCAGAAGAACCGAATAGCGCTCCCCGGCCCTTACCCTCTTAACCAGCTCTTTTATCGCGCGGGGCTGGTCGCCGGTCGGCTCGTATGGTGCTTCCAACCAAAACTCACATTCCCGCAATGTATTAGTATTATACAGCATTGCACATATTTTGTCAAGTCCCCTTGAATTTGGTGATCCTTCACCCGGCTGGCCTCTAGCTGGCCCCTGATTGACCACTTGCCTTATTCTCTGGGTATGAAGGAGAGGA
>JBMFOM010000050.1:0-14276 GCA_049969615.1 Caldifarciminota bacterium
AATACTAGCCTCTACCAACGATGTCTTTAACGAGCCAGCCCTGACCGCGGCCAGGGCTTGTATTTTCAGGCCCGGCCAGATGGGAGATAGGGCGGTAAAGGTTAGGGTCAATATACCCTTCGCATTCAAGCTCAGACAGTGAGCCTTTTGGTCCAGGTTAGCGCATGAGCTGGGAAGGCCTTGCTGGTTTCTTTGTGGTTGTGTTTATTTATTCATGTACATTATGAAACCTCTGAAAAATCAAGCCTACCCCAGAATAGGGTTATTGAGAAGCTGTCTCAGATAAGATCCGCTCCGGGCCCCATTCTTAGAATTCAGGGGCGTCAAAAAATCGTATTGTGAGACAGGCTCGTTCTCTTGGACAAAGTGCTCCTCCCCCAAACCAGTAAGTTATTGCTACTTTATCAGGGATTTCATTATAATATTAGCATGAACGATCAAAATCTGGAGGGTTTGGTTGCTTTTCACAGGGCACTTTCTGATGAGACAAGGGTCAGGATAGTTAACCTCCTCATGGAATCCTCATTCTGCGTCAAGGAGCTGACCGAAGCCCTCGGAATAGCTCAATCAAGGGTTTCCCAGCACCTGAATGTCCTCCGGCACGCTGGAATGGTTAGCGCTTCAAGGGCAGGAACATCCATGCGCTATGCCCTTGAGATGAAAGCCTTTCCGCCGGAGCTTTTTGATTGTGTTAAGAGGGCAAGGTCCGGCTCTGAGACCCTCACGCGAGATATAGAGAAGGCAAAGGCCTTGATCCGAAGTTAATTTTTGCATTATAATATTAGAATTAACTAATATAAGGAGACAGCCATGAAGGCCATTACGAGAAAACAAAAGGCGTGGTTGGAGGAGCGCTTTGGCTCCCGTGTTAATTTTTCACGGCGGGAACGAAGCATGTATAGTCACGACATAGGTTCAATTCCGGGCATGGTCAGGCCTTTTATAGGCAAAACCATGCCACAGGCCGTTGTTCAGCCCGTATCCGAGGATGAGATAGCCATTTTGGTCAAATGGGCGAGAGAGGAGGGAATACCACTTATACCGAGGGGAAAATCCACCTCCGGCTATGGCGGTGTCCTGCCAGTGAAAGGCGGTATAGTCCTTGACCTCATAAGGCTCCAGAAAGTCATCTCGGTTGATGGGGATGTTGTGACGGTTGAGCCGGGAATATCCTGGAAAAAGCTGGATGAGGCCCTGGCCGGTCAGGGTCTTACCCTGAGGCTTTATCCATCATCCTACCCATCCTCAACCGTTTGTGGATGGTTTGCTCAGGGCGGTGCGGGTTTTGGCTCCTGGAGATATGGCTGGTTTTCGGAGAATGTCCTATCCGCGAGGGTGGTTCTTCCCGATGGATCAGTCAAAGACCTCTCCGGAAAAGATCTGGGGCTGGTGGCCGATGCCGAGGGCACGACCGGAATAATAACGAGGCTCTCGCTGAGAGTGATGCCCAGGTTTGATCTAATGATCACGGCCATAGCCTTTGACAACCCGGCCGACGCGGCTGGTTTTATCAACTCTACTGGGATTGATGGGATATGGTCTCTTACCTTGATAAACCCTGAGATGGCGAGGCTCAGAAACATCGCTCCCCTCAGAACCCACCACGGACACCCTGTTGAAGAAAGGGTGATGCTTCCGGAGAAATACACAGTGATCATCGCTCACGATATGAATCAAAACGTTTTCTTTGATCCAGCGAAGGCTCACCGTGGCGAGTTCCTCGCCCCTGAGATAGCCCACCACGAGTGGGAAGAGCGCTTCCACATAATGAAGATAAAACGTCTCGGGCCCTCTTTCATTCCGGCAGAGGTTGTCGTTCCACTCGGTGAGCTCGCGGCCACCCTCTCCGAGATTGAGAAAAGCCTTCCTTCTCTTGCAATAGAGGGAATGGGCGTATCCGGCAAGGAGATGGTCCTTCTAGGTTTTATTACCCATGATGAGAGACGCTTTTGGTTCAACCTAGCATACATCAACGCGATAACAGCGGTCAAGATAGCCCAGAGACACAAAGGAAGGCCCTATTCAACCGGAATCTACTTTACCCCGTGGGCAAGCGATATTATTGGGCGGGAGAGGCTTGAGGAAATAGTTGAGTTCAAGAATAGGCTTGATCCCTCCGGCATAATGAACCCCGGCAAGGTCACGGGTTCAAAGCTCTCTTGGCTTATGGGCCTTGCGAAGACGTTTGAGCCAATCGCAAAACCCTTTGCCATGATAGGTAGGCCCTCTCCGGCCGAGAGAATTGTTTCCAAGCCAAAAAGAGGCATACCGCCTGATGCCGCGTGGTATGCCTATTCGTGCTCTCAGTGTGGGTTCTGCGTTGATACCTGCGATCAGTTCTATGGGAGGATGTGGGAAAGCCAATCCCCTCGTGGGAAATGGTTCTTCATCAGAGAGCTCCTTGATGGCAAAGAGAAACTTGATCAGGAGGCCGTTAACACCTTCATGGTTTGCACCACCTGCGAATACTGCAATGTGATGTGTTCAGAAGGACTTCCCATAGAACCCAGCTGGCTAAAGCTCAGGGGCCTATCAGTAGAAGAAAAGAAGATGATGACCATCCCGCCCTTTGAGATTATGGCCGCTTCGCTGGAACGCAACTTAAACATCTGGGCCCATCTCAGGGAAAAGCGGGACGAGTGGGTTCCGGACGATGTCCGCCCGCTCATAAAGGACAAGGCTCCGGTGATGTATTTCGCTGGATGCACATCCTCATTCGTTGAAAAGGACATGGCCCAGGCCGCTGTCAAACTGCTTCGGGACGCGGGGGTTGAATTCACCACTTTGGGCAAGGACGAATCCTGTTGCGGCCTGCCCATGCTGGTTGCGGGCAAGTGGAAGGAATTCGGTGATGTGGTAAGACACAACATTACCGAGGCCAAAAAGCGAGGCGTGAAGACTGTGATAACCAGCTGTCCCGCCTGCTGGCTTTCTTGGCACACCTATTACAAGGATTGGGCGAAGAAGCTTGGGCTTGAATACGATTTTGAGGTCAAACACTACTCGGAGGTTCTTGCCCCCAAGGCAAAGGAACTCGGTTTTGGGGAGGTTCGCGAGCGTGTGACCTTCCACGATTCCTGCCACATAGGTAGGGCCGGTGGTATCTATGAACCTCCGCGTGATCTCATCAAGGCCGTTCCGGGCCTTGATTTCCAGGAGATGCGTCATAACAGGGAATACGGGCTTTGTTGTGGTTCGGTTCTCACCCTCATATCAGATCCCCCCGTCGCGGCCGAGGTTGGCAGAGAGCGCCTTGAGGAGGCCGCCGAGATAAAGGCTGACAGAGTTTTAACCCTGTGTCCTTGTTGCAGGTTCCAGCTGACCGTTACAAAGGAAAGAAAGGGAATCCCGGCCGAGATAACTGACTTGGCAACATTCCTGGCCAGGGCAAAGGGCTACGAGATCAAGGAAGACAGGGATTACCTGCTCTCCTCCTGGGCAACCTTTGAGGCCATGATAATGCTCATGAAACCACAGAACATGGCCGCGCTTATGGCCGAGATGTTCCCTCAGATGGTTGATGCAATGCCATTTGGCATGGGCAAGATGATGAGGTTCCTGGGCAAACTTGGCCCGGTCGGCAGGGGGATACTTACTGCGATGAAACCCATGTTCCCGGCCCTCTTCCCTGTGCTCCTGCCCATGATGATGCCGAAGCTTCATCCCACTATGATTGAGCTCATGGGCAAACGCGTCCCGATGCCTGATTTCATGAGGGATCAAATGCCCGAACTCGTTCCAAAGGCCATGGGTAACCTGATGCCCCACCTGCTTCCGGATGTGGTTCCTCTGGTTTCCCAACCCCTGGTTGATTATCTCACTGGACGAACGCAGGCCGCATGACGCGCTGGGTTGATGCATGGAGGTTCAATTAAAGCGCTCTTAGTTTCCCGTCCTCCAGTTTGTATGACCTCGTGAAGAAGGGGATAAAGGCCTCATTGTGGGTTACCATAATTATTGTCAGGGATTGTATCCGGTTTAGGGAGGACAGCAGTTCCATAAGCTTCATACCAGAGGCCTTGTCCAGGTTACCGGTTGGCTCATCCGCCAGGACAACAGAGGGGCCATTGACCAGTGCTCTTGCTACTGCGACCCGCTGGCTCTCCCCGCCAGAGAGCTCCTTTGGAAGGTGGTGCGCCCTATCAGCTATTCCGACAGCTTCAAGCAGAGCGAGCGCGCGTTCGGCTATTTCTTTTTTTGGTCTCCTGGTCAGGAAACCCGGTAGCATTACATTTTCAAGCGCTGTGAGGTCAGGCAAGAGGTGATGGAACTGAAATATGAAGCCTATCTCCCTGGACCGGAAATCCGAGAGCTCCCTATCAGACATCCTTGAATAGACCATCTGGCCAAGCTGGACATCCCCCAAGGATGGCGTGTCAAGGGTTCCAAGTATGTTAAGGAGGGTCGTTTTCCCGGAGCCGGATGGTCCAGTTATTCCCACGAATTCACCGAAATTCACCGTGAGATCAAGACCGTTGATGACCGTCAGCTCCTCGTGTGGCCCCCCGTATACCTTTGTTATGCTTTTTGCTATCAGTAGTTCGCTCATCTTCCCTTTGTTATTGCCTCCGCGGGTTGGAGCCTCGCGGCCCTCATTGCCGGAATGAGCGCGGCACAGAATGCTATTGCCAGCGCCGCGATCACTATGTAGATTATATCCGAAACCTGGATCAGGACGGGCAATCTGTCTATGAAATACACATCAGGCGGGAGTTTTATTATCTGAAAACGCTCCACCAGCGCGGATATTCCGAGGCCAACCCCTGTTCCCAAGGCAGTCCCAAGAAAACCCAGCAGGAGTCCCAGGGTTATGAAAACCCTTGCCACCGAGCGTCTTGTCATGCCCAGTGAACGCAGAACGCCTATTTCCCAGGTTTTTTCAACGGCCAGGGTCGTCAGGGTTGTTATGATATTGAAGGCGGCTACCAGGACTATGAGGACTAGTATGATATACATGGCCAGCTTCTCCAGCTTTAGCGCGGAAAAAAGCGAATAGTTCATCTGTATCCATGAAAGCACCCTGTATTCCCCGCCGAGCGCCTCGTTGATTTTCTTGGCATATACCTGCGCGTTGTATGGGTCATCCACAATTACCTCCACCCCTGTGACTCCCTTCATGTTAGCCAGTTGAGCGAGCTCCCTGGTATCCATGAACGCGAGGTTCTCGTTATAATCAAACAAGCCCGCGTCAAACACCCCTGAGACCACAAAGGCCCTTGTCCTGAACGCTGGGCCTATTGGTGTTGCTTCTGTCCCGCCGTAGAAGATCACCGTGTCTCCGACAAATGCGCCGAGGCGCTGGGCGAGTCCGATCCCGAGAACAACCTGTCTTCCATCCAGGTCAAAGGTTCCAAACTTGATCCTCTGCTGGATGTCCTCAAGCCCAATGCTAATCCCTGGCTCCACGCCTTTGACTACTATGCCGTCCGCCACTGTTTTCCGCTTGATTATGAGCTTCGTGAATATGTATGGGCTGGCGCCTTTGACTCCGCCCACTTCCCGTATCTTCTGGGCCACGGAGTCGGAGTTTGTCATGTCCCCTATGTATGGAATGACGACAAGGTGAGGGTTGAACCCCAGGATGCGCTTCTTGAGCTCCTCCTGGAAACCAGACATCACCCCTATTACCACTATCAGGGACGCGACGCCAAGTCCTATTCCCAGCACAGCGAATGACGAGAAGAACGAAAGAACTCCTCTCCTGGTTGCCTTCAGGTATTTCCAGACTATCAGTAGTTCAGCGCGGGTCATTTCACCCTCAGTTGGGGAAACGCTATCACATCCCTTATGGATGCCCGGTCCGTGAGTATCATCGTCACCCTGTCCATGCCTATGCCTATGCCTCCCGTTGGCGGCATTCCTCTTTCCAGTGCGGTGAGAAAATCCTCGTCAACCTCCGAGGGCAGTTCCTCATCCCGTAGGGCCGCATCCCGTTCCATGTTCTCTCTTTGGATTATGGGGTCGTTGAGCTCGGTGAACGCGTTGGCCACCTCGGTCCCCATCACGAAGAGTTCAAACCTCTCAACCAGGCCCTCCCTCTCCCTGTGAGGCTTTGCCAGCGGGCTCATTATCCGAGGGTGATCGCAGACAAACGTCGGGTCTGTTATGTGATCCCCAACCGTGATGTCAAAGAGCTTGTCTAGGAGCTTTGCCCTGTGAAGGTTATGTGGGTTTTCAATGCCGTGGTTTTCGGCTGATTTTACTAGGTCGCTGTCTGTCGCTTCCATCACATCAAGTCCCAGCGCCCCTGATAAAGCGGTCGTGTAGTCCAGCCTCTTGAATGGCCTGGCGAAAGACAGCCCCTTGCCCTGATACTGGATGGTCTCTGAACCCGCTATTTCCAAGGCCAACCGGCTCAGGAGCTCTTCCGCAAGCTCCATCATGTCGTTGTAATCCCAGAACGCGGCGTATGCCTCCAACATTGTGAATTCGGGATAGTGTGTCCTGTCTATTCCCTCGTTCCTGAAGTCCTTGCATATCTCAAAGACCCGCTCGTATCCCGCTACCAGCAATCTTTTGAGGTATAGCTCGTCAGCTATCCTTAGAAAGAGCTCCGCGTCCAGGGCCCTGCTCCTGGTCCTGAAGGGCCTCGCGGCCGCTCCGCCATAGACTGGCTGGAGGGTTGGGGTTTCAAACTCGGTGAAGCCCTTCTCACCGAAAAATTCCCTGGTCAGGTGGATTATTCTTGCCCTTTTCAGGAATGTTTCCCTCTCGGTAGGGTTTGCTATGAGGAACAAGGGCCTGTCCCTGTAGGCCAGCTCAGGGTCCCTTACGCCGTGCCACTTTTCCGGCATGGGCAGGAGGGCCTTTGAGAGGAGTTCGTATCTCTTTACCCGGATGGTCTTCTCGCCGGTCTTGGTAGTAAATGGCGCCCCGGTTATGCCGATAAAATCACCTGGGTCAAAATACTTGTCAAAGAACTTTACGGGGTTCTCGTTCTCAATGGGAGATTCCGTTTCTGTATCAAGATAAATCTGAACCTCTCCGCTCTCGTCCCTGATGTGCGCGAAGAGTATTTTGCCGAACCTGCGCTTGATGAGCAATCTGCCAGCGACTATGACCTCCTTGTCCTTCAGCTCATCATAGCGATTGAGAATGTCCCGGGTCAGCTGAACGCGCGGGAAGGAGTGTGGATAAGGGTTTATGCCTAGTTGCTTAAGTTCCCTGAGTTTGGCGAGCCTGACCCAATATTCCTGGGGTTTTTCCATCAGACCCAAATTATACCGTAGGGGCAGTTCCCTGTGCCTGCCCAGCCATGGGCTGTTAATTTGACCGGTGCCAGGTGTGTTTTACCTGAACTCCACCCTGTTTTGCAATCTTGAACCGAACAGGGGCGCGAACAGGCCGAATTTGTCCTCGGCCACGACCCTCGTGCCTTGGCCGTCCAGCTCCGCCCACTTCCCGGACTGCGGGAACTGGTATGAATAATAGGACATGAGGCTGACCTTTTTCCTAGTGAGATAATCCCGGAATGCTCCCGGAAAAGTCCTGTGTTCCCCAAGGTGTAGTGCGCCGATGGACTGGAACGCGATTGCTGTCAGGATCATCAACGAGGCCATCCACGGCATCCCGGCCGCGCGCCAAACCCTCACCAGCGCGAGAAGGCCTATTGCCAGGATTGGCATCACGAGCCTGAGCTCGCCGGGGTGAATGTAACCAGGTATAATGGTGAAGAGATACATGAAAACCAGAGCCTGTGCCCAGATAAAAACTGAGGGCCAGTCCCTCTTGAGAGCATCTCTCGCGAGAAAAAAGATCGATGCTGGCAGACCAGCGAGCCAAAACAGCGGACCCGCGCCGCCCTCATAGGTGCCCAGGCCTATGTCCCTGAACGGGAATACTATTATCTGATGTGCTGTTGCGAAATACTGGTAGCCGTATGTGTATGGCGATTCCTTGCCGGGGAAAAGAACCCACGGCCCCAGTTTTACGCAAATGTCAAAAAAGGGGCTTCCGAGAACCAGCCAGTTCCTTATATACCATGGAAGCCAGAGGCCGAGAGATAATCCGATTGATGCAGCCATTGCCGCGGTGTCTTTTCTTCGTTGGGTGATGGAGATGAGAACTATAATGAAGAAAGCGTAGAACACCAGCCCGGTGTATTTGACTCCGGCCAAGGCTGATACAGCGATTATTGCTAAAATGAGCCTTGTTCTACCCCCTTCCCTCCAGTAGTTGTAGAGAAACGCCGTGGCGCTCAGATACCAGAAACAGAATCCCCAGTCCACGTAGTTGGTTATGGCCTGAGCGAGGCCCAGCGGAGCAAGAAACATCAGGAGAAAAGCGATTGTCCCGTCATCCCTGGAAATGGCCCTCATTGCTGGAAGGCAAAGCATGATATAGATCAGGGGCGAGAAACCCAGGAACCTCTGAGCGTGAGTCATTGCCAGTTGGAGGAGGTAAAGGGCCTCGCCGTTGGCCGGAAAAGCAAAACCAGCATTATCCTTCAGGATGGGGTAGGGGAGCAAGGCTATCCTGCCCTCCTGAAGCCAAAACAGCGGATTGGTTAGGTGATAGCTGAGGCTGTCCCATCCGCGAGGTGGCATTACCCACGCCTCCAGAACGAGAAAGGCGAGCCACGCGCCAGCGATTATCCAGAGAGAAATTGTGAGGCCGCTTTTGGTCCCTCGTTTTAACCAGGAGCCAATTCGGTTGCCGGGTGCCAGTTGCAGGGGTTGCAGGAGGCTTTTATGCCCCGCAAACACTAGGAGCCAGGAACCAATGGCAATGTGGGCCGTGATAAATGCAAGGAGTATGGTAGCGAGGGCCCATGGTTTCAAAAATCCCAGGAAACCCAGAATTATAACCGCGAGTATGTTCTCGGATAGAAAAAGAACAGCCCCAGCAAGGATGCGTTCAGGCCCCTTGAGCCAACCTGATGTCGCTATGGCACCGGAGAGGATTCCGGCTGAGAACAACAGGATGAAGAGGGTTTCGCGGAGGAGGATCATCGGTGCCAAAAATTGGGTTTAGTCCCTTTCACGTCCCACGGAGGGCTTCTTCTCGTCAAACCACCTCCTCTTTATCCAGAGGCCTACGACCCAGAACAATGCTATGCCTATCACTGAAACTATGCCACCCCAGATTAGGGTCTTGGTGTCAAAGAACCTGAAACCGCCGCCCCAGAGGATTACGAAGAGGTCGCCCGGAATCCTTATGCCGAGGAGTATCAGCAGGTAATATTTGAAAGGGACATTGAGTATGCCGCATGCGTAGCACATCGCGTCCTTTGGTAGGCCGGGCAAGGCAAACGCGATGAAGACCAAAAGGATTCTCTTGCCAGATATGTATTTCTCTGCCTTGTCCAGGTTATCCGGACCAACGAGCTTTGAGACCACCGGCCTCCCGAGCTTTAGGCCTATGAGATATACCAGGAGTGTTCCCACAAGGAGTCCAACCGCGTCATAGACCGCGCCCCAAAAGAATCCATACAAGTAGCCCGATGTTAGGGGTATTACATGGCCCGGAACAGGAGCGAAGACTATCTGAGCCACATGAAAGAGGATTATGAACAGGGGACCCCACGGCCCTAGCCTTTTCACGAAGCCGGATACATCGCCCGCGAAGAACAGGATCCAGACAAAGAAAGCCATCAGTAGGAGGAAGAAGAATATCCCGACTATCCAGCCTACTGCCCTTTGAACTCTGCCTTCCTTTTCTCCAAGAACGCTGTTAATCCCTCTTTTGAGTCTGCTGTCTCGCATAGATCGCCGAAAAGGCGTGCCTCCTCATTAAGCCCTTTGTCCTGTGGCATGCTCACTGCATTGTTTACTGAGCGCTTTGCCGCGGCGAGCGCCAGTGGCCCCTTGCTTGCTATCTCCATTGCTAGCTCCTCTGCCTTTGTCATCAGTTCCTCTGGTGGATATATCCCTTGGAGCAGTCCAGTATTCATTGCCTCTCTGGCCGTCAACGCGCGGCCAGACAGTATCATGTATTTAGCCCAGCCAATGCCCGTGTTCCTCGCCAGGCGTTGTGTTCCACCATAGCCGGGGATTATCCCGAGGTTGACCTCTGGCTGTCCGAGTTTCGCGTTCTCGGACGCGAGCCGTATGTCGCAAGCGAGAGCCAGTTCAAGTCCTCCACCCAGTGCGAACCCATTTATAGCGGCTATCCACACTTTTGGAGATTGTTCTATCTTGTCCATGAGCCTTTGACCCCTGCGCATTTTCTCGTAGCCGGTTTTGCCATCCAGTTGCGCTAGCTCGGATATGTCCGCGCCGGCCACAAAAGCCTTTCCCTCGCCGGTGAGTATGATTGCCACTATATCCCTGTCTCGGTTTGTTTCGTCAACAATGGCTTCCAGCTCATCCAAGACTCCAGAGTCCATGGCGTTCAACTTTTCGGGCCTGGACATCCTCACTATGGCTATCTTGCCTCTTTTTTCAAGGTTTATTGCGCCCATGTTTTAAGGCCTCCCTTTGTTTTTCTGTTATATCTCTCGCGGCAGGCGTTGCCGCCTCAAGCATCTTCGCCAGCACCCCTGGCTCCATAAGCCCCTCCTCAGAGCTGATCTGGACCTCTGCCAGATTGCCTTTCTCGGATATGACGAAATTCGCGTCCACGGACGCGTTCAGGTCCTCGTTATAGTCAGGATCAAGGAACAATTGCTTTCCAACCAGTGCGACCGAGATCCCTGCCAGGAATTCTCTTGTTGGTATTCGGTCCAGTATCCCTACTTTCTTCATGTGTTCAAGCGCCCTCACCAGAGCGACGAACCCTCCGGTGACCGAAGCGGCCCTGGTTCCGCCGTCTGCCTGGATTACATCGCAGTCTACTGTTATCGTGAAGCCATCAAGCGCCCTGAGATCAACCCCCGCTCTCAGGGACCGGCCTATCATCCGCGCTATTTCCTTTTCCCTGCCGCCCTGCCTACGCTCTTTGCGCTCCGGGACCGCCCTGGGCAGCAGCGCGTATTCCGCAGTTACCCAGCCCTGGCCCCCGCCGGAGAGCCAGGACGGTACCCCTTCCGAGACAGTCGCGGCGCAGAGAACCCATGTCTGGCCATATCTGACCAGACAACTGCCTTCCGGAGCCTTCAGGTAGTCCGGCTCTATGCTTATCGGCCTCAGCTCGTTCCAACCTCTGTCTTTTCGCACAGGGAAATTATATCGGTTGCTTGTTGGCAGTTGCCAGTTGTCGCTATCATGATTAAGGCAGGGCTTTCTATTCCCGCAGATGTCGCTTATTGCTGAAAGCCGCCGTATTCATGGGAACCCCCTTGCGCCCGTTTATATGGGTGATCGATCTGCTTGCCCTACCCTCCTCGCCCGGTTTATCCTTTATACATGCTCCTGAACATCATCCTGGCAACCACTTGGACAGTTTGTCTTGACCCCGGGCACGGAGGCTCGGACGCGGGCGCGGTAGGTCTTTATTACCTTGAGAAGCAAGCGAACCTGGATGTTGCTTTCTGGGCAAAGTTCTACTTTGAGAGAGCTGGGCTACCTGGGGACACGGTTATAATCGGGATGACCAGGACGTCGGATGTTTATGTCTCGCTGGCGGACAGGGTATATTACGCGAACTCCCAGGGGTTTGACCGGTTCGTGTCAATCCACCACAACGCATACAACACCCAGGTTCAGGGAACCGAGACCTATTGTCACCCTAATGGTTCCGCAAATTCATTCGCGATGAGGGACAGCACCCACCCCTGGCTTCTCTGGGCTTTCGGGTACAACAACCGTGGCGCGCAGACAGCTGATTTCTATGTGCTCAGGGAAACCGTGATGCCCGCAATACTGGGCGAGGCTTCCTTTATTGATTATCACGACGGATATGACGAATCCTACAGGTTCTATACCCACTGGAACAGGCATGACGAGAGGGAGGGTTATGCCTACGCGAGGGGGGTATCTGGCCACCTCCACATAGCGCCACCGGTTTTCCAGCAAGCCTATTACATGTCCGGGACGGTCAGTCTTTCCCCGCCACAGGCACAGACAATTCACCTATATTGTTTCCTCAACTACTCGGATTCCCTGGTTGCCTACAGGGCTTTGTCTGGCCCTGGAACATTTAGGATTGACAGCCTGCTACCGGCCACATATGACCTCTATTTCTGTTCTGGAGGCTACAATTCCGCCTTCATCCCTAACATTGTGCTCAGCTCAGACACATCGGGTCTCTCCGCGACGCTATACGGGGCATGGCCAGAGGTGATCGTGGACAACCTCGATCCCGCTTGTTTTAGGCAGGGGACATGGCGCGTTTCCGAGTGGTCAACCCAGTATTATGGTCTGAACTACATCTGGGCCGATGGCACCGGAACGAAAAAGCTCCTTTTTATGCCTGATCTGCCGCAGGCAGGGGAATATGAAGTCTCGGTCTGGTTCACCCAGGGTGCTAACAGGGCAACCAACGCGCCCTACGTTGTCCACCACGCTGGAGGAATTGACACATTTTACGTGGACCAGACGGCCGGCGGCGGCCAGTGGACGAGCCTGGGAACATTCAGTTTTAACGGGGGCCAGTCTGGCTATGTTGAGCTCGGCAACCAGGGCCTTCTGCCAGACTCAAGCAGGGTCGTCATTGGCGATGGGGTGAGATTCTCTTCAACAACTGGAGCTGGCGAGGGCGCTGGCACCTCGTTCAGGCCCTTCTTTGATCAGTCCGGTCTCACGCTTATCCTCCCTGGGGATCATCCCCATACAAGAGCGAGCGTGTATGACCCGTCCGGGAGGCTGATCCGGAGCAGGAACATGGGGCCTGGAGAGAACCGCTGGGAGATAAGGGGGCTTCCACGCGGGGTCTATTTCCTGAGGCTCACTTGGCAGAACCAGGCCGCCGTGTTCAAATTCATAGCAAGGTGAAACATGCGCTTTTACCGCGCCAGCAAAGAGGACACGGTAAGATCGTATCCCTGCGGGGGCGAGGGTTGGGGAATATTCGGGCAGCAGGCGCTTGAAACATCAAAGGTCTGGTTAAGGGAAAACCTCCGGGAGCGATACGAATCATTCCAGGCCGAGGATGACGATAGGAATGTTGTGGGCGAGATTCTCTATACATGTTCAAGAACCTCCTTTGCCCCATCGCGCCCGAGCTCTTCAATCGGATAGAACGAATCGCAAGGGAATTTGGGGACAAGGTCCAGTTGATAGAGGTGGAGTCAAACCGCGAGGCCCTTGAGAGATACGGGACTGCTAGGGACCCCTACATAAACGGGAAGCCAAGGTTCGTCTTGCCAAAGGATGACGATGTAATAGGAAAGTTGCTCAAAGAGGAGGTAGAGAAGCTATGATCTTTCTTTTCGCACTCACGATTGAAACTGATACCCTCTGGGTTCAACCCACCGATCCTAGAATTTATGGGGACGACCAGGTCACCGGTGGCGCCTTGATCGCCTGGACCCCCGATCTCGCGCTGGATGGCCATTATGACCGTGGTTAAGGGTCTCAAGATGAGGAGCGCCATCATGATACCAGGGTTTCTCTCGGACTGGTTTGAAGGAGGCATAGGCAATGCTGGGGCATTCCTGGAAGACGGAACACCCCTTTATCTCGGAATGAAAAAGAGGGGGGAAGTATACATTGGCTTTTCTGAAGAACTCTTTGGACCATACGAGGAAACCGGGGGGCCTTTTGTAGTCTCTCCCGATGGAAACTGCTGGACAAAGCTCGTCAAGAAACCAAAGGGATGGCTCCTGTTGAGAAACGGAGAGGGGGTCGGTAGCCCTCATGATTATATTTGGCCAGTGTTCTTTGACTCATCCTCCAATCTGTATTACAGGTTCACCGATGGGATTCCTGTGGGCTGGTCAGGAACGACAAATTGCTGTTCAAGTATCAGTGGATAGGCCTTGAAGTATTCACGAAGGGAAATGAAATATTTTGTGAGGTGGGGAGCGACGGCTGCTGGAAAGGGGTCAGCTGGAAGGGCTCAGAAGCGCTCGCCAGGAACGGAGAGGTAATCTCAGGATGGTTCAATAGCATTCAACTCATAGGATTGCTTAGAGGGAAACCGGCCTTCCTTTGTAGTGACCAATCCGGGGATTGGCTAGCGGTAGGTGATACCATAGCTTGGCCCCCACCTGTCAGAGGATCCGGTTCAGGATAAGCCTTGAAACAAGGTAGGATCGGGCCTATCTCATCCAGATTACCTTCCTGACAGCGGATTTGTTAGAGCCATGGGTGAGCCTCAGGAAATAGACCCCAGCTGGAAGGGGCGAGCCATCCTCTCCTGTCCCGGCCCAACTGAGAATGTGAAGCCCCGGCTCCTTGCCATTGTATAGGGTTGAGACCCTCCTTCCCATGATGTCATATAGCGCGAGGGATGTG
>JBMFOM010000051.1:0-13931 GCA_049969615.1 Caldifarciminota bacterium
TCGCTAAGTCCTAGAGCCATCGGAACTTTCTCCGAACTCCTTGATGGACAAGGACTTAGGAGGGGTTGAAAGTGGGTAGGGTGAGCTTCCATCTGGGTTGCAACCGGTATCCGGGAGGCATTAAAATATTTTCTATGGCAATAGTAGGTAATTTCCTTCTTTGGTTTGGAATAGGTCTTTCCCTGGTCTCCACAGCCCTTCTTTTTATCTCGGCCATCACCAGAAAGGGCGCAATTGGTAGCCTGGGCAGGTTTCTTTACATACTGTTTTTTGCGGACGTCGTCATCCTCTCTGGCCTACTACTATATTCCTTGATAACGGCTGATTATTCCCTCGCGTATGTTCAGCGTCAGGTAGCGAACGACATGAGCCTATTCTACAGGATAGCCGCTTTTTGGGGAGGTCAGGCGGGTAGCCTGGTATTCTGGGTTCTGGTCCTATCCCTCTATGGATTTATTGTGTGTCTGAGGGAAAAACAGGATGGAGTCTGGGCGCAAGCGACCCTCGCGCTGGTATCCGCCTTCTTCATCCTGCTCACCATAGAATCAAACCCGTTCAAGCCTGCCATGGCCCCAGCGAGCGACGGCATGGGACTCAACCCGTTTCTGAGAAACCTCTGGATGATATTTCACCCGCCCGCAATTTACCTCGGATATGCTGGCTCCGCGGTTCCATTTGCATACATTATAGCCTCATACATGAACCCCGACAAATCTGGGGAATTCATGGGGAGAGCAAGGATATGGACGCTTTTCACTTGGGCGTTTCTCGGTCTGGGCATATTCCTGGGCGGGAGATGGGCATATGTTGTTCTCGGATGGGGAGGCTACTGGGGATGGGATCCCGTTGAGAATGCATCTCTCATCCCATGGTTCTTTGGGACCGCGCTCGTGCACTCTGTCGTGATGCAGATGACCAGGAAGGAGGGGTTCCGTAGGTGGGCCTTGCTTTCTTCTTTCCTGTTTTTCTTTATGTGCCTCACTGGGACATTCATAACCCGATCGGGGGTGATAAGCTCCGTTCACGCATTCGGCTTCTCAAGGATAGCCTACTATTTCTATATCTTCATGATCCTGATGCTAGGATACATCATCACGCTGGTAATCATTCTTTGGCGCAGGATAGGGACGCCGGAGAGGACGCGCGGCCTCCTCAACAGGGAAAACCTCTTATCCCTGGCGAACTGGGTCCTCTTCATCCTGGGCCTGGGGGTTCTCGCGATGACACTCCTGCCACCTCTAATAAAAAAGACAAGCCTCCAACCAGTGGCCTTTGACGCGGCCACCGCACCCTTTCTCATACTCCTCTTGGTATTGATGGCCCTGGCACAAGTAGCCCCGTGGGCAAGGGCAAAACCCAAACCCAAAAAAATCCTTTGGGTAATTGGACTTTCACTGGCCTCAATACCGATCTGGTATCTCATAGGCATAAAACACCCCTATGGCCTGGTTGGCGCGTGGGCCGGCGGACTTTTGGGTTGGGCCGGAGCCTGGGAACTCGTCCGCTCCCTCAGGAGGCCATTTTTGCCCACCATAGGCGCGCACCTGTCACATATTGGAATAGCGATAGTAGCGCTAGGTATAGTGGGATCAAAGAGTGAGATACGGAGCGAATTCCCCTATGAGCCGGGCGCGAAAACCCAGGTTGCTGGCCTCAACTTTGAAGTCGGCGAACCAAGGGAATACACCGAGGCCGATAAGCACGGGGTGTTTGAGGTCCCGGTGGTTGTGAAATCGGGGGAGGTAGCGATCGGCAGGATGAGCCTGAAATCAGTCCTGTATTCAAAGTGGGAGAGGATGGGATACTTCCCCGGAGTGGACATAGTCCCGGCGGCCTGGGGCGATGCCTATGGGGCGTTATATCAGGACGAGACCGGGGAATGGAAGATACTCGCCGCGAAGGTCCCGCTCATTCAGCTTCTCTGGATTGGGTGCTGGCTGTTATTCTTTGGCTGTATAATACCAGCCTTCAGCAAACAGAGGAAAATATGATGGGATACCTGCTTTTGGTGACGCTCGCCTCAGCCCCTCTGGACAGGGGGGTTGGCCTGGGCTTCATAGTGGGCCTCCCCACGGGGGTTGATGTGAAGTTCTGGAACGGCTCAGGGATATGTCCGGTCCTCGTGGCCGGCATAAATGAGCGCGACAATTTTCACTTCCACGGCGACATCAATCTACACTATCCGATCCCAGCGCAGAGCGTCAATTTCCTCCTATACTATGGTGCTGGAATCAAGGCCGAGGAGGAACCCAGGGATCACTTTGTCTTTGGCCCACGGGTGCCCGTTATCGGCTTTGAGATGACCCTGTATGAGATTCCGCTTGACTTTTTCGTGGAGATGGCGCCTACCCTTGAGTTCGGAGGAGACCCTGATTTTGACTTTGATTTTGAGGGCGGAATAGGAATGAGGATAACGATCAAATAGGATCACGCTCCCGAGGACTCAAAATCTCTTTATCCCCGCCAGTGCCCTGGCCGCGAGCTGTCGTATCTCAGGGTCAGGGTCTTCTCTGGAAACCCTTTCTATTAATCTGTCAACGCTTGCCCCGGAAGCGGCCTGTGCGAGCAGAACGCGGAGAGCTGTTTTTCGGTCCTGAGGGCGTCCCGTATTTAGAATACCCTCTATCATTGGCATGAACTCCGCGGCCTCCGCCCCCAGCTTCATTATCGCGGCGAAGGTGGCCATTCTGGTTCTCTCATCCCCTTCCTCCATGGCCTCAAAAAGAAAATAGAAGAACATGGAGCGCTCGCCCCTGGGCAGGTGCGGAAGTGCGCCGGAAAGCAGAATAACGGCCTCCTCCCAAAGGGATGGCTCTTTGTGGAAAAGCCTTCCGGCCTCGTAGGCAATGACAAAGGGGAATTGCCTAGCGGGCCTTCCGGAGAGCCTTTTCACGACCTCAACTCGCTTTTCCTTCGTGAGCTGGAACAGCTTGATGTCAAGGCCTGAGATCATTTCAAAGAGCATTTCCTCATCCGGTGGTGCATCCAGGCTTCCGGACACAAAGGCTCTCCACATTGCGCTCCCGGTCATAGTACTATATTTTAACAGTAAACACCTGAAAGATCAAGGGCCTATATCGCGTGGTCACCGGAAAACTGCCGGAATTGCTTAACCGGACCACCGTCTATATCCATCTTTTACACCTCAACTGCTCGCAATCTCATACCGGAAGGCGATTTGAAACCCCTGAAAAATCACGGTTTGCCCTATTTCGGTTCTCATGACGAGGGATTTGTTTTCTCCGAGCTCAAATCTGAGGGTCCGCGGTTCAAGTCCTGTTCCTCCCACTTGATTTTATACGAGTTTCCGAGATTTTACCCGCTAACTGATAAGCGCGAAAAACGTCTTATTTTTCGGTCAGTTATGGTCAGTTGAGAGAGGGGGCGGGAAAGTTACGCGGGTTATTGCCCAACTTTGACACCTCAATTTCTGTAAGTTCTTGATGAACAGGCACTTATAAATTTCAGGCCTAAAAAGCTGGAGCTATATATCCGGGCAAAATTCAGGACCTCACTAACGATTTTACGCGGGTTTCCAAGGACAGACACCCCTAAAATAAGGGTTTTGGTGTCAGGGTTGGGTTAAATTATAACGAGGGCCAAGGGCATTCCAAGACCTTTTTAGGAATGGATCACAACGAGGAGCTATTTCGGATATGGTATCCTTTCGTGGAATGTCCCCACCAGGACCGGGATGAAAGCGTTCTTCAGGGCCTCCAGCTGACTCGCGGTAAAACGCACCTCCGAGAGCTGGCCATCTCCCACCTGCCTCCCGAAGACCTCCTCAACGACACGGATTATCGCCTCTTCGGAAGGCTCCTCAAGCGCCCTAACCGCGGCCTCGCAGGAGTCCGCGAGCATGCATATTCCTTCCTCCGGAGTAATGGGCTTTGGCCCGTGGTACCTGAACGCGGCTTCCGACGCGCCGGGGTCGGTTTCCTTTGCCCTGAGGTAGAACTGACGCATCAGACTAGTACCGTGGTGGGTTGAAATGAACCTCTTTATGTCCTTGGGAAGCCCTCTCGCATCAGCGAGCCGCTCGCCCTCGGTAATGTGAGCACGAATTATCTCAACGCTTTCGGTCGGAGTCAGGTTATCGTGAGGATTGTATCCCCGTTGGTTCTCTATGTAAAACTCAGGCGCGGCGAGCTTGCCTATGTCGTGGTAATAGGCGCCAACCCTTGCCATCAGTGGCGAAGCGCCAATTGCCCTGGCCCCAGCCTCACAAAGGTTGCCCACCAAAATGGTATGAGTGAAGGTTCCGGGAGCCTTTTCCGCCATCTCGCGCAGGAGCGGATGCTGGAGTGAGGCGAGCTCGGATAACAGGAAATCTGTTGAGAGCCTGAAGGCCTTCTCAAATATAGGCAGGGCCGCAAAAACGAGAAGAACAGAGGTAAAGCCAGAAACCAATGCCCAGAGATAATTAAAGAGGAGGACCCTGATGCTCATTTCCTTTAGAAGAAAAGTGCCAGTTGCCGAGACAGCCCCGGCCAGGAATATGACCAGTATGAGCAGATACATCTGATACCTGCTTCTGAATATTCGGGACGAGAGGCCGCCTGTCCCGGCAATGGCAATGCCATAAAGAAGTAAGCCAAAATCGCCACCAAAGAGCAGGGAAAGGATTATTGCCTCCAGGAACCCGAGGAAGACGCCGGCCTCCGGGTCAAGGACTATGCTCACCATCACTGGCAGGAAGGGCATGAGGGTCAGGTATGGGGTCACAAGCTCGCTGTTGACCATAGAAACCAGATGGGCAGTCCCGAAGAAAAGCACATGGCCAATGGACACGGCGAGGATGGTCGTCCACCTGGGGACAGTTCTCCTGTAAACCAGGAAAAACGAGAAGGCAAGGCAGAATACAATCAGGAGAGCTATCATGAGGCCCCAACGGGTCTTGCCACACGTGCCCATGATTTTACGCATCTCGTAGAGGCGTTCGGTTCCGAGGGAATCTATTATCTCGCCCTTACTGAATACCAGCTGACCCTTCATAAATTCCTCGGACACCTCTGAAACGCCGGAGGCCGCGGCCTCCTTTCTCTTTTCTGTGGCGGTCTGGTTATATCTGAGGGTAGGAGTCAGCATATAAGAGAAAGCCTCTGTGAAGGTTTCGGTTCTGTCGGGATCAAAGGGATACCTTGAGACAGCGAAGGCTCTAGCCTTATCCATAGCGCCGGTCATGTCCCTTATGAGGGTATCAGGAACCCTGCGTTCCTCGTCACCTCTGGTGATAACATATTCCCCGCCGGAGGAGGGGGGAAGCTCCTTTTTATCTTGGATGAGTCCTCTTTCCGAAAAGCTTTTGGCAAGGACAAAGGCCTCGTCAAGGATGCCGGGGTTGGTCCTGAGGACGCCGGTCGCTCTGGGGCTTATTACTAGAACGCCCGTGTCCGCAAGGGATGCGAGGAGACTGTCGCGCCGTGCTGAAAGCTTCTTTCTGCCGTCATCGTCATATTCAAGTATGGGCGGGACCCTGGCGGCTGCTTCTGCCCTGTCCTTTTCCAGCTCCTCATGTGATTTCTTGATCTTAAAATCAAACGGGGCATAGAGGTCAGATGGAGCCGGCTTCCCCGGCTCAAAATCCTCAAGGAACCTTGCCCTCGGGAGAAGGGTTATCGTTCCCGCGAATAGCGCGATGAAAACGAGGGCCTTGAGGGTGTTGTGAATCAGGCGGCCTCTTGTAGTTCCAATATCTCCGGACCTAGACCTAGGTTCGCTCATTCCGCCTCCGGCGGTTTCTCGTAATGATTATATGCCTCAACAATATCCTTGACCAATCTGTGCCTGACCACATCCTCGGGGGAAAAATACACGAAGGATATTCCCCTGGTGCCCTTCAGTATTTTCTCGGCCTCAACAAGTCCAGAGAGAACACCTCTGGGCAAATCAATCTGGGTTATATCACCTGTGACAACCACGCGGGAGCGCGGGCCAAGCCTGGTCAGGAACATCTTCATCTGAACGGCCCTGGTGTTTTGCGCTTCGTCAAGTATTATGAAGGCGTCGGAGAGTGTCCTTCCCCTCATGTAGGCCAGGGGAGCTATTTCCAATATGTGCTTTTCCTCAAGGCGCTGAACGCGCTGGGGAGGCATGAGGGCATAAAGGGCATCATAAAGGGGAACAAGATATGGAAATATCTTCTCTGTGTATGTGCCTGGAAGGAAACCGAGGGACTCGCCTGTCTCAACGGCAGGCCTGGTGAAGATGAGCCGCTCAACCCGCCCCTCAAGGAGAAAACGTAGGGCCATGGCCACAGCAAGGTAGGTCTTGCCAGTGCCGGCAGGACCTATGGCGAACACGATGTCCTTCTCTGCTATTTCCCTCAGGTAGTGCTCCTGGTTCGGGCTCCTGGGAAATACCTTTCTCCTGGGGGTTATTATTTCAAGGCCGCCAACCAGAGCATGGGCCTCGGCCATGGCCTCGTCCACATCGTCTTCCTCCACCCTGCCGCCAGCCACGCACATTGCGATCATCCTCTTGAGAACAATTTCAGCCTGTCCAACGCTCTCGGAAGGCCCCTCAAGGATTACCTGTTTGTCCCTGGCAGTAATGGAAACATCGGGGAAATGTTTTCTGAGAGCCTTCAGGTTGGCGTCCTGAAAACCGAAAAGACTCACAGGATCAACCTCCCCTATCTCAACCATGAGCCTCCTAGTTTCCTCCTGGGTCATACAATGGGTTTGAGAAGAACCCTTATGCCCTCCAGAAGGACTTCAACGGCTTCCTCTATAATATCCTTTACGGGAGACGCTGAGCTTGCGGTTATCGTGAGGACTCCGGGGCCACGGTGGGCAAGCGTAACCGAAATCATCTGGTCGTCGTTCTCGTAAATGTAGTTATCCGGCCCCTCCGGGTCTATGTGTTCAATGGTCTCATGGAAACCCCTCTTTGTCAAGACACCTTGGAAGACATACAGAAAAGCTCTCATGATGGGTTCTGGTCCCTCTTTCTCATAGACAAATTCATTATGTGCCATGAGGCCGAAGATTATAACCTACTTCCTGCGCAGGATCAAACATTTGGATATCCGAAAAGCCGGACGGATCACAGCTACTTTCGCTAGTGATCCTCTCCTCAAATGGTCTTAGGGTGCTCGTGGCTATTGTCATAACTTGAGAAGCCCAATCTTTGCTCCGAAATCGCCAAACCCTTGCCCCAACTTGGATATGGCCAAGAGAGCATATCCGAGGAAAGGATCACGGATCACCTCACTACTTGACAGTCCACGCGAAATCGGTTATAATTATCGTTGTGATGAAAAAAGTTGTGATGATGTTAATGATAATTTGCCCGGCAATGCTGGTGGCGGGCAATTTGATAATAAACGAGGTGTCGGTGAACCAAGGCGGATGGGTGGAGCTCAAGAACACCAGCTCATCTCCCATCAACCTAGGGGGCTGGCAAATAATGAACTCAGGCGGCTCGGACATTTTGCCCGATGTGGTTATCCAGCCCGGAGCCTACATGTTGATAGCAGGAAGCAGGGCGGCCAAGGCAGATGTATATCTGGCAGATGGCTCGCTTGGCTCCGGCCTGATCAGCTCCGGCGACATGCTTGCCCTCGTTGACCCGGATGGCGCGGTTTCCGACATGATGAATTGGGGCGAGGTCAATCTTAGCTGGAAGAACTATGTCCCTGGGCTATGGGGCCGCGGCCCGAATATCGGTTCCACCGGTATCCTGGCGAGAATACCCGACGCGGTAGACAGGGACCTTGCCAGAGATTTCAGGGAAATGCCCCAGGCCACCCCGGGCGAGGAGAACACATACCCGATGGGTCTGGATGTCCCCTCCTGGGGAAAGATAAAAGCCCTCTTCTCCCCAGGCTCAAGATAAGGTTTGCCGAGAGCCTTTATAGTCCATAGTAGATATAAATCTTTATTATTCTGCGGGACGTCTGATAGGAATGATAGCTCCGACACCTTGCCTGACAAGGATTTTTGGATGTTCATCAATCTGAAAAATACACGAATTCCGGGATCGGGCTTTAGACTGATGGTAGGGATATTCTATCCCCCGACAATTTCAAGGTGGAATTCCGGCACGAGTCCCTTTGCCCTCGCTTTTCCGAGGAGCTCCTCCAATCCCCTCACCGCATCCTGGTCCATGGTCTCGGTCTGCCGGTTCACATACATGGAGACAAACCGGTCAAGGGTCTGGGCCGGGAGGCCCCTGCCAAAGCTTGCCGCATAGGCCAGGGCTTCTTCCCGGTGAGTCAACGCATAGGAGATGCTCTTGGAGAGGATGTGGGTCAGATCTGCTATGATCCCGGCGCCCAGCCTCCTCTTAACTATGTTGACCCCCAGGACAAGCGGAAGCCCTGTCTCAGCATTCCACCACTCGCCGAGGTCAATTACCTTTGAGAGTCCCTCATCCCTGTATGTCAGCTGACCTTCATGTATGAGCAAGCCAGCATCCGATGCTCCGGACTTAACCGCCTGGATTATTTGATCAAACGGAAGAACGACATACCTAAATTTGCCCAGGGCGAGCCTCGCGGCGAGAAAAGCAGTAGTCATTTTTCCGGGAACGGCAACAGTGAGGTCCTTGAGATCATCCGGGTTCACGGGTTCTCTCGCGACGATTATGGGGCCATAGCCTTCCCCCACCGAGGCGCCTGCCTTCACAAGTAGATATTTTTCCCAGAGATAGGGATAGGCCGCGGCTGATGCGGCCGAAAGCTCAGGCTCGCCACTAATGCACATTCTATTGAGGGTTTCTATGTCATGGTAGGCCTGGATGAACTCGTATGGACCAGTGTCTATCAAGCCTTTGACCATGGCGTAGAACATGAACGCATCATCCGGATCCGGACTGTGTGCGACCAGGATTCTCACCCTGAAATTATACCGGCTGGGCCAGGGTCTTTGCATCTGGAGAAACGTAAACCTCAGATCAAGTAGTAATAACTTACTGGTTTGAAATAGAAGCACTTTGTCCAAGAGAACAGATTCTAAGAGGGGCCTTCTGAAAAATCCCGCCAAGAGGGCATTTCCTCAGGGTTCTCTCTTTGTTATGAGGCTCTCGGATAGGGACGAAGGGCAAACCCGGATTTTTCACTTCCTCAACCCATGGATCCCTTATCCCACAAGCAAAAGCTCTGAACCCCTTGGGGCCGTAGTGGCCCATGGACACGAGGATGGATGAAAATATTCCCCCGGCCCAAGGAAAAGGTCATCGGATCACAAAAATTCCGCATTTCCGAAAGGTTTCTGTCGTTGCAACAGATAGTGTTATTTCTTTATCATTTGTGTCTCGGAGAGGTGCCCGAGCCCGGTTGAAGGGACACGATTGGAAATCGTGTAGAGGGGTCAAACCCTCTCGCGGGTTCAAATCCCGCCCTCTCCGCATCCCCGATTCTATGAACTCAAAGACATAAATCACCGTGAAAGAAAAAAAGAAATTCTACCTACCTGGATGGAAACATACCGTAGGGATATTTGTGGGCATTCTGACGCTCGGCCTCCTGGTCTACGGTGGATTGAACATCTGGCAGGCCAACCGGCGCCGCGAGGCCGAGAGAAAGAAGACAGAGGTTTTCCCTGGCATAAAGGTTGAGGTTCTCAACGCGGCCGGTGAGCCAGGCCTCGCGAAAAAGGTAACATGGCGATTGCGGGGTATGGGCTTTGATGTTGTGTATTATGGTAATGCGAATGATACTCTCAGCAAAACCGTCGTCATAGAGCGCGTTGATTCATCCATGGCCAACGCCAAGTCCCTCGCTGGCGCCATAGGTGTGAAGGAGATAACCTACGAGCCTGACCCGGACCAATTGTTTGATGTCACCCTGCTCGTTGGCCTCGATTTCAAGGAATTCTTCAAGGACATAAATAAGGATGAGGTGATTTATTGATCCCATCCCCTACTGGCTCATTCTTATGCCCCACAGCTCTTGTTTCGCTTGGAATTCGCCGGAGGTCTTGACAAAAGCCAAGGCACTGAATTGAACGCATAGCCTGAATTGCCAATGGCAATAACCAGGAATCCGTATGCGTCAGAACCTTATCCGGTATTGGAATCCAACACCCAGACCGGTCTCGTCTTTCTCTCCATACATGGCGACTCGTGGCTTGAAGAAATACTTCACCTGGAAATACTGAGATTCCAGTTTCTCCAGATCTGTGCTGTATTTTACATATAAGTTCCTGGTTATATACCAGCCTATAGTAAACTGAGGCGTTCCGCCAAAAGCCCCTGTCCTGACCTCCAGCTCCTGTAATCTCACCTTTTTTCTGAGCTCTCTTGAGAGCAGTCCCTCAGCCAGGTTGACCGCCCTCTCACCCATAATGCTGTATTCGGGCGCGCCACCGGTTGTTCCTATTGTCAGGAGTGAAATAATGTCCCCTGGTGGCAGAGGAGGTTCAGAGGTCAGGGTTATATCCGGCTTACTAAGCGTCCCTCCCAATAGAAGGTATATTGATGTATCCGGAGCTATCTGGTTAACAGCCTTGACTGCCATCTCCGGGTCAATCATGGTCTGTCTGGTCATCCGAAGGTTCCCTTCCATGACCTCAAATGTTCTGTCAAAGAAATAAAGATAACCTGAGAGAACCGTTACATCTCCCGTTATCGTCATTGATGCGCCGGCCTCTTTTTCAAGGAGGATGTCCGCTGAGAACTCCAGATCAATCAGCTCGTTCACGAAATAGACCTTCCTGTCCGCGTGTAGCCTTATATCATATTTCAGGGTGTTCGGTCTCTCAGGGGGCCTGGGGGTTGGTTTCCTGCCAAGGGGCGCATAGAAGAACGCCTCGTCCACGGCGAGGTCTCCGCTAACCCTCGGCCTCCTCATGGTTTCTCCAACCTTAAGGTCTCCCGTTACCTTTGCCTCCATGAACGGATCCGGGTATATCGGGAACTGGATCAGATAGACATCAAGGGCCAACGGCACCTCGCCCTCGCGATACCAGAGCGTTCCCTGCGCCTCAACCCTCCCGTCCTCTGCCTCTGCCTTGAGGCTATGAATAGACAGGGCATCACCCTGGAAGGATATCTGTGCCTCCACGCCGGAGAGGGCTGTTCCGGTTGGCACCACAACACCCCTTGGCGCGGAGAAATCAACTTTTCCAGAGAGGTAGGGATTCCCTATGGTATTGTATATCTGGACCCGTCCGGAGGCTCGCGTTTCCTCAAACGCGACGAATTTCTCAAACAATCCCAGTATTGGCGTCATGCCACCGGAGATACCAATGACTCCGGATATTGCATCCGCGGTATCCACCTTGAGGGCAAAGGGAACGAGGGAAAACCCGACTCTGAATTTCAGGTTCATCCAAAGCGTATCATCCTGCGCTATCAGGGTGAGAGAATCCAGGTTGAAGGTGTCTCCAACCAGGCTCGCTTCGCCATAGCCGGCGCCTGCCCTCAGGAATGTCCATCGCAGGTCCCGGGCAATTATCGTTATGTTTCCTATGTGGGGTTTTTGCAATGTCCCTCCCAAGGTCGTGTAGAGAGAAACGACTCCCTCTATGGTGTCCTTGAGTGCGAACGAAGATGAGAGGGCGCGCAAGTCTGCTGAATCAACTACTAGAGCAACCAAGATTGAATCCCCCCTTATCCGTCCACCCATTGAAACAAGGCCGAAAAAAACCTCACCACTGGGCAGTGAGAAGGAAATTTCATCCTTTCGCCACTTTACAACAAGCCCGTTTCCCTTCATCACGCTAAGTCCCCTTATGTTCATTTCCAGCCTTGAGGCTTCCAGCGCCCCGGTGTCGCCGGAAACGTCCACAGTTCCCTCCGAGGAAAGCCAGGCATCGCGAGTCCTTGCGAACAAGGTATAGGCACCCCTACCACCCATGATTGCGCCCTCAAGCCTCATGCTGTCCACTATCAAATCTCCCTTGGATAAACCCTTTGCTACGACCCAGCCCTCAAGGGTGTCTGGCCTTGCCAAAACGCTCAGGCTCGCCCTATCAAGGGTAATCTCCTTCCAACTGCAATCCTGGAACTCCATCTCGCCACTGAACAGAAGCGTCTTTCTATCCCTCTTCAGGCTACCTGAACCCCACGCCAAACCATGCATGTTCTTTGAGAACAGTTCCAGCCGGAGGGCCTCAAGCGAAAACGAGAGGTCAAGGTTTCGGTGTAGGTCTGCCCAACCGGATATGGTTCCGGTTATTGATGACCCGGAAACCAGGAGACCAGAACTACTGAACCTTTTCCAGTCCCTTATATCCACGGTGCCAGAGAGGTGGCCAAAGCTGTATTGTCTGTATGCTATTGTGTCTATGGCCAGGGAGAGCGAGGCGCTCCTCGTGCCCTGACCCTCGCCGCTAACATCGCCCGCGAAGAATATTCCCGGAACGGGCAGATAAATGCCCTGGGGCGCAGATACATGAGCCGTCCAGGCAAGATTGCTATCTGTTCGCAGAGAACCCGTAAAGTTGACCGGGTTCTCCCTAAAGTAGAACACCCCCTTGGTAACCGTTATCACGGAATCCCGGGTCATGTCAATCCTGGCACGCAATTCCTCGGCCTGTAGGGTGTCATATACGACACGGGTTGCATAGACATCCATGTATCTCTTCTCATAGAGGATGTTGATCCTCGCCGAGTCAACCGAGACACCTAACGGGGACTCTGCCCTGGTCAGCCAGATATTGACAGCCTCTTTTGACGGCAAAACCATTACTCTGCCCCCTTCAAGCGTGTAGCGGCCTTTCTCTCCTCCGTTTATATCAACAATGTCAACCCCATCCCTGTGTATTTTGACTGTCAGCGACACGCTGTCCGGGTTCGTGTATGGAGATGTCCCCTCCAAAACAGAACCGGAGAATCTCATCGTGTCCGGCCCCGAAATGGCACTAGCCCTTATCTGTTTTGCTGTGTATGTGGCTCCTCCGACCATGACCGTCGCGTCCCTTATTTTGCCGCGTTCTATGGTGAAGACCGGATAGGTCACTGGTTTTACCTGGCTGGGTTCAGGCTTAGGCTCGGTCTTCGCGGCAATTCCGGCGACTAGCGAGTCAACATTCAGGCTTACCCCGCGCGCATTCAGAGTCCGTATCTTTCTTTCCTTTATGAGGGTCCACGGGTCAAACCAGACCTCTACCTCATCAATGCTCAGCGCGGGCCGGGCATCAAGCCCTGTTATCCTGAGATAACCCAACGGATTCAGGATGTATGTGTTGTGTGCGATGGGCCGGCAGAGCGCAGATGATATTGAATCAAGAACCTTCTTCTTGATGAACACATAGAGGGAAACCGCTCCCCCGTAGAAAATCAGAAACAGAACCCCCAGGGATACCCCGGTGTAAATAAAAGCGGCAAGGCCACGCCTTCGCTTTTTCAAACTGCTCTCCTAAGGTTATAGATCATAATTGAGACTGATCTTCGCCTGCAAATGTTCCACAATCCGCGGGGTTCCTCTTGTTTTTGTCTGAGGGTGAGGGCCTGTAATGGGCTAATAGCAAATTTAGAGCCGTTATTGAACAGTAGGAAAGGGGAAACCAGCGCGAGAACCCTATGCCTTAGTTATGGTCTTCAAACACTTCACGCAGACCTTGACCCTCCGTTT
The DNA here is from genome assembly GCA_049969615.1 of Caldifarciminota bacterium. Taxonomy (GTDB): domain Bacteria; phylum Hydrothermota; class Hydrothermia; order JBDRYB01; family JBDRYB01; genus JBDRYB01. Next base: position 13,523 of record JBMFOM010000051.1, read on the forward strand.
CCTTCCATCAATTATCGCTGTTACTTTGTGCAGGTTGGGCTTCCACTTTCTCTTTGAGAGTCGGTGAGAGTGGCTAACCCTGTTGCCACTCATCACCCCTTTTCCGCATATATCACAAACCTGAGCCATAATGAAATTATAGAGCATGGCACTGAGCCGGGACAAGGGCAAGACAGAGTATGAAACCCCTAAAGAATCCCGGTCTGTCAGCCTCATCGTAGTTAGAAGGGAACCCTGATGAAATGCCCCCGTGGCTGGATCTTTCAGAGGGCCTCCTCTTAGGACCTATTCTCTTGGACAAAGCGCTCCTGGCTCAAACCAGTAAGTTATTACTACTTTATCAACCCTCCAATATTTTATTCATAATAGACCCCCGTAGTGAGGACTGTGAAGACGAGGTCAACCAGTT
>JBMFOM010000052.1:0-13829 GCA_049969615.1 Caldifarciminota bacterium
TCATGCCCATATTTTAATGGCCAGGGTCAATCCGGGGCCAGTAGTAGGCCAACAGGCCAACCGGGTGAAGGATCACCCCACCGACAACTGGTTGAAAATACTACCTGAGTTGTTTTACAATCTGAGCCTTTCGGTGAATGTCTCTGGAATATGCCCCAAAATAGGAAAGATGAATGTAGGGGGGCGATCTGGAGACTGGCTTTAAACGATAGGAGAGGAGAAAAGACTATGGAACAAAGCTATGACAAGACAAAGGACCTGGCCGGACCGGGCGTGAGCACCTATGAAGAGGTGGCTAAGATCCTGCCCAACGATTACAAACCGCTTCTGGGCCCAAAGGATCGGATGAAGGCCCTGTTCAGGGTAAAGAGCTTCATTGAAGAGAACCTCTGTAAGGAGCTCAACCTGTTCATGGTCCAGGTGCCCCTGATCGTCACCAAGGAAAGCGGCGTGAACGACTATCTGGACCGCGATGGCTCGCGCACGCCCATAGAGTTTGAGTGCGGATTGGGCCTCAAAAAACGTATACAGGCGCAGATAGTCCAGGCCGCCACAAAGTGGAAGAGGATGGCGCTCAGGCAGTTTGAGTGTAAGGTAGGCGAAGGCATCTGCACGGACATGCGCGCGGTGAGAAAGGACTATTTCCTTGACCACGACCACAGCTCCTATGTGGACCAGTGGGACTGGGAAAAGGTCATAACCCCTGAGGACAGGAATCTTGACTACCTCAAGAAAACCGTGGAGAAGATCTGGGGCGTAATCTACGAGGCGAGCCAGATGATCCAAAAGGAGTTCCCTGCGCTGGCCACTGATAAGTATCCGCCCTTCCCCAAGAAGATAGAGTTCTTCCACGCTGAGGAAATACTTGAGCGCTATCCTGACCTGCCTCGCAAACAACGCGAGACCAAGATGCTAACGGAGGTCGCTCCTGCTATCTTTATCATCGGCATAGGCTACACCTTGGACGACGGTTACCCGCACGAGATGCGCGCCGCTGATTACGATGACTGGATCACGCCCACCATAGTCAAGAACGGCAAGCAGTTCCACGGCTTGAACGGTGATATTTTGGTGTGGAACCCGGTGACAAGGCGCAGGCATGAGCTGACCTCAATGGGCATCAGGGTAACGAAGGAAACCCTTGTCCAACAGCTCAAAGAGACAAAACAGGAACACTTCCTGGAACTGCCTTATCACCAGGCCATCCTGAAGGACGAGATACCTCTGTCTATCGGCGGCGGCATCGGACAGGGAAGGACTTATATGTATCTCCTGCGCACCGCTCATCTGGGAGAAGTAACTGTCACTGTGTGGCCGAAGGAACTTAAGGAAATCTGCGAGCCCAGGAATATCATCGTCCTGGAATAACCAAGTGCGAAACCAGAACAAAGCCGGTCAGTTATAACTGACCGGCTGTTTTTTACACGAGAAGGTTCAATCCTTAAACCTATCTGGTGAACGCCCCTGCCTCTTCCTGACCGTCCTTTGTCCTCAGGATAACCCTATAGTAGCCCTTGCCCAGGCCGGAAAGATCAACCCTGAACTGGCCGGAAACCTCACGGCTAAGAGCGAGCCTGCCTGTTCCATCATAGACAGAGAGGATTCCCTCAGAAACCTTGCCAATGGCGGTCTGGCCACCGAGGATTTTCAGGTTTGGCTCATGAACAGCGTAGTCCTCTTTCACCTCGCTCGCGGTGGTGTCAGTCCCAAAATATATCTTTTGGTGGCCCTCTCTGGTATCTGTCCAGACCAGATATGGTTTGCCGTTGTGGCCAGCCAGGCCTATGTATTCGCCTATTAGGCCAGCCTTCTGAACGGGTGATGAAGACTCCGATGTCACGCGTCGGTTTGGCTCCCAAGTGGCTCCGCCATCTGTGCTTCTGGTGTAGTAGAGGTTAAAGGAGTAGTTTGATGGGTCGTCCCGTCTGTCATAGAAAGCAACGTGAATAACACCGGTGTTATCAACAAAAAGCCAGGGATGGAACTGGTCCCGGTTGTTGCCGGTTGGGTCGTCGTTTATCCGGAGGGGCGATGTCCAGCTTATGCCGCCGTTGGTTGATTTTATGAAGTATATGTCCAGTCCGGACGAACCGTTGTAACCAGCGTAGGCTATGTAGAGATTGCCATCGTAGGGACCACCGGTTATATCCGCGTCCATTGCCGGGAACGAGAAGGTCTGTATTCCGCCGTTGATCTCGCCCATACCAAAACCGGTGTTAACCAGGGGATTATCGGTTCCAAAAGAACTGCCGCCATTAGTGGACTTGTCCAAGTATATGTAGTTATCACCCAGGTCAACCCAGGCGATATACAGGGTTCCATCGGAGCCAACGCACGGCACTGACCACTGGGTATAGTTGGATGTGGAGACGCGAACCGGGCTGTTCCAGGTCTGGCCCCTGTCGGTTGATCTTATGCAGGATATATAGCAGTAGGAGAGGTAATTGGCGAAACGTGTCCAGGATATATACATGTATCCATCCCTGGAGCCGCCGGTCCTGTCAACCGTGGTCATCTGCTTGTCCTCAAAGTAATAATCGCCTGGTGTGTATAGCGCGGTGAATGGGCCTTCCCAGCTCATCCCGTTGTTCGTTGACCGGTAAACCTGAAAGCCGGAGTTCTCATATCCTGAAGGGGCGAAGTTCAGCGCTGTGGCGTAAAATGTTCCATCAGACGCAATTGTAAGACAGGGGTCAGAATCCCATGACTCTATGCCTGGAACCAGCAGGCTGTCCGACCAGATCTGGCCCTCGTTCGTGGAAACCCCCACACCAATGCGCCTATAGCCGAGACGGAAATCCCGCCATACAGCCACCAGATTCTGGGGGCTCAGGGGGTTCATCCAGACCTGTTCCTCGTTGTGTATGTTCGTGCTTGTATCGGAGTTGACCCTTATGTTGGAGAAATCGGTCGTGACCTTGTCGCCGAGGATGCGGACATTCTCAGTGTTGGTCTGGGTCTCCCAGACGTCCTTAAGAATCAAGGGATCATCAACGCAAACGAGAAAAAAGAGTATATTCATATCAGGCAAATTATAACCCACTTCCTACGCGGGATCAATTATTCGCTTTCCTCGTGATCCTTCAAGGGTTTCCTGACCTTGTTGCTGAGGCAGGGGGGTTCAACCCTTTTTCCCGGTGAAGAGAGCTTTTATCACATAGCCCAGCATGTCTGGGTTCTCCTTGAATCGCCTTATCACATAGGGCTTCCATTCCTTGCCGAACGGGACATATAGTCTCATCCTGTGGCCCTCCGCGACCAGGATGTCCCTGAGCCCTTCTTTTACTCCATATAGCATCTGGAACTCGTATTGGTCCGTCTTTAGACCGAGTTCGTGGACAATTGCGAGGGCTTCCCAAATCATCCTCTCGTTGTGGGTGGCGAAGGCTGGGTATCCCCCGGCAGAGGCGAGTATTTTCCCCACCAGGCCAAAGTTCCTCTGGACTACATATGGCTCCTGAAAAGCCACTGAGACAGGCTCCTTATATATGCCCTTGCATATCCTGACTACCGGCTTCCATTTTGCCATGCGTTTCATGTCAGACACAGCGCGTCTGAGCATTGCTTGGCTGACCCATCCGAGGTTATCATGGCCCTCGTTTCTGAGGCGCTCGTATATCTCAAGCGTAGCGTCCACCGTCTGGGAATCCTCCATATCCATACACACGAACCTTCCAACAGCGGCCGCGGCCTGGACCACTTCTTTCACATTCGCGTAGCAGAAGTCCTTGCTTATGAGAAGGCCGAAGTGAGTGGGTTTGATGGATATATCCGCGGCGAGCTGCTCCCTATCAAGCGCCTGGAGTATTTCCTTGTAGGTTTTTACAACCTCCATGACATGGCGTTCATCCGCCAGGCTTTCCCCGAGAAGATCAACTGTTGCCAGGATGCCATTGTTGTTGAGTTCGCGGACAACGCGCAGGGCGTCCGAGAGATCCGGGCCCGCTATGTATCTCTTGGCAAAAAGAAAGAGAATGGGTTTTGGGATGGCCCGGAGGATGAGAATGACGAGTTTGTTTATCAGGTTCATTTCTCAAAAACATCCTAGGGGAAGGCCTATGCCTTCTCCGGTTTGCCCTCCTCTGCCGTGGGTGGAGCTTCCTTCTCAACGACTATCTCCTCTATTGCCTCTGGCCTCTGCGCCAGGAGGTCAATGTCATCCTTCTTCTTGTAGAGAACCGTGTAGATCAAGGTCTGACCTGACCAGCAGATCGCGCCCAGGTATGAGAACAGGAGGAATAGTATTATGTAATAGACGATGCCGAGGGTGATGCCAGCCGCTATGGTGGAAGACGCGGTCGCTGTGTGACCAGTGAGGGCAAAGAATCTGGATAGGCTCGTCCAATCCATGAACTTCACGCCCCAGATTGATAGCGAGAACCAGTCAACGAACCTGACCGCGACATCATGAGCGAATAGGGCCTGCGGATAGCCGAAGCCCATGGCCCAGAAGGTCAGCTTCGCACCCAAGGTAAGGAAGAAACCGAAGATTATTATCGCTACGGCCTTGACCACAACGAGAAGGGCCTCGTATACCAAGAAACGCCAGTTCTGCTCGTTTATGATAGAGAAGGTTTCAAACAGCGCGTCAAAGGTGTCTGCTTGGGTAGTTGCGACTGCTGGCGCGACCATGAAAAGGGAGACCGCGAAGCCTATGATTACATATATTATGAACAGAGAGACGAAAAGGAAGAAGATGAACAGGATGGCGTCTATTACACCACCGGCCGCGGGTATCCTGCCCAGATAAAAGACGCCTACCTCAATCGCCAGGAGGACAATTGCAAGAATGAGGAGAGTCAAGGGCGCCAGAACGGTGGCCTTGCCCTTGACGAGGGCCAGCTTAAGCGCCTTGGAGACCTCGTATAGTTCGTCGCCCTTGAACTGCTCATAGGCTATCTTTGATATGGCAACGCCTGTGAAAAGCTGGACGATCACGAAGAGCGCGACGCCTATCCACCAGAGTATCTGGGATTTCGGGGCGAAAGCCAGGTAATCTCCCGTGAGGACGGGGACTGGCAAGAGGTGATAGAAACGCCAGACATCCTCTACTCTGAACCCGGCCATAGTGTATGCCAGGTAGGTCAGGGGCACATATAGGATAAGTCCTATGACTATGCCTATGAACTGTACCCACATCTTCTTGACAGAGAGCCCATAGCGAGGGGCTCTCAGAATATCCTTGAAGTTGAAGTGGAGCTTTATGTGCATCAGAAAACCTCCTTTATCTTCTCGTTGATAAACATCTCGGCCTCTCTGATCTCATTTTCGGAGATGGTGAGGACTTTCTTCTCCTCAACGACCACTCTCCCGCCAATCACTACCCACGCCACATCCATTCCGGACGCGGAATAGACCATGTGGGACTCCGGATTGCGCAGGGGACGCAGGTGAGGGTGCCTGCAGTCAATTACCACGAAGTCAGCCAACTTGCCCGGGCTTAGCGAGCCGAGCCTATCCTCGAGGCCAACCATCTTCGCACCGCCAAGGGTTGCGAGCTGGAGCACATCCGCAGCTGAGATGACTGTTGGATCAAGGGAATACGCCTTGTGAATGAGCGCGCAGGTTCTCATCTCATCAAACATGTCCAGGTTGTTGTTGGATGCCGCGCCGTCGGTCCCCAAGCCGAGCTTTACGCCCCTTGCCAAGTATTCCGGGAGGGGCGCTACCCCGGAAGCCAGCTTGCAGTTGGATTGGGGGCAGTGGGCAATTCCAGCCCCACAGGAGGCGAGTATATCCATCTCCTCAGGATCAACCCAGACACCGTGCGCGCCAACGAACCACGGGCCCAGGACACCGAGTTCTTCCAGGAACTTGACCGGCGTGGTGCCATGGGTCTCAAGCATTTCCTCAACCTCAGCCTTTGTCTCCGAGAGGTGAATGTGCAGGGGAACGCCCTGGTCTCTCGCTAGAGCGGTTCCTTCCCGAAGCAGTTCTGGGGAACAGGAATAAGGCGCGTGGAGGCCCACCCCTGGGTAGATCTGATCGTCGTCCTTCCAGCGTTCTATGAAATCCCTGGTCCTCTCCATGCCCTCTACGGGTGTTCTGGCAGAAGGGGTTGGATAATTCAGGACGCCCTCGGTGAGAATCGCCCTCATGCCCGCCTTTTTAACCTCTTCCGCGAGGACATCCTGAAAGAAATACATGTCATTGAACAGGGTTGTTCCGGTCGCGAGCATTTCCGAGAGGGCAATCTTTGCCGCGTGCCGGATGAACTCCTCTGAGACAACAGCTCGCTCGGCTGGCCAGATGTAGTTGCCCAACCATTCTGAGAGCGGGAGGTCATCCGCGAGGCCCCGGAAACCGACCATGGCCGCGTGGCAGTGTGCGTTGATCAGGCCGGGCATGATTACTGCACATGGGAATTCCATACCCTCACCGTCATATTCGCGCATGAGATCAGGTGCCTTCCCGACCGCGATTATCCTGTCCCCGTCGGTGAGAACAGCACCGTTCTCAATGGTGCCCAATTCCGGATCGCAGGTGATAACCCAACGAGCCTGCCAGAGCATTAGTGCAAATATTAAAGCAAAAGCACGCGCGCGGGCAAAGCCAGCGCGCTGGGTGGTTATGATTTGCAGTGGCTCTTTTCTCGTGTGATCCTGGAGCAGTTGCAGGCTCTGTCAGAGATTGAAACCGCCGAACTAGTGCATCAGAGACCAGGCAGACCTGCTTTTGTTGCCTCTTTTTACCAACCTCCCATCTGGATCAGATTTCCTTTCAGCCGGGACAATGCTCGCATCAATTAGGGCCCCAGCGCTCACCCTTAGTCCTCTCCTTGTAGCCGGGACCCTTATTCATGCCTTAAAATATCCTGCCTATGCTCGTTTTTCTTCTTTCCCAGGTTCTCAACACTTGGGAACCTGTAGCAGTTTTGCCCTGCCCATTGGTTGATGTGGAGCCTGGCGATGGCGTCTTCTATGGTGCTGATTCCCTGAACAGGCGAGTTATTGCCTTTGATAGTCTGGGCAGTATCCTCTGGGAGTTTCCTTGTTGGCCGGATTCCCGAGGCCCGTTCAGTATTAGCTGGAATGGGGAGCACATCCTCGTAGCCCTTGAGGGTCATGTTGCCCTCCTGAGTCAGGGGGGTTCGTGCGAGCAAGTGTTTCAGACCAATGGGGTTTTAGTCCAGAATGTAGCTAGGTCAATAGCCCAATACGGCGGCCTAATTCTGATTTTGGGCTATGATCCCTCCGACGGGACGGTGTTCCAACCATTCCAAGATCCCGGGGGTAAGAAGGGGAGCTTCGGTCTTCCGGGCGACAGGTCAATAGCAGAGCTTTACCCCGGAGCGTGCACGCCCGTTGGCCTGGCTGTCAGCCCTGATACTCTACTCGTGTTCGCGGTCAACCCGTTTCACCCCAAGGGCATGCTTTATGGTAACGGACGCTACCTGAATTCCGCCAAAATACCAATGGAGGTTGATAAAGCCACTGTTACAACGGATGGCAGGTTGGTTTTGAGGCAGGTCTATTCCTCGGCGTTCTCAGGCGACACAATTTTTCTCTGTGTCTATGTCCCTTTGGCTGGCATCCTGAAGGTTTTCCTTTACTCGGTTCCCAAATGTTCGCTTTTGGCCACGCTTGAGGCTCCTCAGGGATACCAAATGGCAAATAGGCTACTGAGGGTGGAAAGGGATTGGCTCCTTCTTTGGGGTGAAAAAGGCATATGGAGGACGAAATGGAGATGACCGGTGCATTGCTGATTCTTTCCATCATGGTGGAGAATCCCTCCGCGAAGGACACGGTTTCCGTGCTCATTCAGAAGGCGAAGGCCGCTTAGAAGACGTTTGCCTTCAGTGATGCCCTTCTCTACTATACGCAGGCGGGTTTTGCCCTTGCTGAGGCTTCCCGGCCGGACAGCGGTGCGAAATTGCTTTCCGATTTTGGTGAGAGAGCTAGCAGGGTTGGCGAGTTTGTGCTTGCGGCAACGGCTTTCAGTGGCGCGGGAATGATAATTGTTCCCTCCGATACACTCAGAGCGATTGAGCTTCTCAAGAGATCCGGCGCGCTATATGAGAGGGCTTATCAATATGGGGAGGCCATCTATCCATATATTGATGCATCAGTGCTTCTGTGTGGCCAGGGTAAGCGTTCCGAGGCCTGTGAAATGTGGAGGGCCTTTGCCCAAAGGGCTGAGGACTCTGGGGATAGCATAAGCGCTGGGACCGGATATGCCTCGGCCGCGGTGAGGCTTGAGGAAATGGGCAGGCTGGATGAGGCCGCGGCTCTTGAGATAAAGGCCGGGAACCTGTATGAAAAATCCGGCGAGCTCTGGCGTTCCGCGCAGGAATATCAATGGGCCGCGAAGAAACTGGATACCCTGGGTGAAAAACAGGAGGCCATCGGCTTATACCGCAAGGCGGGAGCCATTTATGCCAAGACCAACCAGACTCTTAGGTTCTATTTTATCCGCGGATGTCTATGGCAGGGCGGCCGAGCTCCTCATTGAATCAGGCAACAAACAGGAGGTACTCGTTCTTGCCGAGGACATGAGAAGGGTGGGGGAGGAGGCTGAGTCCACTGGAGAATACTGGTCAGCGGTTTCTCTTTATAAAAAGGCGGGAGATATATTACGGGACGCGGGAAAGAAGAAAGAGTCCCAATCCCTCTATAAAAAAGCAAAAGAAACCGAAGGCAAAGCCAAGCGACAATGAGACCGCAAGAATTCAACTCGTGATATGAGGAAACCCCAGAAAAATCCCGGTGTCCTTCATCTCCATCCGGGAACCTCATCATAGCTAAGAGATAACCCCAAGGAAAATGCCATTGTCGTTGGATTTTTCAGAGGGCCTCCTCTTAGGATCCTATTCTCTTGAACAAAGTGCTCTTCCCCCAAACAAGTAAGTTATTACTACTTTATCAGGGGTCTCAAATACATGATCCTGCACGAGAAGTGGGTTTATAATATAAGCCAACGAGGAGAATAAACCATGGCCGAGAAAAAGAAAAACACCTGGGAGGTTAAGGTTGGCCTCGCGGAGATGTTGAAGGGCGGCGTCATAATGGATGTGACCACTCCGGACCAGGCCAAAATAGCCGAGGAAGCCGGCGCGGTAGCGGTTATGGCCCTGGAAAGGGTGCCTGCTGACATAAGGAAGGAGGGTGGCGTGGCCAGGATGGCTGACCCTGAGATAATCCTCAAAATCATGGAATCAGTATCAATCCCCGTGATGGCCAAAGTCAGAATAGGCCACTTTGCCGAGGCTCAGGTTCTTGAGGCCCTGGGCGTTGATTTCATAGATGAGAGCGAGGTCTTGACCCCAGCTGATGAGGAACACCACATAGACAAACATGTTTTTGATGTGCCTTTTGTCTGCGGTTGCAGGAACCTGGGTGAAGCGCTGAGACGCATAGGCGAGGGTGCGGCCATGATCAGGACAAAGGGCGAGGCGGGGACCGGAAATGTCGTGGAGGCGGTCAGGCACATGCGCATGGTTATGAGCGAGATAAAGGCTTTAACGCAGATGAGGCCGGACGAGCTCATGGCCGCGGCAAAGAAGCTCCAGGCCCCATACGAGCTCGTCAAATATGTACACGAGCACGGAAAACTCCCTGTGCCCAATTTCGCGGCAGGCGGCATAGCGACCCCGGCGGATGCCTCTCTCATGCGCCAGCTGGGAGCGGAGTCGGTCTTCGTGGGATCGGGAATTTTTAAGTCAGAGAACCCAGCTAAGATGGCAAAGGCCATCGTCATAGCAACCACATATTACAATGACCCAAAGAAGGTCGCGGAGGTCTCAAGGGGGCTTGGCTCTGCTATGCCGGGGCTTGATGTGGCGAAGATGAGCGAGGAAGAACTGCTTCAGACCAGAGGTTGGTAAAGGCTCCGAGCGTTGTTAACACATTTCCTTTGCGAGATCATGTATTTGAGAGCACCTAAGAAAACCGAATAGACCCAAGGTAATGGTTCTAGTTCATTAAGGATCCCAGATTGAGCCGCGGCCGGGTCCCAAAGATAGACTGAGTAATGTTATCTGAGCTGATCCGTTGATAGTCCAAGGCTTATAGCCTGCCGCAAAATCTGAGTTATTAAAGCCTCAGCCTCACCCCACGCGAGCTCACCGGGGGCCTGCCTTGCTTCTCTTTTCCCCCTTTCCTGGCTTGCCCTTCTCTTTTTCCTTCTTCAGCTTGACCTTCGCACCATCCTTCAGGTTGACAATGACGGACGCCGGTCCGACTATCACCGTGTCCCCTTCTGCAAGGCCCTCAAGGAGCTCTGCTGTTCCTTCGCCGGTCACGCCCAGCTTCACCGGGGTTTTCTTCGCCCTCCCGGCTTTGTAAAGATAAACCACATCCTGGCCTTCGTAGCCACCAACAGCAGTCAGGGGAAGAACAAGAACTGAGTCAGCCCTTGATGTTATTATCTCACAAGAGGCGCTCATGCCGGGCAAAAGTCCAGGTGGGGTCTCCAAAAGGAGTATATCAACCGGATATGTCACGGCTTGCTGGACGCTTGTGGTCAGGGAGCTTGATGTGGGGACACCGCTCCTGGTCTCAACCACACCCTTAAAAACCCTGCCTGGGAACGCATCAATCTTTACCCTAACCTCCTGGCCTGGCTTGACTTGAACGACCTCCGTCTCGTCAACATCGGCCTTTACTATGGCGTTGCTCATGTCCGCGACAACCATTATGACTGAACCAGCTACATTGACCGTTCCGGCTATGACCTGCTCGCCGACCTCCATTTTGACCGCCACGACCTCGCCATCAACCGGCGAGGTTATAAATGCCTTTGAATATGTCACCCTTACCTGACTTAGCTGCGCCTTCGCGGCCCTGAGCTGGGCCTCCGCGGCGCGATAGGCAGACTCAGCCTGTTCAAACTGGCTTTTTGAGACCAATCCCTTTTCAAATAGGGCCTTTGTCCTCTCATAGTCTTCTTTGAGCTTAGCGAGAGTGGCCTCCTGCGCGGCTATTGAGGCTTGGGCCGCGGTGACCTGTTCCTTATAGACCCTTGGATCAACAACGCACAGGGTGTCCCCTTTCTTTACCTTGTCTCCCTGACGAACCCTTATGTCAACAACCCTACCCATTATGTCAGAGCCTATGTTGACCTGGTTGACTGCCTCTATCACGCCATCAGCCCGGGCTATCTGTTCAACTGAACCCCTGGCTATGGGTTCCACCCTAACCTCAGGGACTACTCCCCGTTTCTTCGCTAAGTTAACAATCACAATGAGGAGGACCAGGAGGATTATTCCCCCGATGATGGTTATCTTCTTCCAATGCTTTTTCATTTCATTTCCTCCATGATGCCAAGAGCCAGCTCAAGCCTCCTGGCCGCAAGGAAAAGATCGTATTCCGAGGATACCTGCGCGAGCTCGGCGTTGATCAGGGCCTCCTCTGCGTCAGCTATATCGGCCTGGCTCGCCGCACCAAGCTGAAACTGAGCCAGAGTGAGATCATAAGCCTCTTTCGCGGCCTCATAGGCCGCCCGAGCCATGATCCTGTTGTCAATGGCGTTAGCAAGGTTCCAGTAGGCGTCCTCAACATCCTTCTGAACAGCCAACGATGAGGCCATTAAAGAATACTCAGCCGACGCGAGCGCGTCGCGCTCTGCCGCGATGGTGAAGGGATACCTGGTGAGGTTAAAGCTCATTTGCCCGCTTATGCCGGAACTCTTCCTGTAGTCATCGGGGTTAAGGGTCGGGAAATCAGGATCATAATAGCGCCAGTATATGCTAAAATCAACCTCTGGCAGGAATGTTAGGACCTTATACCAGAAACCCACCCTCGCTGAACCCAGAGTTATCTTCTGTTGGATGTAATCCTGTCTGAGCGAGAGAGCGAGCATTTTGAGGGAATCAAGCGATCCCGGCGAGGTATCCGGGAGCTCTGTGGGTTCGGAGATCACCAGGGGCCTGCCGGGGGGTATACCCAGGAGCACTAGGAGTCCAGATTCAGCCGAGACCATGGAGTTTTTCGCGACCGAGAGCTCATATTCCGCCTGGTAAAGGGATGCCTCGGCCCTCCTGAGCTCTGCCAGGCTCGCATCCTCCAGGTTATAGCGTGCCTCGGTGAGGGTGTATTTTTCCCTTGCCCTCGCGATGGCCTTTTCCCTAACCTCAACGGTCTTCATTGCCTTGAGGAGGCCAAAATAGGCCTGATCAACCTGATATACGATTTGGATCTTTTGCCTTTCGTAGAGGGCTTTCTGACCACCTGCCTGCGCACGGGCGCTTAGCGCACCATAGAGCGAGGACGGGCTAAAAATTGGCTGTGAAAGAGACAGCGTCGCGCTATACATCTTCATGGTATCGCCGCCCGGAAGGAATCCATAGCCTCCTAGGTCAGAATAACTGCCCTGAATGTTGAGTTGGGGCGCATAGCCCGCCCAGGCTCCTCTGGCGCTCCACGCGGATGAAGATGCTGTTTTGCCCTGAGCGAGAAGGGTTGGGTTGGACTCAAGGGCCATTCTCTCAGCTGTCCTTAGATCAAGGCGAAGGGTGTCAGTGAGGGCCAGCAGGGAAACAAGGAGCATAGATCAGCCGCCGAAGATTATGCCCTTGAGGAGCAGGAGAAGGAACCAGCCGAACCAAAGGCCGAAGATGATTGACCAAGAAAGCACGCGCTTGCCGGTGAGCTCCGAGAAACCCATTGCCATAAGGACCAGGGACCACAGGGAGAATATGTCCACCGCACCGAAACCCAAAGCAAGCGGCGAACCCAACGGCAGGAAACTCCCCACCGAGAAGCTAAAGTGGGGATTCCTGAAGAGTGCTCCGCCGGGTATGGCAAGCAAAGCGCCTATGAGGAGGGGAAACTTGCTCCATATCACCACAGAAAGGGTGGGTGCGATCATCTTTGGGTCTCTGACCAGGACGAAGTATAGAAACAGGCTTTGCAGGAGGAGTCCCAGAAGGGAGTTCTTGAAGGCTCCGACCATATCCGGGGTAAACTCTCCGAGCGTGTAGGTGAATAGGACCGATATGTCCTGATCCCCGATGAGCTCCCTTACGACATCCTCAAGCGATGTACCGGCCTTCTCGGCCATCACCCGAAGGGACTCCATCATAGAGTATTCGTAAACGGTCATCTTGAAGAAAACCACAAAGATAACTGTAAGGCCGAGAAGGAGAATCGCACCGACTATGGGGACGGTCCAGCTCGGATTCTCTTTTATCCGTCTGAAAGCCTTGCGAGGCAAAGCAAATATCTCGTAGAATAGCTCCATGCCAGACTCCTTTTTCAGACAGATATTATAATTCACCACCTGCGTAGGATCAAATATTTGTGTGTCTCACCCGACACGTCTCAGCCCTCCACGGATTGAAGATGGGGCATTCAGTTCCCCGTAAGCACCTGTGGCACAAGGGCCTCGTAATCAGGCCGGGGTTCTGAGCGTGAGCAGGAGGGCAAGGTTTATGTTGCTCATCCCACCAGACAGGGATGGCCTTGCCTGGGGGTTCCTCATAAACAGCGAATGTTAGAAGTGGTTGAAGGTGGGTCGGGTGAGGGACCCAAAAGCTTGTGTCCCTCCGGCGTTGGTGTTATAATTTCGCCATAACATATAAATGAGTTTTTTGATATGATGTACTTTCTAACTACAAACATGTTATTGGCGCAGGGCCTCTTCGCGAGGACGTTCGGAGGGACGGACCTTGACTATGCCCGCTCCATAACCCAGACCTCCGATGGAGGCTATGCGGTAGCGGGAGAGACATATAGTTTCGGCGCCGGCTGGGAGGATTTCCTCGTGCTCAAGCTCGCGGGGGACGGCTCTCTTTCCTGGGCCAGGACATTCGGGGGAGCGAGCACTGACCGGGCCTTCTCCATAACCCAGACTTCTGACGGAGGCTATGCAGTAGCGGGAGAGACAGAGAG
>JBMFOM010000053.1:0-13736 GCA_049969615.1 Caldifarciminota bacterium
CTGACCCATCCGGGCTTTCTCAAACCAGGGGGGTATGCTGAGAATCAAAAATGAGCACATCCGGGGAAAGGATCACCTCCTTTTTAATCCACTCATTCGCGTAGTCCTCAAGCGCGGCCATTTTGCCGCCCTTACCGAAAAGGGTTGTTCCCCTTATCTCAGCGCCCCGCACAATGGGTGTCCTGGTCATCCAGAAGGCTATTCCGCAGTTATTGGGATCGGGGTTAGTGATGCCCATGAGAACGAGTTTCGCTGGGTCAGGTATCTCAATGCTGTCAAAGATTATCCTGCCGTAAGTTGGTTGACCTGTAGTTAATTCTGCACCCCTAAAATCCGCAAGCCCTGAGAAGATGGTGGACCTGAAGGACAATAAGGACGAGACGCTCGCTCCTATGAAAATCGCCCCTCCCTGGAATTTTGCCTCCCAGAAATCCGCCCCTCCCTGGAATTTTGCCTCCCTGAAAATCGCCCCTCCCTGGAATTCTGCCTCCCAGAAATCCGCCCCTCCCTGGAATTTTGCCCCCTGGAAATCCGCATCGGGAAATATGAAATTGGAGAAGTCAAGTTTGCCTGATGGGTGGGTTATAGCGTTGCCTTTATGTGGCCTGAACTCCTCGTTGAATTCGGTCCAGAAATCGGTTTGCTTTGCCTCGTGATTCGGGTGGTGATATACGCAGAAATGCCCTCTTATTTTCTCCCTCTTAAACTCGTGTCTCCACTCCCTCTCCGCCTCCTCGCCCCACGCGGGGCGTTTGCATATCGCGCAGGTTGGTCCCGACATTCAGCCTATTCGCCCTCCGGTTCCTCCTCTTTCTTCCTGAACGAGAAAACGATTATGATGAGTATCCCGGTGATTATGGCGCTGTCCGCGAGGTTAAAGTAAGGCCAGCGTGCGTCCCCTATCCCGAAGTTCAGGAAATCCACGACCCTGCCAATCCTGAACCGGTCCAGGAGGTTGCCGAGCGCGCCGCCCAGGATCATGCCGTAGGCGACGGTGTTCGGCCATGTCTTCTCAAAGATCAGCGCTGACAAAACCAGCGCCATTATCCCGATCATGACCGTCGGGTATAGCCAGGCCATTTCAGAGGGGAAGAGCCTGATGCCGAAAAGGATTCCCTTGTTATAGACCAGGGTCAGCTTGAAGAAATTCCCGATGACCGGGTAATCCAGGTATGGCTTTAAGTTGCTCACAACCAGGAACTTGATCAGCTGATCCAAGAGGGTTATCCCGGCCCAGAGCCCGGCCGCGGTCGCCAGGTATTTCCACCTAAGATTCGCGAAAAACCTCATTTCCAGTTTAACTCATTCCCCGACCTTTAGCCCATTCCCAGGGCAGGTTGAAACCTGCCGTTGGGTTATATGATGCGTAGCCAGTCGTGGAGCAGGAAATAAATCCGGCCTATGAGCAGGGAGAGCCTCGCCATGACCGTGTATCCGAACATCGCGCCGAACGCGACCATCAGGAAGGTTATGCCAACCCGCAGGACAGCCCCAAGCCTGCCTTTGTATTGCGCCGAGAAGAAGAAATACATCAGCGCGAACACCACCCCCAGGACAATGATCCAGTTGTTCATCAGGGTGAGCCATGTGGCACCCTGAATGTTGAACAGGGGCAGGAATGTGGCTTGGGTTTGGGGGAAAAGATACCCGTTCACTACATTTACCAGGGTCAGGCCAACGCCCATTCCTGTAACAAAGGCTATGGGATACCTAGACAGGAATGTCATGTTGGGTAGGTATGTCGCGAAGACCTCAAGCTTGAACAGAATGAGCGCGCCGAGGAAAACCGCTACCCAGGTTATGAACTTAAACACGCCCGGAAAGGCCAGGGCTTCCCTAACTGCCGGCACTATGCTCTGGTCAAGCGTGGCATAGACGCCCAGCGCGGCCGAGACACCGACAAAAAGGTGTTCCGCCCATTTGTAGATAGGGTTATCCCGATAAAGGAAAGAGAAAACCGCAAAGGTCAGCAAGGCGGCAAACCAGATACCTATTAGTTCCCATATGTTCATTTCACTTCCTCCTTGCCAGGAAAAACCCAAGGTTGCCCAGGAAAATGAGGATAACTACCAGGATGTGGACTATGCTCTGGGAGAGCATTCCTATGGAAGCCTGGCCCTTGAAGCCGGCCAACTGCTCGTATTCGGCCGCGCCCTTCAGGCCTCCCAGTATCCCAATTATCTGACCAGCCTCAAGGTATGTGTAGTAGGAAGGCGTTACCACCGCAGTTGAACCGAGGGCCATGGGCCACCGGCCTTGTGCCTGGCCGTATATGACCCAAACATCTCCCGTGAAGCCAGCCTCAAGGCCTATGAGTATGCCCTTCGGGTTTTCAACCGTTCCGAGGTCACGGAGGTTTCTGAAACCCTGCATGGCCGGCAGGCTGTCAAGGAGTATGCCCCTAACATCGCGGGAGAACGCCATCCTTATGTCTGAGTTCATGAGGAGCATGACGGCCATTCCTCCTGGTCTGAAACCCCAGGATACATAGTCAACCCCTTCAATCAGGGTGTCCGTTCTTTCCGGGTGTTTTCCCTCTTTTATCTCCCTGTTGAAATCCCTAACCGCGCTCATTATACCGTCTTGGCCAGCTATGAGTCCCTGGTAGTTCCAGTGGGTGAGGAGATAAACCTTGTGGCCTTTCGTGAACGCGTGCTTGCATATCCCATATAGCATTGGCTGTATTTCTGGCATGGATGAGGGGCCATAATCAGCTGAGAGAACTATCCTTGAGCCGGGCGGGAGCTTGTCTATGAACCTATAGATCTTCTCAACCTCCGGCGTTATCTGGACAGAGGGGCTTTTCTTGAAGAGGAACGGCAGGGTTGTTGCCAGGAACACCAGGCCGTAGATTATACGCCTGTCTATAGTTGTTAGCAGGTAAAGGAATTTCATCTCATATACCCCCTTTCTATTCCAACAAGGACCCTGAGCGCGAACGCCAGGGAACCCAGGGATATGCCGAGGTCAATTCCCCTTCTGGCGGCCATCTGCGGGACCTCCATGATCCAAGAGGCTAGGTGAGGGACGCTTTGAACGACGAACCGGAACGCGGGGAAAAGTCGGCCATCAAGCCCTATGGGCCAGAGTAGGGTAACGCCAATCAGCAAGAAGAGAAGGCCGACCAAGAGCCTTATTCCCCTTCCCCATCCCTCGTATTGCCTGAAGACCCTGAGGAAATAAAATGCAAGGAGAAGGGCAAAGGCTATGAATATCGGAGCCGCGGCCCAATCGCCGAACGGGACCCGACCCAGCATCACTATTCCGGCTGACAGCAAGAGAAGGGATGACGAGAAGTTCCTCGCCCTGAACGCCCTGTATGCCGCGGAAGCGATGAAAAACGCCAGCAATGAGAACATCGTTGCGTCCATGGGCACGACTATGTAGCGGAACAGCCAGAGGAAGGTGGACTGGGTGGCGAAAGGCCCTCCGTATCTCCACCAGGCAAACGCTCCCCAGGCTATAGTAACCCAGAACCCGATCAGCAGTGTCATGGAATAAAGGACATTCTGCCGGCGTTGAACGCGTCTTATATGATGCATTACCAGGGAGTCTATGCCCACAGCGAGCGCAAAAGCGGCTATGATAATATCCCACTTCAGGGCCCAGGTCTGCATCATGGGGAACGGGTCAACGGGTATGAAGAACGCTGAGGCCATAAACAGCCCCACTATGAAAACGAGCCAAACCGGTGCTCTAAACATATCTTTCTCTCCTTAGCTCAGGAAAATGAATGAGATGCCCAGGCTCACCAGCAGGCTGAAGAGCACTATTAAGCTGACGAAGGTGGCCTTGAAGACATCCTCGGCTTTCAGGGTTGCCATTTGAAGCGCGTTATGCGAGAGATAGGCTGACGCGGCGTATTCCTCCTCGCCTATGAGCACATAGTCGCACGCGGCGAGGAAAAACGGTGTCTGTAGCACGGAAGCAGTGCCCGCGACCTGTATCGCGCCGACCGAGTAGCCGGCCTCGGCTATGACCAGGGACTCCGCGGCATAATATCCTATCAGTAATGTAGCTCCGGGCTTTTCCCTGACGATGAGGCCGCTAACCGCTCCGGCAAAAGCAAACTGCTGGCTGGAGACATAGAACACATTGTCCTCGTTGTAGAGGTCTGGCCTCCCGGCCTCCGTGTAAGCCTCTTTTATGACCTCCTTCGCCGCGGCCGTGACCATTGGATCAGCGTTGGGCATTATGACCGCGGTCTCATATTCCGCGGCCTTCTTAGCCACATGTTTGAGTATGGTCAAAGAAGCGATGGTCTCTATATCAGCGATGGTCCCTATGCCGGGAACATAAACTATGGGCCTTCCCATCTCGGTTGACCGGCCAACAGCGTTGTCCAGCTCCTCAAGTCCGGCTATCTTCCTTATGAACATGGGTTTGCCCCTTTTGGCCATAAAAAGGAAGCCGAAGAACACACACGCGAACAGGATGTCAAAGATGAGGACCGGAAGCTTCAGGAAGTTAAAGGGTTGAGGCTTTATATCTCGGGAATAGAAGATCGTTGACCCGTCCTCAGAGACCAGGTAATACCTGTATATGCTCATGGGTGAACGGCTCCTCAGGAGCGCTATCACCTCTTTGGATGCGCCTCGGTCAACGAAACCAGATTCCTGTCCAGCAACCTGCGCTACCGGTTCAGGGGGCGTGTGTTCCACTGTCTTCATGTCCTGCTCCCTGGCCTCAGATGACCTCATGAGGGTGAAACTTCCCTTGCCTATGTCCCAGGAGAGCGTCAGACCGCTAAAGTGCACGGCCTCCCACATTGCCCTTATGTTCGGGATTATTTCTTGGCCGGTGGTGGCGTCCCGGATCATATAGTCCTTCTGACCCACAACAGCCGAGGCATCAGTGAAGCTCTGTGTCCCTGGAGGCAGGGTGATGATGGTGTTTCCACCCCTTATTACCTCAACGAATCCCTGGGGCCGGAAGCCCCATTCAAGCCTGTAGCCAGCAAAGCCAAAACCCTGCCACCTGTGCGATACCACTAGACCAGCCAGGGGTTCTATTCTGACCGGTTTCGCGTCAACATATCCTCCCTCTTTCCAGACCAGGAGAGGAAGCCTCATGCCCCAAACATCTATTTCTTTGATGTATCTGGGGCCTCCGACTGCCCTCACCGTATATGTGTGAGAACCAGCGGCCTCTTTGTCCAGGAACTCGTGTTCGCCCATCCCGGCCTGACCGATCAGTTCGCCATCCCTGAAGACCTCATATCTCAGGACCAGGGATTCGGTGGGCGATGGTTCCCAGAGAACCCAGTAGCCATCAGACCTGACCCCCACCATCAAGTTCTGCGCGGGCGCCAGTTCTGGTGCCTGGGCTATAATGCAAAAAGTCAGAATGCCTGTCATTAAGTCCTCCTTCAGGTCATAAGAAGATCAAAGATGAACTTCCATCCTATGGTCTCGGCCACTGATCCAACCGCTATGAGTATGACGGTGATCAGCTTGAAGATGTCCTCAGCTTTAATGGTCGCTATCTGCAGGGCGTCGTCGGAAAGGTATGCCGATGCCGCATATAGCTCTTCCCCTATGAGGGTGTAATCGCAGGACGCGACGAAAAACGGGAGCTGATCTGTGGCAGATGTTCCAGCAACCTGTATCGCGCCAACGGATTGCCCCACCTCAGCGAACATCAGGCTTTCCGCATAAAAATACCCAAGGAGGAAGACCGCGCCCGCCTTTTCCCTTATTGCAACGCCGTTAACCGCGGCCGCATAGGCGAACTGCTCCGGCGAGACAAAGAATATGTCATCCTCGTTGTAGAGGTCTGGCCTTCCGGCCTCCGTGTATGCCTCCTTGACGACCTCCTGGCTCGCGGCCATCACCAGGGGGTCGTTATTTGGCACGAGGAGTTTGGTCTCATAATCAGCGGCCTTTCTGCCTATGTGTTTTAGGACCGTGAGGGCGGCAACCGTTGGCAATTCGCTTATGGTACTCAGGCCGTGGATGAAGAGTATCGGCCTACCCAGCTCGGTTGCCCTTCCCACCGCGTTATCTAACTCCTCAAGTCCGGCTATCTTGCGGATGGTCATGGTAACGCCCCCCCTCGCCGCGAAGAGATAGGCAAAGAATACGAGGCTGAATGCCAACAGGAAGATCAGGTTGTTGAGCCGTGTGAAATCAAACCACGCGGGCCTGAATGTGATTGAGCAGGGGGCTGATTCCGCTGTTTCTTCGCCCCTAACGGCGGAGATGATGAAGGTGTAGGTTTTGCCGGGTTTTACATCAAAATGCTTGTAGCGGTTGTATTCCTGGCTGGTGGTCGCGAGATAAACCTTCTCTCCAGATGAATCCACCAGGTATATATCGTAGAATTGTGCGCCCGGACTCCTGTTCCACATCACCATGAGGCCTGCCGTAGTGTCGCCCACACAGGTTAGCCCCCGGATTCCGGATGGCGCGGCCAGCGCAAGCACCTCCAAGAGAACGATCATTTTCTCATCCCCTGTTTTTCATGTTCCCTCTCGCCAGTCCGAAAGATATTTCACCTGATCAGGCCTCAGTTCCTCCAGGCCCATTTTCATATGCTTGAGCTTTGCCCTGGCAATCATCTCATCTATTTCCCTGGGCAGGGTATAGACCCTTTTTTCTAGCTTGCCCGCGTTGTCCTTCAAGTATTTTGCCGCGAGGAACTGGTTCGCAAAGCTCATGTCCATGACCTCAGCAGGGTGACCCTCCGCGCCAGAGAGATTGACCAGCCTGCCATCAGTAAGCAGATACACTTTCCGGCCGTCCTTGAGATTGAATTGCCTCACACCTGGCCTTACCTCGGTTTCGCCTACAGACATCCGCACCAGGGCCGGTATGTTTATCTCAACATCAAAGTGACCTGAGTTCGCCAGGATTATACCATCCCTAGCGTGAACCAGGTGTTCCTCATCAACAACATGCTTGTCCCCGGTCGCGGTGACCAGTATATCAGCCCTGGAAATGGCCTCTGAGACGCTTACTGCTTCAAAGCCATCCATCACGGCCTCAAGCGCTCTCACCGGGTCTGACTCGCAGACCAGAACTCTCGCACCTGATCCCTTTGCCCTCTGGGCTATTCCCTTTCCGCACCAGCCATATCCGGCAACAGCAAAGGTCTTTCCTGCCAGTAGGATGTTCGTGAGCCTCAGGATGCCGTCTATGGTGCTTTGGCCAGTGCCATAACGGTTGTCAAACAGGCACTTCGTTAGGGAATCGTTGACCGCAATTATAGGATAAAGCAGAACACCCTCGCGCTCCATAGCCCTGAACCTTATGACTCCGGTCGTGGTCTCCTCGGTGCCACCGAGTGCATCCTTTGCCATGGCTGGTGCCTCCCTGTGTATATAAGAGGTGAGATCTCCGCCGTCATCCATTGTGATGTGGGGTCCGTTACCCAGACATCTCTTTATATGGTCATAATAAGTCTCCCTGTCTTCGCCGTGGATGGCAAATACGGGTATTCTATGGTTTATCGCCAGGGCCGCCGCGACATCGTCCTGGGTTGAAAGGGGGTTGGAAGCGCAGAGCCGCACGCTCGCGCCCGCGGCCCGCAAGGCCAGAACAAGATTAGCGGTTTCGGTTGTGACATGGAGACAAAGGGAGAGCTCAAGGCCGCTCATCGCGCCCGCGTGTTCCTTTGCGAGGTTTGCCAGGACAGGCATGTGTTCGCCAGCCCAGGCTATTCTCTTCTCGCCCAGGTCTGCAAGTCCGGCATCGGCTATGTGATAATCTTCCATAAGACTCTATCTCCACCCAACTGCTTCGCTCAGTTGTCAATTATATCCGTCGGCCACGGGGTGGATCAAATAGGCCTTTCACCTTACGGCCTGATCGCAACCCGGATCCTATGCTCCACTCTGGAGACAAAATAAACCCCTGGCCGCAGGCTTATCTCCGTATAACCAATATCCACGGCAGGGCATCTGTTTCGCGGCCCATGACATCGTAAATGAGAATATCCGCAGGCCCCTTTGACCAACTGATTCGTAGGGTTCCCGGTGTCAGGTTAGGCCATACCTTCAGAAAAGCTTCCTCACGAGGCAATCTCCTCATCCTTGCCGACATTTGGTTCCAGGTATAAGTCAAGGCTGATACTATAGAAGTTATACGGAACGAGACCCCTGATAAAGCAATAATAACTTACTGGTTTGGTGAAGGAGCACTTTGTCTAAGAGAACGGGTTTCTAAGAGGGGCCACCTACAAAATCCCGCCACGGGGGCATTTCCTCAAGGTTCCCTTCTGGCTATGATAAGGCTCCCGGATGGGGACCGAGGGCAAGCCGAAATTGTTCATGGGTTTCTATACATGATTTTGCGTGGGAAGTAGGTTATAGCCCAGATTTTGCGGCAGGCTGTGAACCTTGAATTACCGATGGATCAGCTCACCTAAGATCGCTCAGTCTATCTTTGGAACTTAGACACCACAAAATCTGGGTTTCATAAGAAACATCAAGACTTAGAACTGTTGCCTCGGGTATGCCCGGTCTTTCCAGCTACTCAGATAAATGATCCTGCGCGGGAAGTGGGTTATAATTTGTGCTTGTGCTTATCTTGTGTCTCATCGCCGTCTCGGTTGCTGGTCGCGCAACTGACAGCGAGACATCCGAACCTGTCCCATTCGCGGGCGTCAAGGACCTGAACACCGGCCAGGGCACCATATCCGATGGGGATGGGTTCTTTTTTCTC
The DNA here is from genome assembly GCA_049969615.1 of Caldifarciminota bacterium. GTDB lineage: Bacteria > Hydrothermota > Hydrothermia > JBDRYB01 > JBDRYB01 > JBDRYB01. The sequence continues at coordinate 8,664 of JBMFOM010000053.1, forward strand.
GGAAAACTTTCGCCTGGCAGGCATAGTTTCGTTTTTACCCAGGTGGGCTATGAGCCTGAGACCCTGACCGTTGTCCTCCCGGAAGATGGCGTTAAGGAGATATATCCGCGCCTCAAAGCCCAGGCCGTCACGGCGAAGGAGATAGTCACTACAACCAGACGGCAGGAATTTGAGCAGGAGCTTGCCCCAATCAGGATAGAAACGGAGGCAATCAGGACAATGCCAGTGTTCCTGGAGCCGGATGTGATGAGGATATTGCAGGCCCTTCCGGGCGTAGCGGCTCCAAATGACTTTACTACAGCGCTTTATGTCCGAGGTTCTTCGCCCTCCGAGAACCTCATCTTGATTGATGGTGCGCCGGTTCTCAATCCATTCCACATGGGTGGTCTCTTCTCAACCTTCTCAACGGACATCCTGTCAGGCCTTGAGTTCTGGATGGGCGGTTTTCCCGCGAAATACGGCACCAGGATGTCATCGGTTCTTGATGTCCAGACAAAGGAAGGCGATACCTCCGGCTTACATGGCAACGCGGATATATCCATGCTCGCGTCCTCGGTCTTTTTGGAGGGACCCTTGCCCCTCGGTTCCTCATTCGCCCTCTCAGCTAGGAGGACCTATTTTGACAAGGTTTTGCCCCTTTTCATAAAGGATTTTGAGTTCCCATATTACTTCTATGATCTGCATGGCCGGGCCAGGGTTCCCATAAACTTCCGGACATGGCTGAGCTACACCTATTTTAGGTCCGGGGATATCCTGGACTTCAACTTTCCGGAGGAATACTACAGGATAAAAATGCCCTGGGGAAATGTGGTCAACTCCGCGAACCTGACCTATCTCCATTCACCCGAGACATTCAGCAAGCTCCTCATATATCAGAGCTTTTTCAGGATGGACATGCAAGAGGGGTCCTCCCTGCCGTCCGCACCTCCATATGGCTGGTTCAGGAACGCGGTAACATGCAAGGGTGGCCAGTATTCTCTCAACTGGACCAGAAAAGACGAGGCACTCTCGTTTGGCATTGAGTTTCAGGAGATTGATTATTTTTATCATTACTCCATGGGAAACTATGATTTCTCAGTCAGGGCTATACCATGGAGGGCTGGGACCTATGTCTCATACAAAAAGAAATACGGGAGGCTCATTTTTAACCCCGGAATTAGGCTTGATTATTACAAGGGGTTTTCGGATTTTCTCAGGCCAGACCCGCGTTTTTCGCTCAAGTATTTCCTCACGGATAACCTGGCATGGCTCGCATCCGGCGGCGTCTTTCACCAGTATGAGATAGTGATAAACCAGCAGGAGGACATAATGCCTTTTGCTTATTTCTGGCTCCCGGTCCTGCAGGGTCATGTCCCGCAGAGGTCTTATCACCTGATAACCGGCCTTGAGCAGTGGCTCGGAGAAGCCCTCACCCTCAAGGGAGAGATATACTACAAGCGTACGCCCGTTTCCTATGATGCTCAATATTCCTATTATTCCCAAGAGGGGTATGAGATAGACGAAGGAGAGGATTTCGTCCTTTCGCCTGGCTACGCGTTCGGCGCGGACATCCTCCTCAAGAAAGACATTGGCTCTCTGGTTGGCTGGGTGGGCTATTCTTACTGTTATGCCCAACGCCACCAGGATGGGGTCGGCTGGTATTTTCCCTCATACGAGAAGCGCCATAACGCCAACCTGTTCCTCTCGTATAAACTTGGCAGGTGGAGTTTTGGGACACGCCACAACCTATCCTCTGGCACGCCCTACACTGCCAGATTAGGAAGGTTCAGGCGTATTTACTGGACAGAGGATGGGGAAATGGAATACTGGTGGTTTTCGGTCTGGGGAAAGAAGAACAGCCTCCGGTATCCCATGTATCACAGGATGGACATATTCGTGGAGGTATCATTCCACATTTGGCGGATTCCACTGACAATAACCGGTACTGCGATAAACATATATAACCACGACAATGTCTTCTTCTACTACATGGATTATTCAAAGGAGCCTCCGGTTCGCGAGGTGATGAACCAACTCCCGAGGTTCTTTTCGGTGGGGATAAGGAGCCAGTTCTAGTCTAGAGTTTGCGCCAGGTTGTAAGCCCTGAATTATCTGGGGTTCGCCCCGCATAGCATTGCTCAGCCTATCTTAGGAATTCGGTCGCCGCAAAATCTCGGTTCTCTAAGACCTGGGCAGAGCCTTTCGGTTGTTCCTGTTTCCCCCATGCCGCTATACTTTACCAATGATCCATGATCTTTTCCTCTGTCTCGGCCTGGTTTCAAAAGCTCCCCCGGCCATAATCACCGGAGATGTCCAGAGCATTAAAAATTTTGATCTCATTGCTTTTTCCGGAGTCATATGCTCGCTGGATGTTGATCGGAACGGGAAAACAGAGACATTCTTTGTATCCGAGGCCAGGGGTTGGCGGGACGAATGGATTGATGGGCAATGGGTTGCTTATGAGGTTCTTTCAAAGCGCATAAACAAGATAGTCGGCGACGATACCATACAGGTCACCTCTTATTACTTCTCTTTCTCCACAAAGGAAAATACTCCCGTGTTTTTCGTTTCAGTGGGTTTTCTGGATGTTATCAGGGATAGCGTTATGGACATAGCTGTCGCTTCCTGGAATGATGAGGGTTTTTCCCGGCTTGTGTTATATGACCTGTCTGGCATTGAAGGCCGCGAGAGACCAGAGATTGCCGAGCTTGTGCCAGGGCTAAAATGGGCCAGTTATGAGATTGTCTGGCCTCTCGTGAAGGCCAAAAGCCCTTATGGAACGCGGGAATATGTCTGGGAAAACGGTGATTGGGTTGAGCTTGAGTAGCATAGTTGATCCTCAACGGCTCACTGCGCAATAATATCTCTCGTGAGGATTTGCGTTAGCCGGCCCATTCCCGAATCCGGGCTTTCCATGCTCGTTGACAGAGGGTTCCATGTTACCGTAAGGCGCGATGAATTGCCCCCGTCAGAAGGCGAGCTTGTCCAGATGGCTTCGGAATTCCCAATTCTGGTCACCCTCCTGAGCGATCCTGTGACCGAACGTGTCATATCAGCCGGCGTGAGGATGATCGCTCAGATGTCAGCGGGTTATGACAACATTGATCTGGCCGCGGCTACCAAGCATGGCGTCCTCGTGACCAATACGCCCGGTGTCCTCACCGATGCTGTAGCGGAATTGACCTGGGCGCTCATCCTCGCTGTTGCCAGACATATCGTTGTCGCGGATTCCTACACTAGGCGGGGATGTTTTAAGGCATGGGGTCCTACCCTTTTCCTGGGAACCGAGCTCTACGGAAAAACCATCGGTATCCTCGGGGCTGGCAGGATAGGGACCAGGGTCGGCGAGATAGCCCACGCTTTTAGCATGAGGATCCTTTATTTTGACAGGATGCCTTCGGAGAGGCTCAATTCCCTTGGCGGTAGACAGGTTGATCTGCAAACCCTTCTCCAGGAGGCTGACATTGTGTCCCTGCATCTCCCCCTCAACTATGAGACCCGCGGCCTGATGGGCGCTGATGAGATCCGGCTCATGAAACCCACTGCCATACTCGTGAATACTGCCCGCGGCCCCATCTTGGATGAATCTGCGCTCGCGAGCGCTCTACGGGAGGGCAGACTCGCAGGCGCGGGGCTTGATGTTTATGAAAAAGAGCCACAGGTTCATCCGGATCTCCTTTGCCTTGAGAATGTGGTTTTGCTACCGCACATTGGCTCTGCTACTTGTGAGGCCAGACAGGCCATGTCCAGGGTTATTGCCGAGAACATAATCGCCTTTGCTGCTGGCCATAAACCGCCGAACGCGCTTAACCCGGAGGTAATATGAGATACATGCGAGATGCTGTTGGAGAGGTCCTTTGTGAGCTTGGTGAGCGTGATGAACGGGTTGTGGTCCTGGATGCTGATCTCGGCCACAGCACCCGGGCCGCGGCATTCGGGGACCGCTTTCCGGACAGATACTTTCAGATGGGCATAGCCGAACAAAACATGGTCGGTGTTGCGGCGGGCCTAGCGGCTGAGGGCAAGATACCTTTTGTTTCAACCTTCGCCATATTTGGAGCGAGGGCCTGGGAGCAGGTTAGGCTCTCGGTAGCGTATTCCGGCCTGCCCGTCAAGTTCATCTTCACCCACGCTGGCCTCGCTACCGGCCCTGATGGCGCGTCACACCAGATGACCGAGGACATCTCCTTGATGGCCTCGGTCCCGGGCATGACAGTTTTCTCCCCCTCGGATTATGCTTCCGCGAAGTGGGCCCTCCGCGAGGCTTACACATCCCCTGGCCCTGCTTATGTCCGGATGACCAGGCCAAAAGGTCCGGATGTGTATCCGGAGGATCATCCTTTTGCCCCCACCATTATCCATGGAGAACCTGCCGATTTGGCCATAATCTCAACAGGACTATTGACCCCTGTTGCCCTTGAGGCGCAGAGGCTACTCGCTTCAAGGGGAGTGCTATCAACCCTTTATGATGTCCTCAGGATCAAACCACTTGAGGCCCTATGGCTCTCTGAGGGACATAGGGCTGTCTTGGTCGTGGAGGATCATGTTCGTCATGGCGGGCTTTTCTCGTTGGTGGCTCAGTCCCTCGTGGAGTTAGGTTTGCCGGTTCTCGTCAGGTCCATTAACATGGGCGATGGTTTTGGCGAGAGCGGCGAGACCGGCGAGCTATACGAGAAATATGGTTTTGCTCCCGAAAACCTTGCCCGGTTGGCCGAGGAGGCCATAAAAGGCTAGATCTATGGGAAATGTCCTTGAGTTTAAAGGAGTTTCAAAGAGTTATCTCGGCAAGGAAGTCCTTTTATCCGCAGATATGGCTGTTCGGGAGGGAGACTTTGTTTTTCTCATAGGGCCGACAGGAATCGGGAAGACCACCACTATAAGGCTCTCTTATCTTGATGAGAGGCCTGACGAGGGCAGGGTTATTGTTCTAGGCCATGAGTCCGTGGGCCTAAAAGCCAGGGATATTCAGATGATAAGGCGCAAGATAGGCGTCATATTCCAGGATTTTAAACTACTGACTGATCGCTCTGTTCTGGACAACGTGGCTTTCGGCCTTGAGCTCACCGGCGTTCGCTCCCAGGTCGCGCGGCAGAG
>JBMFOM010000054.1:0-13592 GCA_049969615.1 Caldifarciminota bacterium
TCCTCTCCTTCATACCCAGAGAATAAGGCAAGTGGTCAATCAGGGGCCAGCTAGAGGACAGCCGGGTGAAGGATCACATGATCGGACTTTACTTGATCCTGCCCGGGGGGATGAGTTATAATTTACGAAACCACTAGGAGTATGCAAGATGAACCTATTAATAGCAACCATTCTGTTGTCAAACGGGGCTTCATCCTCTCAGAGGACAATCTACCTCAATGTGATGGGAGAAGCCGCTGTTGAACCCGATATGGCTACGGTCTCTTTCACCGTGTCAGCGACAGCGAATTCGGCAAAATCAGCCTACACCAAAGCTGAGAATAAGCTCGGCGATGTTCAGAAGAAGCTCAAGGGCGCGGGGGCCTCTGAGGCGACTGTTCAGAGCCTCTATGTCTCGCCCCAGTATAGCTATGATGGCTCACAGCTTCTTGGCTACACCGTTAGCCTTACATGCAGTGCTGATATTCCGGATCTTTCCAAGATGGACAAAGCCATTGCCGCGCTCTCCGGAGACAAGGATGTCGTTCTTTCTGGGGTGGGCTACGGGGTGAAGGATCCCTCGGCCGTGGTTGACAAGGCCATAACCGATGCCGCCGGAAGGCTTGGTTCAAAGCTTGACGAGGTTAAAAGGCTCACCGGCATCAAAAACGCAATTCCATGGGTTGTGAGCCTTGAGGTCTATACCCCCAGCACTTCATATCAGGACTACTATTACTATGGCGGGTACGGTGTGAGCAACAGGGTTCAGGCGTATTTGTATATAACCTATCTCATAACTGACGATGCTGGCCCAGCGATTCCGGATAGCCTACTAGCAATGTCAGCGATATCCTGCAGTGGTTGGGGCGAGGCGCCGGTCAAGCCCTCGGCGGCAGTTGCCTTCCTGAACATAACCGCCACAAAACCCACCGCGGCAGAGGCATATGCTGAGGCCGAGAAAACCCTCGGCGACCTCAAGAAGAAGCTTGGGAAGGATGTTGAGCTGTCAACGGTCTCGGTCTATACGACCCCTGAGTATGGCGCTGATGGAGTCAAGATACTGGCTTACACCGTGACCCGCTCGGTTCAGGTAAGGTCCGAGAACCTCAAAAAGACTGGCGAGATAATGGATGTAGCTACGGGCGTGGATGGCGTGGCCCTTTCCTCAATGTATTACGAGAACAAATCCTCGGATAAGGAGGAGTCTGAGGCGAGGGCAAAGGCCTTTGTCCAGGCCAAAGCCAGGGCCGGAAAGCTGGCGTCCGCAATGGGTTTGAAGCTGGGTGGGGTTAGCTATTTCTCCGAGAATGTGACTAAGCCCATGACCGCGACCGGCGGATATTCCATGGCTCAGGCCGGCGGTGATCAAGAAGGCGAATCCGGTGTCTCGTATGGTTCCCTGACGACCTCGGTCAACCTTTACCTGAGCTTTTCAATAAGGAGATAGGGATAGATTTAGCTGGCGTGAGCTGGCGTGTCGTTTCCCCGGGGAACCAGGCCTCGGATTTTGATCCGAGAGGGGGTTTGGTTATGTAGGAAGCATAGAAGATGCAAAGGTTCAAAGACCTTTTGTTTCCGGGGGCAATAGCCCTTACCCTCGCGTTTTCGTTGCTACTTACCATCAAACACCCTGCCAACGCGCCCCTCGCGCTCAAATTCGGCTGGTCTTTCGCCGTATATTTTGCTGTTCCCCTCTCAGCGCTCGTTCTTCTTGACGCGAGAAGACGTTTTCTCCCGTATTTCCTGGGCGTTTTGGGTGCCATAGCGGTTATCGCTCCCCTTGCCACGCGAGCGTGGATTCCTGGCGGCAGGGCTTTCTTTTTTCTGCATCCGGAATACATGCTTGTTCCGGTTGGGCTCGGCGTCATCATCCTGTTGATTTCCGGAGGGGTTGGCAGGGTAAGTTTTGCAGACTGGGGAATTGGCCTCGGAGACTGGCGCTGGTGGGTTCCCCGAACACTGATCCTCCTCCTCTGTATCATTCCCCTGGTCCTTCTCGCGGCATGGGCTTTTCCTGTTTTCAGGGATTATTATCCCATGTATGGCCCCGCGAGGGACAGCCTTTCCGAGCTCCTAAAATACCAGGGTGGAATGGGTTTCTACATGCTGGGCTGGGAGTTCCTGTTCAGGGGTTTTCTGCTCTTTGGTATTGCCAGAAAGGCTAATCAACACATCGCCGTCCTCTTCCAAACCATCCCGTTCTTTCTCATGCACGAGGGCAAGCCGGAACCGGAGATCATCTCCTCGTTTTTCGGGGCCATACTCCTGGGCTATTTCTGCATTAGGTCAAGGAGCTTTTGGCCCGCTTTTGCCCTGCATTGGGCCCTTAACCTAAGCGTGGAGATAGTGGGGTTTTTCTGGTGAATCAGGGCCTTCTTTCACTCGGAACCACCAACCGGAAAACATTTCTGGCGTGCGGGAGAGCATGCGCATAATCAGAAGCCTGGGCAATCGCATAGGGTTGTCCATACTGTTATTCCTGGCCTGCCAAAAGGGCGGCCGCTTGGTTGATCTCAGGAAAGGAATTGAAAAGGAACTCGGTCAGGGGGACACTGTTGCCGCGGCCTGCTCACTGCTCACAGCCCTGAATAACCCAGTGATGTCATCCTCGCTTGTGATGGGCGATGTTGGGGCGGATGACTTGGATTCCCTTTCGGTTGTTTTGGTCTCTTTTCTTTCCGCGTCAGGTTCCGCGAGCGCGGCCGCCGGAGACCTCCCGGATTCATGGAACAAGGCCTACATCAGCTTGCGCATAACCGAGAGATACTGCGACCTCAAACCAGCGGTCGCGGCCAGGATGATTCCCCCGGCCCTTGCCGTGCTATCGGCCTCATCGCGGCTCAGCCTCAACAGGGCACAAGAGCTGGCCTCCCGTGGCGATACCTCCGTAGCCATAAAGACCCTGGATGATGCCATTGCCCGGCTTTCAACCCCTTTGCCTCACCTGGGCGCGAGCCAAGCCCTCGTGCCCCTGTTCCGGGAAAAGGCCGGGCTCTGTCTCGCTGTCGGCAAGCTCTCCGAGGGCATGACTGTGGCCGAGGCCGTTTCGGTCATGGGGCCGCCAACTGGCCATGACTCGGTCTACGCGGCCTTGTCCGGCGATTTCTACCTGATGCTCTCCTGGGACACGGTGGCCGCGCTAGTCAGACAGGATACGGTCTGGGAGATCGTGGATTCGGGTGCCTTCAAATAGGCTTATCGCACATTGAAACCCTGAAAAATCCCGGTTTTCCTTTTGTTCCCGTCCGGGAGCCTCATCATAGCCGGAAGAGAATCCTGAGGAAATGCCCCCTTGACTTACTTGCGCCGGCCAGAGGCCTTTCTCTATAATTTAGCTCCTTTTAGCTCCTTTTAAACAAGTGTTAGGTTAATAAAATCTTATAGGAGAAAGACCTATGATACAGCAGGTCATCCGAACTCAAAAGGATGTTTCTCCGGGCTTTGTTGATGAGATTGCCGCGATGCCAGGCACAGAGGCTATCCGGGACTGTATCCAGTGCGGAACCTGTTCCGGCACATGCCCCGTGTCCATTTACATGGACTACATGCCGAGAAGGCTGGTAGCCCTGGCGAGGGAGAATCTCAAAAACGATGTGCTCGGGTCGCAAGCCATCTGGCTGTGCTCCTCCTGCTACGCATGCACTGCCCGCTGTCCCCAGAACATAAAGATAACGGACATCATGTATGCATTCAAGAGAAAGGCCCTGGTCTATAAATACTTCCCCCCAAAGTTTCCCACAGCTGTCTTGGCCAAGGAGTTCTTTGAGGCGGCCAGAAAGAATGGACGGGTATCCGACATAGCTGTTGCCATAAACCTTGTGATGAAGACGAATCCATTCAAGGCGCTGAGTATGGCAAGCATCGGTATAAACCTGATGAGGACCGGACGTTTCCACCTGAAAGCTCAAAAAATAAAGGGTGCGAAGGAGCTCCAGACCATCGTGGACACCCTGATGGAGGGCTGAGATGCCTTTGAAATACGCTTACTATCCAGGCTGTTCTGTCAAGGGAACTGGAAAGCACTATGAGCAATCCCTTCTAGCGGTTTTTCGTGTTCTCGGCATAGAGCTTGAAGAGATACCTGACTGGAATTGCTGTGGAGCAACAGCCTACATGGCCATAGACGAGATGGCCGCTTTCGGAATGGCGGCCAGGAACCTGGCCATTGTTCAAAAGATGGGTTACGAGGAGGTTGTCGCGCCCTGCGCCGCGTGCTACCTTGGTCTCAAGAAGACTCAGAACTACATGCTGGAGTATCCGGACATAGCTGACAAGGTTGTCTCCGCTCTAGCAAAGGTTGGTCTGGAATATGATCCCGAGGCCAGGCTAGAGATAAAGCATCCCCTGGAGGTTTTGGTCAATGACTATGGCCTCAGCCAGATAAAAGCCAGGGCCACCAACCCCTTGACCAATCACAGGATAGCTCCATACTATGGTTGTCAGCTGACCAGGCCATTTGACGACATTGACGATAGCTTTTACCCCACCATCATGGACAGGCTTTTCCTGGCCCTTGGCGCGGATGTGATCACAGATTTCTCACTGAAGACTAGGTGCTGTGGCGCGTCCCTGACCGGTACTATACCCGAGGTGGGCGTTCGCTTGTCCTGGCATCTTATAGCCGAGGCCCGGCGCCGTGGCGCGAATTATATAATCACCGCTTGTCCGCTCTGTCAGTTCAACATGGAATCCTTCCAGGACAGGATGAGCCAGTATAACGGCGGCAATCCCAGGTTCCCTATTCTTTACTTCACCCAAGCTATGGGTCTCGCGCTTGGCCTAAAAAAGAAAGAGCTAGGGTTTGCTCAGCTTATCTATTCCCCATCTAGTATATAAGGAGCGTGCGATATGAGCGATAAAGGAAACGGAAAACTTCCCCGAATAGGGGTTTATGTCTGCCACTGCGGGCTTAACATAGCGAATGTGGTTGATGTTGAGGCAGTGGCCGAATTCGCTGGCAAATTGCCCGGCGTCGTGCTCTCAAAGACGTATAAATACATGTGTTCTGACCCCGGCCTTGAGATGATCAAGGCCGAGATCAAGGAGCACAACCTCGAGCGTGTCGTCGTGGCTTCCTGTTCGCCCCTCCTTCACGAGCACACCTTCCGCCAGGCTATTCAGGAAGGCGGCATCTTGAACCCTTACCTTTATACCCATGCCAACATCCGCGAACATGTATCCTGGGTCCACGCGTCCGAACCAGCCAAGGCCACCGAGAAGGCAAAGGCGCTGGTTGCCGCGGCAGTGCGCCGGGTTTCATCTCACAAGCCCCTTGAGCGCAAGAGGGTTGATGTTAATCCGGATGTCCTCGTGCTTGGTGGTGGCATAGCAGGGATTCATGCGTCCCTGGTTATGGCCGATAGCGGAAAGAAGGTCTATCTGGTTGAGCGTGAACCGAGCATCGGCGGCCACATGGCCAAGTTTGACAAAACCTTCCCAACCCTTGACTGCGCGGCTTGCATTTTGACTCCGAAGATGGCTCAGGTTGGAACGCATTCCAACATAGAGCTTCTGACCTATTCGGAGGTCAAATCGGTTGAGGGATATGTGGGAAACTTCAAGGTTAAGGTTCTAAAGAAGTCCCGGCACCTATACCTCAATAAATGCACAGCTTGTGGGGAATGTGCGAAGGTCTGCCCAGTAGAGATTCCCTCTGGTTTTGATGAGGGCCTCGGCAAACGTAAGGCCACCTACAGGCCATTCCCCCAGGCTGTTCCGAACAAGTATGTCATAGAGCGCCTTGGATACCCGCCCTGCCAGGCCGCTTGCCCCATTCATCAAAACGCCTACGGTTATATGATGATGGTTAAAGAGGGCAAGTTCGCCGAGGCCCTTGATGTGGTTCTGAGAGATAACCCCCTACCTTCCCTCTGCGGCTGGGTGTGCACTCACCCATGCACCGATGCTTGCACAAGGGGCAAGGTGGATGCTCCTCTAAACATGCCTGGTATAAAGAGATTTATAGCGGATCACGCCGGCGATTTTGTTCTTCCGATGCCTAAGGACCTGAAGGAGAACGGTAAAAAAGTAGCCATAGTTGGAGGTGGGCCTGCTGGGCTTACCGCGGCATACGAGATGAGGAAACGCGGCTATAAGGTTACCATATACGAAGCCGCGGATCTTCTCGGTGGTATGCCAGCTCTTACTATACCAGACTATCGCCTTCCCAAGGAAGTCCTCAAGAAGGATGTGGATAGGATAGTGGCCACTGGAGTTGAGGTTAAACTGAATACTGCCTTGGGTAAGGATATAACCCTTTCGGATCTGAGGAACTCTTACGATGCCGTATTTTTGGCTACGGGCGCACCAAAAGATAGGCGACTTGGCGTTTCCGGCGAGGATAACAAATCGGTTATTCCCGGGCTTGATTTTCTTCTGCGCGTGAATTCTGGCAATAAGCCAGACATCGGTAAAAAGGTTGTCGTAATAGGTGGCGGCCTTGTGGCGGTTGATGTGGCTCGCACTGCTGTAAGGCTCGGGGCCGATGTGACCCTGGTATGTATAGAGAGCTGGGAGGAGATGTTCGCTCGTCGCACTTCGGAGGGACGGAAAGAGGTCGATCAAATGATAGCGGAAGGGGTCGAGGTTCTCACGCGTTGGGGCCCCAAGGAATTCAAAACCAAAGGAGTGGAACTCAAATCGGTTCTCCGTGTTTTTGACGAGACCGGCAGATTCTCGCCCCAATACGATGAGAGCAAGACCCAGCTTATTCAGTGCGATACCGCCATAGTTGCCATAGGCCAGTCTGTCCATTCCGAACTCTTTGCAAAAGAGGGCCTTGCTCTTACCAGCTGGGGCACATTGGATGTTGATCCCGTAACCCTTCAGACCAACATAGATAACGTCTTTGCCGGGGGAGATATACTTGGTCCGGATGTGGTTGTCACGGCCATGATGGCCGGCAAGAAGGCCGCGGAGTCCATAGATAGGTTTCTAAACGGCAAGAACCTATATGAAAACAGGGAGCTTGAGGGCCCGTTTGATGGTATTGCGAGAGCCATAGACTTTGATAGGGTTGAAAAGAAGCCTGCGATTCGCATGCCTGAGCGCGAGCCTTCTGTAAGAACCAGAGACTTTAACGATGTGCACTCCACGTATTCCCCCGAAGACGCTCAGAAAGAAGCATCAAGATGCCTTCAGTGTTCCATATGTTGTGACTGCCAGCTTTGTAAGCCCGCTTGTCCCGTGGATGGCTGTATAGATTACGATATTCCCGATGAGGAGATAGAGCTGAATGTGGGCGCGATTGTCGTGGCAACGGGTTTCAAGGCTTTTGATCCCAAACGCATCCCATCTTACGGATATGGGAGGTATCCTGAGGTCTATACTTCTCTTGAAATAGAACGTCTCGTGAACTCCTCTGGTCCCACCGAGGGTAAGTTGGTCATGAAAAACGGTCAGCCACCCAAATCAGTGGCAGTAGTCCACTGCGTCGGTTCCAGGGACAAGAACTACAACGAATACTGCTCACGGGTATGTTGCATGTATTCCCTGAAGCTTGCTCACCTGGTTCACGAGCGTACAGGCGCGGAGGTCTATAACTTCTACATAGACATGCGAACACCCGGAAAGGGATACGAGGAGTTTTATCACAGGCTCCTTGACGAGGGGGTTCACTTCATCCGCGGCAGGGTCGCAGAGATAACTGATTGGGCAGTAGAACCAGAAGAAAAGGGCAAGTTAGTAGTGCGAGTAGAGGACACCATGTCTGGAATCGTCAGGAGAATTCCGGTGGACATGGTTATCCTGTCTGTCGGCCTTGAGGCTCAGCCAGATGCCCAAGACCTAAGGCGTCTCCTGAACCTCTCTTGCTCCTCCGAGGGATTCTTCCTTGAGCGCCACCCCAAGCTTGCTCCTGTCTCAACCTTCACTGCCGGAATATACCTTGCCGGAGCTTGTCAGGGTCCGAAAGATATTCCGGACTCCGTTGCTCAGGCCGGAGCGGCCGCCGGTGAGGTTTTGGCGATGGTTGACAAAGGATACATAGAGCTTGAACCCATCAAGGCTCACATAGATGCAGATGACTGTTCGGGTTGCAAGATGTGCAACGGTCTCTGCCCCTATGACGCGATAACCTACGACAAGGAAAAGAAGATCTCGGAGATAAACGAGGTCCTCTGCGAGGGCTGTGGAACCTGTGTTGCGGCTTGTCCCTCCGGAGCAATTGACCAGGACCTCTTTGAGAATGAGGAGCTCCTTTACGAGATAGAAGGAGTGTTGAAGTATGTATGAGCCAAAGATAGTGGCCTTTTTCTGCAACTGGTGCACCTACACGGGCGCTGATCTCGCCGGAGTTTCCCGGATGCAATACGCGCCCAATGTTAGGATCATCAGGGTGATGTGCTCAGGGAGGGTTGACCCCGAGCTGGTGATGAAGGCCTTCGCTGAGGGTGCTGATGGCGTTTTGATTGGCGGCTGTCACCCCGGGGATTGCCATTACCAGTCGGGGAACCACAAGACCTTTAGGAGATACAAGTTCCTGAAGGCCATTCTTCCTCAATATGGGGTGGACCCTGAGCGCCTGCATCTGGAATGGATATCCGCCTCAGAGGGCGACAAGGTAAGGGACACGGTCAACGCTTTCACTGATAGGATCAGGAAACTTGGCCCCTGCACCATAAGGGATACCCTCAACGCCTTGAGGACAGAGGAGGTTCACCATGGCTGACAAACCCTGGGTTGCTTTCTACTGGTGCGGTTCCTGCGGAGGATGCGAGGAGGCTGTTGTTGACCTCGCGGAGAAGATCCTTGATGTCGTGAACGCGGTCAACATCGGCTTCTGGCCAGTGGCTCTGGACTTCAAGAAGTCCGATGTTGAGGAAAAGCCCGATGGCTTCTTCGCGGTGTCCTTCATAAACGGGACCATAGAGTCGGACGAGCACAGGGAGATAGTTGAGCTCCTCAGGCGCAAGTCCGGCCTAGTTGTCGCGTTCGGAAGTTGTTCCCACATGGGCGGGATACCTAGCCTCAGGAACCTCTATGATGTCAACGATTGCGTTGACTACGCCTATAGGAAGACCGTCTCAACAGTGAATCCCGATGGCGCGCTTCCTCTTCCTCGCTACAGGCACCCCTCCGGCCACGAGACCACGACCATGAACCTTGAGCCAACTGGAAAGGCGCTTGACCAGGTAATAGATGTTGATTACTACTTGCCTGGTTGTTCGGTTCCAAAACACCTCATCCTGGACGCGGTGATGGCGATACTGAGCGGAAGCCTTCCCCCGAAGGGAAGCGTTCTCTCGCCATCAAAGGCCCTCTGCTCGGTTTGCCCGAGGCAGGAGACCAAGCCCGAGAAGATGCAGATCAAGGACATAAAACGCCACCACCTCTCTGAGGATGACGGTACTTGCTTCAACGCTCAGGGCATGATATGCATGGGGCCTGCGACCCGCTCCGGCTGTGGCGACCCAGCCAAGGACAACGCCCCAAGGTGCATCCTGGTCAATATGCCCTGCCACGGGTGCTTTGGTCCGCCGGATGGCACCCTGGACCAGGGCATGGCTATGCTCTCCGCGATAGCCTCGGGGCTTGACTATACCCCTGATGAGGAGGCTGAGCTGGACAAGATCATAAAGAAGCTTGGCGATGTTGCCGGGACATTCTACATGTTCAGCACAGCGAAATCCCTCATCCACGGCAGACCCTCTGGTGGCGGAAAGGAGAAACCCGCAGAGGTTCTGAAGGAAGGAGGCGCATGATGGCAAAGAAAGTCGTTATTGATCCCATAACCCGTCTTGAGGGCCACGGAAAGGTTGAGATATTCCTTGATGATTCGGGGAATGTTGAGCACGCTTATTTCGTAATACCCGAATTCCGGGGCTTTGAGAGGTTCTCCATTGGCCGCAAGGTTGAAGACATGCCCTGGATAACCCCTCGTCTCTGTGGCGTTTGCCCGACCGCTCACCACATGGTATCCGCGAAGGTCTGTGACGCTGTCTATAAGGTGACCCCACCCCTCCCGGCCATAAAGATACGACGGCTCTACTACAATATGTTCATGTTTGAGGACCACCTCATCCACTTCTACTACCTCGGTGGCCCTGATTTCATCGTGGGACCGACCGCGCCAAAGGCTGAGCGAAACATCCTCGGTGTCATAGGCAAGGTCGGCCTGGAGGTTGCTGGCCAGCTCATAGCCATGCGCAAGGAGGTCCGGCAGTTGATGGAAGACATAGGCGGGAGGGTTATCCACCCCGTGTTCGCCATAGCCGGAGGCATAACCAAGCCCCTTGACAAGGACATCGTTGAGAGGCTGAAGGTCATGGCCGAGCACGCGGTCGGGTTCGCGGACTTCACCATCAAGGCCTTCCACGACATCGTTCTCGGCAACAAGGAGTATGTGGACATTATCCTGAACGGGCCATATTATTCCGTGACGAACCACATGGGCTTGGTTGACGAGAACAACAAGGTTGAGTTCTACGATGGGCCCGTTAGGGTCGTGGACACGAAGGGCAAGGAGCTCTACAAGTTCCAGCACCACGAATACACTGAATACATCGGCGAGCATGTTGAGCCGTGGACATGGATGAAGTTCCCCTTCCTGAAGAAGATGGGTTGGAAGGGATTCGTTGATGGCGAGGGCACTTCACTGTACCGAGTGGCTCCCCTCGCGAGGCTCAACGCGTCCGATGGCATGAGGACTCCAAAGGCCCAGGAGGAATACGAGAAGCTCTATGAGACCCTTGGTGGCAAGCCAGCCCAGCACTCCCTCGCGTTCCATTGGGCACGGGTGATTGAGGTGATGCAGGCCGCTGAGGACATGGTCGCGCTCGCCAACGATCCGGACATCCTTGACCCGAATGTGAGGACAATACCTACCGAGACCCCGTCCGAGGGCGTGGGCATAATAGAGGCCCCCAGAGGAACCCTCATTCACCACTACAAGACGGATGCTAATGGCATAGTTGAGGACGCGAACCTCATAGTAGCGACCGCGCACAACGAGGCGGTCATAGCCATGGAGATAGACAAGGCCGCGAAGGCGCTGATCAAGGACGGCAAGGTTGACGATGGCTTGCTGAACATGGTGGAGATGGCCTTTAGGCCATATGACCCCTGCCACGCGTGCGCGACCCACTCCCTCCCCGGCCAGATGCCCCTGAAGATCACCCTCCGACGTTCCTCTGACGGTGAGATCATAGATGTGATACAGAGAGACTGAATCTTCCTTTGGAGATGAAATGGCCCCGGCGGTCTCCCGCCGGGGTTTTTGATCCGGTCGTTAGCCCCCTGCTGATCTTGACTTTGTCTGGCCACGCGCTCCTGCCTTAAAATTATCAAGTGCTCAAGCCAGTTTTCACCCTCACGCCATCAATAGTGGATAACCTGCTCGCGGTTGAACGGGTCAGGGGATTTCTGGAGGCCCTCACGATGAGAGAGCACATCTTGGCTGAGATGCAAACCGAGGCCCTCATCCGGGATGTGCACGCGTCAACCCACATTGAGGGAACCCAGTTGACCCTGGAGGAGACCAGGGCCATTCTTGAGGGCAGGGAGGTGACGGGCGCGTCAAAGAAGGACATCAAAGAGGTCATTAATTACCGGAAGGCCCTTGATTTTGCCGCCAGCCAGTTGAATTCCCCGGAGGCCATAACCGAGGATCTGATAAAAGAGATACACGCGCGAATAACCGAGGGTTTTCCCGAGGCAAAGCCCGGACAATACCGAAAGGTTCAGAATTACATAGTTAGCTCCGAGACCAACGAGATCATATACACCCCTCCGCCATACTACGAGGTCCCATACATGATGAAGGACATGGTGGAGTGGTTGAACACACAGGAGGGACTTTCTCCGATCCTGGTCGCCGGGGTTTCTCAGTTCCAGCTGGTTCACATACATCCCTTTGTTGATGGCAACGGCCGGACAGCGAGGGTTCTCGCCACACTCATACTCTACAAGACCGGCTATGATTTCAAACGTCTTTTTGCGCTCTCGGAATACTATGACACGGATAGACGCAGATACTACAAGGCATTGCAACTTGTCCGAAAATATGACATGGACATGACTCCATGGCTGGAATACTTTACCGAGGGCCTCCGCACTCAACTGCTTGAGATACGAAAGAGGGGTCTTGAGTTCATAAGGGATTCGGTCGTCGCAGAGCACCTTCAGGGGTTTCGCCTCAATGGGCGGCAAAAGGCCTGCATCCAGTATCTTGAGGAGCGTGGTCACATAACTAGGGCCGAATATGTTGAGCTGACCGGCGCCTCCCTGAGAACCGCGAACTATGACCTGAAGGAGCTGGAGGACACAGGCCTGGTCAAGCGCGTTGGTGGGGGAAGGTCAACCAGGTATGTTCTGAATTTGTAGAGCGCTCTATTGCACCCCCAAAGCCTCTTTTAGCGCTTTTAGCTTTGCCTTTCCGAAACCCGGAACCCCCTCAAGCCGCCCTTCCTTCAGCACAACAATGAGCTCCTCCGGCCCCTTGATACCCAGTTCGTCGTGCAGTCTGCGCGCTGTTGCTGGGCCAACCCCCTTGATCCTCATCAAAGCCATTGCCCCTTCTGGCACCAGGGACATTAGCTCTCCGTGTTTCTTTATCTCCCCTGTATCAATGTATTCGGCTATCTTGGTCGCTATTGCCGGGCCTATTCCCTTGATGGAGAGCAGGCCTTGTTTGCCCTCCTTCTTGTAGAACTCACTTATGTCCCCCGGGAAGTTCTTTATTATCTCATATGCGGTTCGGTATGCCCTGGCAATGAACTGGTCCTCGCCGAGGTACAGGGTTGCTTGCGCCATTTCCCAGAAGATCCTGGCCAGAAGCAGGTTTGAACTCACCGGTTACCCCTATTTCAATAGATAGATCTTGTTACTCCCCTGCGCGGAGGCAAAGGCCGTAGCGTGGCCGGTCGGAGCGATCAGATTTATTGCAAATGGCGTCAGAGCGCTCCCAAGCACTTCCAGGCCGTCAACGCTAATGGATGTGACCCCGTCATCACACCCAACCAGGATCAGCTCGGTGTCCGGGCTAACCGCTATGGTGCTTGCTCCAGAAATGATTATGCTCGGCAGTTTCCCGGTTGAGGGGGACACAGGACACACCCCCGGCTTGCTGGTAACGAGAAATCTGTAGCCGTCCCAGGCTATAATGCGTGGATACTGGTCAATACCCCAGCTGTTCCGAAAGGTTCCGTCATCATCCAGCCTGTATAGGGTGCCCCCGGAGAAATCTGTGGCGAGTATGCCGTATCCCGGGACATATGCCATGCCACCGACGATCCCCGGCGTTATGCCGGATTGCGTCTCGGTGACCTCACCGTTTGAGATATTCATCCTGTAAAGCCTGCCCGTGCTGTCAGATATGTGATATATTGCTCCTGGACCCAATGCCATGGGACCCCAGTCAGCGTCGCCAACCAGCGCGTAATTCGCGTCAACTGAGTGGTTTGGTATGTTGATTATGGTCATGTATGAGGTGTCCGCGTATGGCCCAGAAAAAGACAGGTAGAGTTTTCCGGTGCCCATTACTGCACCGGAGAGATCAAGTTCATTGTGGCCCAGTGATATGTAGGCTATTTCGGAAAGATCAGAAGCATTGTAGAAACCCGTGATCCACTGATTGGTATTGTCCTTGAAAACGACCAGGAGTAGGCCGCCGGATG
>JBMFOM010000055.1:0-13431 GCA_049969615.1 Caldifarciminota bacterium
TGACCCATCCGGGCTTTCTCAAACCAGGGGGGTATGCTGAGAATCAAAAATGAGCACATCCGGGGAAAGGATCACGCGAACTCGGAAACTTGATCCTGTGCAGGAAGTGGGTTATAATATACTCTTGAGCGAACAAGGTTTCTCTAGGCTTGAAGATGTCCTGACCGACCTGCGTGAGGGAAGGCTTATTATTGTGGTTGACGATGAGGACAGGGAAAACGAAGGGGACTTTGTGGTCGCGGCCGAGAAGGCCTCACCGGAGGTCATAAACCTAATGGCGAGGGCAGGTGGTGGCCTGGTTTGTCTCGCTCTCAATCCCACCAGGTTTGATGACCTGGAGCTGGGTCTTCCGGTCCCGAATACCTCTCGGATGGGAACACCTTTCGGCATCCCTATAGATGCATCAGGGGTTACAACTGGCACATCCGCTCACGAGAGGGCGATGACCGCCCGTTGGGCCGCTGATGAGTCAAAAGGCCCCGAGAATTTCTTGCGCCCCGGCCACCTCTACACTCTCCGGGCTTCCGAGGGTGGTGTCCTCAGGCGAGCTGGCCACACTGAGGCATCGGTTGACCTCGCCCGGATCGCAGGGCTTTATCCTGCCGCGGTCATATGCGAGATAATGGATGAGGATGGCACGATGGCTCGTTTGCCCAGGCTCATGGAAGTGGCAAAACACCACAACCTCAAGATGATCACGGTCGCGGAGATAATCAGGTTTCGTCTCGCCAGCGAGATATATGTGGAACGCATCCTGGTGCGGCCCCTGAAGACCAGATGGGGTGATTTTGTCCTTTACATTTATCGGGACAAGATAAAGGGTGATGTTCACCTCGCGCTGGTATCGGGTAAGATAGCCGAGAATGCTCTTGTTCGCGTTCAGAGGGAGTGTCCTGTTGGGGATATATTCGGTTCAGTAACCTGCGATTGCAGGGAACAAATGGACACGGCTCTCTTTCGTATAGGTGAAGAGGGAGGAGTCTTCGTTTATCTCAGACAGGAGCCGGGTTCATCGGGCACGGTCGCCCGGATACTTGAACATGTTGATCCGGATTACCTGGCAAAGGAGCGCGACGAGGCCGAGCGCTACATCGGCACGGGCGCGCAGATACTCAAGGACCTGGGCATCTCTTCCATGAGACTTTTGACGAACAACCCCAGGAAGATGGTGGGAATAGAGGGCTTTGGCCTGGTCATAACCGAGCGCGTTCCCGTTCAGCCAAGGCCCCGTAGAGAAAACATAGAACACCTCACGAAAAAAAGGGATACCATGGGCCACATCATAGGCCCGCTTGATCAACCGGAGGACGATTGAACATGGAGAGAAGGGGACAGGTTTCAGCAAAGGGAAAACGAATTGCCATAATAGTTTCGCGCTTCAACGAGGCAATAAGCAAGCGCCTCCTTGAGGGCGCGACAGAGACCCTTCTGCAGCACGGCGCGACCGAGGCAGACCTTGATGTTTTTTGGACTCCTGGCAGTTTTGAACTGCCACTCATCGCGAAGAGCCTCGCCGAAAAAGGGGGCTACGACGGCATCCTTGCGCTCGGCTGCATCATAAGGGGCGAGACCCCTCACTTTGATTACATCGCCGCGGAGACCGCGAAGGGCCTCGCAAAGGTCATGATGGAATACACGGTTCCGCTGGGCTTCGGCATAATAACAGCGGACACGATGGACCAGGCCACCGATAGGGCAGGTGGCAAGCAGGGAAACAAGGGCCGGCTCGCGGCCTTGCACCTCATGGAGATGATGAACCTTCTGGAGGGGATGTAGTCTGGTTGTCAGTTGCCGGGTAAGGGGCCATTGTTTCCAGTTCAGGTTTTAGACTAAAGACAGGTAAGATCTGCTTGATATTCACCACCTCACACCGACATATCCTTCTAGGACCACGAACCAGTCCGGGCAGGGCCAGACATCTGGCCTGAAGCCCATGTAGTTCAATCTGGCCGAAAGCCCCAAAATAATGTTGATAGTCTTTTCTACGTCGGGCCAAGGCCTGTATTTGCGCCAGTATTCGCCCCTTGTAAAAATCGTCAAGCCAGGGGTAACTTGGTCAATTTTAACCCAATCGCTTGCCCCATAGATTTGTTTTTCCCAGTGACAGAAGTTGCCAGTGAACCCCCCACCGATATGCGTGTGGATGGGATGGGATTGATAAACCATTTTTGAAAGACCCAGCTCGTAGGTGGTTATTCCTTCCGCGAGACTCGCGCCCACTGGCACATCGTTGAAAAAAACTATCGTCTTGTATTCCGGGTGGTCCATGTATCTAACTCGTATATAAGGCTCCAACCCAAGCGGAAACCCCTTGACATAGGTGGTCTGCAGGAAGAAGTTTGTCCAAATGTGATAACCCCAATCAACATAGCCGCAGACACTTTGGGCTGTAGCCCTTTCATTCGGCGCGACTTTGCCCCAACCGGCCAAAACCTCTGCACTTATGCTTATCAGAGCTATCAAGATCATTTCTTTACCTCCATAATTATAGAGTATGGGGTACCCCTGCAAAAAGCTTTTTTATCTACCCTCTAGCACCAGAAGAGGTTGCACCAATAGAGGGGGGCAACTACAGCCGTAGACATACTTGACGCACGAGATCATCTCCACTTGTATATCTTTCTCTGGTTCTATCAGATATGTCATGGTCTCACCTCTTTTATGGGTTTGGTTTTATCTTTCAGAGGTACCCCAAACTCCACGAAAAGCCTCATAACCGATGTATATCTTGGTGGCGGTTTTATCCTCTCCTGTTTTGTCCGAAGAGACTCCACTAGGGCTCGTAGGCACTATACGCAGTTTTATGGGATTGACGGGGCATTCCTGGGAACAGCCAATCTCTCGCCTGATGCGGTTGATGACTCCGGAAACATCTATCTCTTGGAGAAAGATAGCCTCATCATTCTAAGGATAAAGGGGCAATAGGAAACTATATAACGCGGCCCCGGTTTGCATATGCCGTGGCCTTTTAGTTGGTTGAGTCCGGTCTTGGCACCCACAAAGAGCGCCCCTACACATCCGGAACCCAAAGGCACCTTCCGAGTCTCCTGGCCTTGCCGGTCCCTATGAAATACAGGGTGAGGGCCGCGGCGACCGCGTCAAGTGCGTCCGGGTCCAGTTTCTGCCAGATGTCCTTTCCGAGGTTCGGGATGAACTCAGCCAAAAGCAAGAGGCGCTGGAGCTGGCCCCGTTCGGAGCGCTTGCTCGCGAGGGAGCCATAGGAGCCTGCCCTTGATAACATGACGAAGCTCGCGTGGGGATAGACCTCATAGACCCTGCATTTTCCCCGGAATCCAGTTGCAAAACCATGGGCCTTGGGCTTTCCACGAAGACCCAGCATTTCCCTCGCCCGGGCGTGGAGACGGAGCATGTATCCTCCCACCGGAGGGAAGCTGGGTATCCCCAGCTCCCAGAGGGCCTTTTCCTCATCTCGCCAGAACCTACCTTTCCTGGGAAGATATACCGGGCAATCAAGCGTGATCTCGGTTATCCCCACGCCCTTGATTATGTTCAAGAGCTCTTTTCTCGTCGTGAGCCGGAAGACCTCTTGCATTACCAGGCAATCATCCCCGGCTCTTATAATGGCCAGAACCGAGGGCCTTTTTATCGCAAGGTCTATTCCCGCGAAGATCATCAGTACATTATCCTCCCATCGGTTGTTCTGAGGCCTATTTGAAATATGACCGGATCATCAACCGGCCTGTATATGCCTGGGTCGTGAAGCCGCTCATACTCAATGAAAAACATGAGCGCGGCTCCTTTGCCCATTGCATATAGCCCTGCCTCGGCCCTGGTGTCTGCGTATGTGGCCCACGGATAGCCGTCCAGCTTGATTCCCGTGTCAAGGTAGGGCCCCCAGTTCCAGTCCGGCCTCAGCCTCGCTCCTGTCTCCCACGACCACGCCAGGCCTGTTATCCTCTCGGTCGGATCATCAAGCCAGAGGACATATCTGTGAAGCCTGGTGTGAAACGGTTCCCAGATGATCCCCGTGTGGACGCTTGAGAAGATGAGTGTCCTCTCGTCCCGGTCAAGGTCGTGTTTGCAACGGTGGGTGAAGCCCAGCTGGGCGACGAGGCCCTTGATTCCCCAGGACAGGAGCGTCCCTTCCTCCCAATAGAGCGCGAGGGGCTGGAACCTTATGTTTGAGTGCGGGCTCGCGACCAGCTCGTTCGCGCCGTAGATGGACAGGCTTACCCCCTTTATCCTGAAGAGCTCAAGGAGTCCCCCTATCCGTATAGACCAGGCATAGGTTGTGTCCGGCAGGTATGTCCCGGCGGACGCCCACACGCCCATTGTTCCCAGGTAGGCCCCGCCAGTGTTCCCCAGGGGGTTCATCAGGACGCTCCTTCCGGGGAAGGGGACAACGAGCAACAAGAAAACCAGTCCGGCCATCAGAAAAACCCCCGTGGACTCAAGGTTTGCAGACCGACCTGGAAAAGATTCATGCCAGCAGGGCTCCCGTAAAGCCCAACATCGTGAATCCGCTCGTATTCAACGAATCCTGCCATCATTGCGCCGGCATCGGCCGTGAATCCCCCAGCGCCTGCCCTCGCGTCAAGGCCCAGACCGTCCCTGTAGCCGTAGAGCCTGAGGCCTCCGTCCGCGGAAACCCCTTGGTCTCCTTTTGTCCTCCAGGAACCCCTTCCTTCAAGGCTAAAGAGGAGTTTTCCTTCCCTCGCCCGGGGGTAATCCTTCGCGTAGACATACAGATGCGCGAAAACCTGCGTGTGCTCGCAAAGCATTCCTCCGACGAGCCTTGTTCCCACGAGTATGCGTCTAGTTGTGTCAACATCGTGTTTGCACGAGTGAAGGAATCCCACCTGCCAGAACGCATCGCCGGCCGGCCCGGTTACCAGGAGGCCCTCCTCCCACCTCGCCGCGAGGGGATGAAATGAAATAAGGCCTCCCGGCGCGGAAGCCAGGACCTCCGACGAAGCGGCGATTGCCACGCTGTTGCCGCCCCACCTCGCCAGCTCAAGGAATCCTCCCATCCTGATGCTGAAGGAAAGCCCACGGTTCCCCGGATACCAACCGGCTATGGCCCATACGCCGGAAACGCTGAGATAACCGTCGTCTGTCTCATATAGCAGGGGATTCACGGTTATCCCCCTAGCAGGGGAGGGCATTGAGAGGATGAAGGCCACTAACACTGAAATATTATATTGTAGGGCCAGGTTCCTGTGCCTGGTCTCCTCACTAGACGGAAGGGCAATTTGTGAGCGAACGCTGGTCGTTCGCGAGCGACCCCTATACTTGAACAACTTGCATGGCCCGCGTTATCATTTGATTAAATGGATTTTCTCACGCTCAGGGAAGTCTTCGCAGTGGGTCCTTCCCCGGCCTTCAATGTTAACAACCTTGAGTTCGTACAGGCTGTGTGCGAGGCCGCACGGCTTGAGGCCAGACCGATTATCGTCGCGGCAACCGAGGGGGCCTTGTCCTATGTGGGGGCAAAGGCTCTCGTCGCAATGGTCATGGCCGTTTCCAGGGAGAAAGGCGTTAGGGTTGCCCTGCATCTTGACCACGGAAAGAGCCTTGATGCCGTGAGGGTCGCGCTTGACGCCGGTTTCTCCTCTGTAATGCTTGATGGCTCTGCCCTGCCCTTTGATGAGAATGTTAGGCTCACGGCCCAGGCCGCCAGGTTGGCTCATGAGCGCGGCGCGACATGTGAGGGCGAACTCGGTGTCCTGAAGGGAGTTGAGGATTCGGTATCGTCAGATAGATCTCTTCTCACTGATCCTGATGAGGCCGCGTTATTCGTTGAGAAAACAGGGGTTGACGCGCTGGCCGTCGCTGTTGGCACATCCCACGGCGCGTACAAATTCAAGGGTGAAGCGAGAATAGACCTACCGCGGCTTGAGGCAATAGAGGGGCGCGTCCGGGTTCCCCTTGTCCTCCACGGAGCATCAGGGGTTCCCCCTGACCTCATAAGGGAGCTGGCTAATCTGGGGATCATGCTTGAGGGAGCGGCCGGGATCCCGGATGAGCAGATAACCAAGGCCATTGAGCGTGGGGTTATGAAGGTGAATGTGGATACGGATCTGAGATTAGCATTCCTGGCTGGGGTGTTGCGTTATATCAAGGATAATCCCAAAGAGTTTGACCCCAGAAAATACCTGGGCGCTGGAAGGGACAGGGTAATTGAAATAGCGAGGCAGAGGATTAGCCTTCTGAGTGGGTTTTAACCCAGATTTTACGGCAGGCTGTAAACCTTGAATTGCCAAGCGATCAGCCCATCTAACATTGCTCAGGAACCCCCATGAACCCATAAAAGCTCTTTCCAAACCTGTTTGGCGTTTTGCCGAATTTCTGAGATGCTCTCCTGTGTATCGGTTCCAGAACAAACCATGTAGCATCGGGAAGCTGTCGCGAAAAACTCCTGCGGCAGGCCCGGAAAATTTGGCCTGGGACTTTGAACATCGCGTAGAAAATGGGTTATAATTTCAATATGCCGCTCAATGATGTCAGAAAGGTAATCTATGACTTTGCTGGCTCAAAAAGGCTCGTCATAGAACGCTACGGCGGGCACAGATACAGGGTCAGGATGTTTCATCGCCAGAAGTGGCTCGTATTTTACTCATGGATGATGAAGGCCATGACCATGATAGAGGCCGCGGATGACGAGGAGGCCGTTGACAAGGCCGTGGATTGGGCGACGAAGATCATCTGATAATTTCGGCTGTTTCTTTGGGACAATCAGTCTTCGTCGCAAAGCGCGGGATTTTTGGATAGCCCTTTCTGGACCCTATCCATGAGTCTTATCATAGCTAGAAGAGAACCATGAAAAAATGCCCTCGTGGCGGGATTTTTCAAGGGGACTCTCTTAGAAATCTCTTCTCTTGGACAAAGCGCTCCTGGCTCAGATTAATAAGTTATTACCACTTTATCAGGGGTCTCTGATCACCACTTTAATAGCGGCTGTTATTGATTTGAGCCAGAAGGTCAGGATTCCGGACGAGAACTCTTATGGCGTTTTCCCCTTCTCCCTTTCCTCCTCCTCAATGTGGTGTTTTATTACCCTGCCGGTGGTCATATAGACGATGTCCTCGCCTAGGTTGGTGGCCAGGTCACCTAAGCGCTCAAGGTTCTGCGCTACTTGTATGAGTTTCATGGCGCGCTCTATTGTCTCCGGGTCTGACATCATGTATATGATGAGCTCCCTTATTACCTGATCCCTCAGCGCGTCAACCTCGTCGTCCTTTCGGCAAACTGCTCTTGCTATCTCCGGATTGTTTTCCCTCAGGGCTGTCATGGTATCGTCCATCATCCCCATTACGATGTCGGCCATCCTCGGTATGTCCAGGAGGGGTTTTATCTGCGGATGGGATATGAGGAATTCGGCCTCCCGGGCGATGTTGTAGGCGTGGTCGCCCATGCGCTCAAGGTTGCTGTTCATGCGCAGGATCATCATCGCGGCGCGGAGGTCACCCGCGCTTGGCTGAAAAAGCGCCATGAACTTCACGGCCTCGTTGTCAATAGCCACTTCCTGAGCGTTGACTTCTTTTTCAATCTCGCGAACCCTTTCCAGGGCAAACCTGTCCTTTTCTCGGAGTCCATCTATGGCAAGAGCCACCATTTCCCTAACGGATATTGCCATCTCGGTGATGAGCTTCTTGAGGTTCTCAAGCGCTTGCTCTTTGCTGGTAAGGTCCTGTGTCATCCGAACCTGCCGGTTATGTATTCCTCGGTGAGTCGGTTCTTGGGCACGGTGAATATATCCGGTGTCTCGCCGAACTCAACGAGTTTTCCCATATACATAAATGCGGTTTTGTGGGAAACGCGCGCGGCCTGTTGCATGTTGTGTGTTACTATAACTATCGTCACTTGTTTTGCGAGCTCCCTTATTAGTTCCTCTATTTTAGCGGTAGCAATTGGATCAAGCGCTGATGTTGGCTCGTCAAAGAGTAGAACTTCTGGCTCAACCGCAAGTGCCCTCGCTATGCAAAGCCTCTGCTGTTGGCCGCCTGAGAGCTCAAGCGCGTTCCTTCTCAGGATGCCCTTAACCTCATCCCATAGCGCCGCGTTCCGGATCGCTTTCTCAACCCTTTCCTCTATGTCAGCCCTGCCTTTTATCCCGTTCACACGGAGTCCGTATGCCACATTGTCGTATATGCTCATCGGGAACGGGTTGGGCTTTTGGAAGACCATGCCGACCCTCCGCCTCACCTCAACCGGGTCTTCCTGGAATATATCCTTGTCGTCAAGCAGAACCTGGCCCTCAACCCTGGTCTTTGGTAGGAGTTCCTGCAAGCGGTTCAGTGTTCGCAGGAGAGTGCTCTTACCGCAACCGGATGGCCCTATTATAGCCGTTACACGCTTTTCCTCTATGTCCATGGATATATCAAAAAGGGCCTGTGTCCCTCCATACCAAAAGGACAGGTTCCTTATGGACAGCTTGATCACGATTAGATTATAAACCGGGGAATGCTAAGGATTCATTAAGATTACCTGATGACGAGCTTTGTCCGGTAGGGATAATTTGCTGATCCCGCATACCTTACCACTACCTTGCCCCTGTATGCTCCTGCCCTCCAGAGATAAACGTCCCTGCTCAACGAGACCCGGTTCGCATCCGGCTGCAGTTGCCCGTGTAAGCCAACCTCCCGTCAACCGAGTAGATTGCTATTTCTGAGGATTTCCCGCAGAAGAACAGCAAGCCTCCCGGCGCTGGTGAAGAGACCACGGAAGGCCCAGGAAGATCGTCCGATTCCTCTGTTTCCATCGGCGTGCAGACAGTAGCCATGGTGAGGCTTGGGGAAGTCGTGATCCAGGTTGGGGCTCAGTCCGGTGAGCTACAGGCCAAAAGGCCACTGGGCGAATTGACTGTAAACGTTGGCGAGCTCGTTGCTGGCGGATAAGCGCTCACGCAACCGGGGTAGTTCCCATTCGCATCCAGCCTCAGAATCACCGCATCGTTGTTGGCCCCGAACCTGTAGCCTGACGCTATGTAGCTCTCGTCAGTTCTTTGCGTGATTGACAGTGCGCCGTCAGTGCTGGTGCCTCCGAATATCCCGGCCCATGTCACAGAGCTAGACGCGTCCGTCTTCAGTATAATGAAGTCCTGGCCCACTAGGCGTTGCATGAGGCCTCGATCCTGAACACCAGGATGTCGTAGTTGCCAGCTCCCCAGCTCCGGGTGTTCCCTACCACGGGATAGCCGCTATCTCCGGCCTGTATGAGGAACTTTCCATGGTCAAAGTCGGTTCCCCCATATGATTTCGCAAACAGGCCCTGTGAAACAAGGACACATAGGAGTATGTCCATTATGATCCGTAACCTCCGCGTTTCATCGCGCGTATGATTATACGGGAAAATCTGAAAGAAAACTAAAAAGATGGCCCTGGTTTTGACCAGCAACCGGTAACTGGCTCATGGCACAACCGACAGGTCTTCAACCGGAGCGCAGGGGAGGGGCGCGGCGGCCCTGGGCCAACCGTTCTGTTTTTGTTTCTGCGAGCAACGAGCAACCATTATAATTTCCCTGTGCGTGTCATACTCGTTGGGGATGAATTGCTCTCGGGCCGGGTCAGGGACGCAAACCTGAGTCTTATAGCGCGTGGCTTTGCCCAGTTGGGCATTTCCGCGAAGCGCGCTGAGGTCATTCCGGATGATGAGGATGTGATAGCCTCGGCCATAGCCCGTTCCCTCAGGGATGATGGCCAGGTCGTCTTATCCGGCGGCCTTGGCCCGACTGATGACGATAGGACAAGGCAGGGCCTGGCAAAAGCCCTATCAGAGGAGCTTCATTTTGATGAATTTCTGTATAGCAAGATAAAGGAAAGGCTCTACACGCTTGGCCACCAGGAGCTCGCCATTCACAGGAATTATGCTTTTATCCCTGATGGCTTCCTTGCCATAGATAACCCAATTGGAATAGCGCCTGGGCTTCTCTGGCGGGATACCGAGAACTTTGTCCTTGCTCTACCGGGCGTGCCACCGGAGGTGGCCGGAATCCTCCCTGGGGCCCTTGAAGTCCTGGGGGATCTGGTTAAGGAACCCATTTTCATCGGCACCCTCGCAGTGGCTGGCATGAAGGAGGCGGAGATAGCGGAGCGCCTTGAGGTGCTTCCTGAGCTTGCTGGCAGGATGGCTTATTACCCAAGGCTCGTTGAGGTGATCCTCAAAATCAGGGCAAGGGATGAGATGGAGATGAACCGGCTGGTCAGCATGGCCAGCGAGAGGCTCGGCCCGGCCGTCTATAGCACCCAGGACGAGGGCCTTGAGTCAGCGCTCGGTCGGTTTCTCAGGGGCCAAGGGCTTTCGGTTTCTACGGCCGAGAGTTGCACAGGTGGCCTAATCGCGCACCTCATAACCCAGGTTCCGGGTTCCTCCGATTACATGCGAGGCGGGATTGTTGCCTATACACCTGATGTCAAAAGCCGTGTCCTGGACGTTCCGGTTGATATGATTGAGAAACACAGCGTTTATTCCCACGAGGTCGCCAGGGCCATGGCCGCCGGCGCCGCGAGGCTCTTTGGTTCCGATGTTGCCATATCCTCATCCTGCGTCGCTGGGCCTGGCCCAGATGGGGATCATCCTGCTGGCGAAAGCTATGTTGGCCTCTATTTTACCGGAGAATCCAGGGCTTACCGCTTCCGTTTTGGGGGGACCAGGGATCAGGTCAAGATGTCCGTCGCGAAGACCGGGCTTGATCTGGCCAGGAGGCGGCTTTTGGGTCTATAGCCAGGATTTTCGGCAGGCTATAAGCATTGCATTGCCGATGGAACAGCCCACTAAGATTGTTCATCCTATCTTTGATTCACTGCTCCCTGGCCTTTAGGACCTCAAGGAATGCCTCCGGTGGCACATCAACCTTCCCGACCCGTTTCATCCTGCGCTTGCCCTCTTTCTGCTTCTCAAGAAGCTTGCGCTTACGGGTTATATCTCCTCCGTAGCACTTCGCGGTGACATCCTTTCGGAGAGGGACTATACGCTCCCTTGCTATTATCCTGCCCCCTATGGCGGCCTGTATCACGACCTCAAAGAGGTGCCTGGGTATCTGTGCCCTTAGCTTCTCGCATATGGCTTTGCCCATCCTATAGGCCTTTTCCCTGTGGACTATGGCTGAGAAAGCCTCAACCCTCTCGCCCGCGACCAGGATGTCAAGGCGCACCAGGTCAGAGGGGCGCCAACCAACCAAATCATAGTCCATGGATGCGTAGCCTCTTGATACACTCTTGAGCTTGTCAAAGAAATCGTAGATGACCTCCGAAAGGGGCAAGTCGTATTCCAGCATAGCGAGGCCAGGATCAAGGAAGGAAAAACCCCTCTGCTCCCCCCTTCTGGACTGAGCCAGTTCCATGACCGGCCCTATGTGCTCCGACGGGGTGATTATCTGGAGGCGGACAAAGGGTTCCTCCGCGAGATCCGGATCATCGGGAAAATCCGATGGCCTCTCCACCTCAATGAGGGTGCCCTTTTTGGTCCTGACCCTATAGTGAACCGTCGGAGTCGTTATCACTATGTCAAGGCCAAATTCGCGCCTCAGGCGCTCGGTTGTTATCTCAAGGTGGAGCATACCCAAAAAACCGCAACGGTAGCCCGGACCTATTGCTGGAGAATGTTCGCCTATGAACGAGAGCGCCGCATCCTGTAGCTTAAGCTTCTCTAGGGCTTTAGTGAGCTCAGGAAAATCTCCAGGCACAACGGGATATAGGCCAGCATATACCATTGGCTTTGCCTCACGGTAGCCAGGAAGGGGCTCGGTTTCCGGCGCCCTGGCATCAATCACCGTGTCCCCGACCCTCGCCTCTGATATATCCCTTATGGCCGCAACAAAGTAGCCCACATCGCCAGCACTCAGGGTATCCGCCCTCTGCATGTCGGGTTTGAAAAAACCCACCTCGGTTATCTCATATTCCTTGCCGGTTGAGGCAAAGGCTATCTTCATGCCGGGCCCCATCTCGCCTTCAAAGACCCTAACATAGGGGATTACGCCCCTGTAGTCATCATAAACGGCGTCAAATATAAGAGCCCGCAGTGGGCTTTTGGAACTGCCATGAGGCGGAGGAACCCTGTCTATGATCAGGTCAAGCAGTTCGCGAACACCCCTCCCCTCCTTAGCCGAAACCAGGTGAATCTCGCCCGGACCTATGAGCTCCTTGATCTGTCTTGCCACCCGGTCCGGATCGGCGGTAGGCAGGTCTATCTTGTTGATTACGGGGATTATCTCAAGGTCAGCCTCAAGGGCCATATAGAGGTTGGAGACGGTCTGGGCCTCAACCCCCTGACTTGCATCCACCAGAAGAACCGCGCCCTCAACGGCCGCGAGGGAACGGGAGACCTCATAGGTAAAATCAACATGACCAGGGGTATCAATCAAATTAAGGATGTATCCCTTGTATTCCATCCGGACCGGCTTCATCTTTATAGTTATGCCGCGCTCGCGTTCAAGATCCATGGAATCAAGTGTCTGCTCGGTTATCTCCTCTGGCCTCATGGTTCCCGTTATCTCAAGGAACCTGTCCG
This sequence comes from Caldifarciminota bacterium, assembly GCA_049969615.1. Classification (GTDB taxonomy): domain Bacteria; phylum Hydrothermota; class Hydrothermia; order JBDRYB01; family JBDRYB01; genus JBDRYB01. The sequence goes on from JBMFOM010000055.1 coordinate 12,469, forward strand.
CGAGTGTGCTCTTGCCGTGGTCAATGTGCGCGATTATGGAGAAGTTCCGCGTCCGGTTCACCCTTATATTATCCCGCATGGGCAAAAGCGGGGACAACCCCTGGGTCGCCCGCGACGCGAGATTCATGGGGCATTTCCGTGCCTCTTTCCTCAAAGGGTCTTGGAATATCTGTAGCCATTGTCATAATTTGAGAAGCTCAATTTTTGCTCTAAAACCGTCAAACACTTGCTCCAGCATTTTATCAGTGAAATCCGGATCCCAGATCGTCAAGGCCGGGGCCGAAAAGGGCCGGGAACGGAAGACGCAAATATTGGTCAGGCAAGGGAAAGAGCTTAGAAGAGGAACAAGGGTTCATCTTTGGGGGGTTCATCTCCGGGGAAGAGAATGTCCCACACCATCGGGATAAGCCTCTGCTGATTTTTCACCGAGGGCTCCCTTTCCTTAACCTTCTTTATTATCATGTCCATGGCCACCTTTCCCGGCCTGATATCCGGGTGATCCTCTCTCAGCTCTTTTGCCAGCTGCCTGGCAAAAATCTTGTTGTTAGCCATCAGCTTCCTGAGACTCATCCTCAAAGCTCCTTGACTTCATCAGCCTGTCCCTCACCAAAGCAACAACCCCCTGGTATAATTCAAGGAGAACCTCCTTGCGCTCTCGCTCACTTTCAAATCCTAAAGCCTCCAGCACAGCGTCATCAAGTTCAAGGCGGTCCGGCATAACCCCTTTCAGGGCTATGTCCTCTGGGTCTATGTTTGAGAGATCCCTGTTAGGTTTCGGAAGGCCAAGCTCCTCAAAGATTGAGACGATGGGGCGAGAAGAGAGCGATTTAAGGGCATTGGTCAAGCGAGTTGTTTGTTGGTGATCCTTCACCCGGCTGGCCTCTAGCTGGCCCCTGATTGACCACTTGCCTTATTCTCTGGGTATGTAGGAGAGGACCAGAAGGATAAATAGCGTCATTAACC
>JBMFOM010000056.1:0-13183 GCA_049969615.1 Caldifarciminota bacterium
GTGAGGGCTTCTGGTTCTAAAAGTGCGGCCTGGAGCGGATCTTACATGAGACATCCTCTCAATAAGCCTATTCTGGGACAGACTTGATCCTGCAAGGGAAGTAAGGATATAATTTACAGCATAAGGAGGCTTAGATGCTTTTCGTTTTTGGGCTTATTGCTTTGATTTTCGGGATAGGCATGTGGTTCATTATTGGCGCGACAGCAGGCAGGCGCGCCGCTCTCACCGGTGCGATGGGCGCTATAAATGTAGTTCGCTGGATCATATCAGGAACAGCGCTTCTGGTTGGTATAGTTGCCATACTATTCTCCATCATCGTCATCATCCAGCCCGGCCAGGTTGGCGTTCAGATCCTATTTGGCTCTGCCCTGCCGAATGTCCTCAGGGAGGGACTTCACATAGTCAACCCGTTCGTTAGGGTTGAAAAGATGAATGTGAGGACACAGGAATACACCATGTCCGTGGTAGGAGAAGAGGGTCAGGTTAAGCGCGACGACAGCATAGACGCGCTCACGAAGGATGGACTGACCGTAAAGCTGGATGTCACTGTTTGGTACAGGCTCCTGCCCGAGGAGGCCGTGAGTGTCTATAGGAACCTCGGACCAGAATATGTTGCTATAGTGGTTCGTCCCGCGATAAGGACAGCACTCCGTGACGCGGCTAGCTACTTCACCGCAGTTGACATATACGGTGGCAAGAGGGAGGAGTTCGTTTCGCTTTGCAAATCCAAGATGGACGAATCCCTCGCCGGCAAGGGCGTTATCATAGAGAGGGTGCTTCTCAGGAATGTTAGCCTGCCTGATCGCGTCCGCCAGGCCATAGAGGAGAAGCTCAGCGCGGAACAGGAAGCACAGAGAATGCAATTCGTTCTGGAGAGGGAGCGGCTTGAGGCGGAGCGAAAGCGCGTTGAGGCAGGAGGCCTCGCCGATGCTCAGAAGATAATCAACGCGACCCTAACTCCCCAATACCTTCAATACCTTTATCTTACGAGCCTTCAAAAGATGGCCGAGTCCAACAACACTACCTTTCTGATAGCCCCCTATGACAAGAACTTTCTGCCACTCATAAATATGAGATGATAATCCTTGAACTGCTATCCCTTTTCGCCAGGGCATACGGCCAGGTCAGCGATGACTATGCCTATTCTTTGGCGGCGGATGCGAGCGGTTTTCTTTTGGCTGGAGGGACTTGGTCTTGGGGCGGCCAGAACAATATCTTCCTGGTAAAAACCGATACCTATGGGGTTGGTCAATGGGCGGCTGTCTGCGGCGGTGCGGGAAACGAAGAGGCTATGGCGGCTATCAGCACATCTGATGGCGGATACGCTATAGCTGGACTCACATACACCTATGGGACCGGCGGAGACATGATCCTCCTCAAGCTTACTGGGGCCGGTTCTCTCAGCTGGGCGCGTGTGGTGGGCGGGTCATATGCCGACGAAGCCAGGGGTGTCGCTGAGCTCTCCGGCGGTGGCTATGTAGTGACCGGGAGGGCTTTTGTGTGGGGGAACGGGTATGACCTCATATTCTTCAAGCTGAATCCGGACGGCAGTTACGGAGGATGGATGAGATACTTTGGCGGCACCGCCGATGATTATGGCAACTGGGTTTACCCGACAACGGACGGGGGATTTGTCATAACCGGAGGAACGACCAGCTACGGTCCTGTCGGAGGGGACAACACCGCTGTTCTGCTCCTGAACTCTTCAGGGCTAAGGGTATGGTTCGCGATCGTCAGCGGAAATGGCTCCGGTTCACTGATAGGCCAATCAGTCATCCAAACATCAGACGGCGGTTTTGTCGTTGCGGGCATTACGAACGCATTCGGTTCAGGGGGCTATGATTTTGTGGTTTTCAAGTTGAATTCATCCGGAGGCCTCCTGTGGGCAAGGGCAATTGGCGGCCCACAAAACGATTACGCATATTCGGTTGCCGAAACCCAGGATAATGGCCTTGTTGTTGCCGGGACAACTGAGAGCTATGGCCTCGGGAGCAACGAGGCCATGGTGGTAAAGCTGGACTCATACGGAAATCTCCTCTGGGCAAGGACATTCGGCGGATTTGAGGCTGGCGCGTATGACTATGACTACGGGAGGTCTGTGGCTGAAACGCCCGACGGACTCATAGCTTTTACTGGTTCCACAAGCTCCTTTGGCCTGAACAGCGGTCTCTATGCCTTTCTGGTCACAATGGGCCAGGACGGCGAATATCCCGCTTGTGTTTCGGAGTGTGGACCTGTCGTGACGAGCATATCTCCGAGCGTTAGCACGGTCTCAGGATATAACAATATCAGCCTCACGATCTCCTCGCCGGCAGTCAGTTTTTCTGCGGTTGAGCCGAACCAGGTTGACCTTTGCCTCCCCATTGGTACGGATGAGCTTGATCTCGTTGGGGATCAGGTGCTCTGCCTCTCTGTTCCGGGTGGCCTGGTCTTCAGGGTAAGTGTGGGGATGGACCTTTCGGTATACTCTATTGACGGTGGACTGGTTTATTCCGGCCGGCTCCAAAAGGGCGAAAACCGGATAAGCCTCGCCCGCGGTGTTTATCTCTGGATGGCGAACGGCCGGAAGGGCAGGGGAGTTGTCCGGTAGGAACAGCCGCCGATGTCAATGATTTGGATGCAAACCCATGAGCGTCTTGTGTTTCGCAATTTCGGATTTGGCGAGCGGCCCTACAATTTGAAGGCAAAACCTATTGTTATTACCGGACCGAATATTCTAAGGTCTCCGTCCTGGAGGTATTCTGATGGAACTCTCCTCCACTTCTCTTTTGATTCCGACGAGGTCCCGGACGAGTCCCCTTCCAGATAATAGACCCATGGGGTCTGAATGCCGGCCCGCCAGCCTATTAATCCGAAGACAGAAAAGTCCTCGCCGAACAGGAACCGAAGCCCAGCAGAAGCTCTCAGACCGAGGCCGAAGGTCTCCGCGCCATCGGGTTCGCCCTCCAGGATCACGCCCTCTTTTATGGGTTGATGGTGCCAGAAAAATCCCATACCCAAATCGCCAGTAAGGCTCAGGTGTTCCGGGATTATGTCTGTCCTACCAATCCCCATTATCCAATTCTCAAGCCCCCAAGCGGAACCGTGTCTGGTGAATTCAAGGCCGAACTCCGGCGCCAGCGTGTAATATGCGATAGAAGGCCTGAAGCCGAAATACAGGTCCTTTGCCCTCGCGACAAATCTCTGTTGGTCATAGGCATAACCGGCCTCAGGCATTACCCTGACCACCCCTTGCCAGAGCCTCGGTCTAGTCTCCTCGTATAATATATCTCCCCGGCCTATCTCGTATGTCCCATAAAGGACCTTGGCGCTGGACCAAGACGGATGCGTCTCGGTGATCTCAACCAGTCCGACCCTCCTCCTCGCACCGCCCTTATAGGTTTTCCAGACCGAGTATGTGTGTCCCTCCTCAACGCCCTGGGATTTGCCTATGTTCACCTCAACCTTCTTGTTCCACCAAGAACCCCTGGTCTTCTCTATCTTGCCCTGGATCCTGAACATTTCCCTTATGCTGAGCTTTACATCTGATTCCCAATCCAGCCATGCTATCTCCCTTGCCATTGAGTAGCTCTTCCCAAAACCTGTTCCCTCAACCCTGAACCCACCGATTATCTCCCCGGTCTCCACACTTATCAGCCTGAACTCGGAACAATAGCTGTATCTGCAGGTTGTATCCTCCTTGTTTTTGTCCTCATCGGTGTCCTTGAATATGGCGCTGAATATGATGTCAAGAAGACAGGAGGCCGGTTCCTCCTTTATATACTCAATTGAACCCTTTTCATAGATGTTCCTTGAGGAATCCGCATCAAGGTCAAAGGCCAATATGGTCATCGCGGCATGTTCAGATGTTTCAAGTCTTCCGGTCTCGTCCAGTATCCTCTTGACATCTGAGATGGCCTCTCTTTTGGCCATTTCGGAAGCGGAACCAGGAATGGTGTCAGAGAGGTGAACGGTCAGCGAAACGAGAACACAGATCATGAGACCTCTGATAAAGTAGCAATGACTTGCTGGTTTGAACCAGGAGCACCTTGTCCAAGAGAACAGGGTTCTAAGAGGGGCCCCTGAAAAATCCCTTCACGAGGGCATTTCCTCAGGGTTCTCTTCCGGTCATGATTAGACCACCGGATATGGACAAAGGACAAACCGGGATTTTTCAGGGGTTTCATCATCTCAGAACCTCGCGCCAAAGCCTGCCCTGATTGTTAGTGTACTTGTTTCCATATCCCCGGCAGGCATGTCATTCCTTTCCCACCTTGAGAACGGGGTGAGGTAGAACCCACCCACCTCTGTAAAGGTGTATAGGTTTCCAAACCAGAGGTCAAGGCCCAGGGCACCCTCAAAACCATAGAGGGCATTGTGGTAGTAGTAGCCATCAACAGACTGAACCGCGAAGGCGAGGGGCACTGTCGCGCTGGCATACAGGTTGGACTTATCAGTTATGGAGAGGCCCTTGAAAGCTCCCAGAGAGATCCCGTATGCCTCCGCGTTGCCCCAGCTTAGGGCAAAACCCCTGAGTTCAGGGCCGAAGAAATTGCAGTCCCTGTCAAAAAGGAGCCGAACCCCTGGGCCTTTTACCCCAAAGTTATTAAATGGCATGTATGTGTAGAACGCGGAGATGTCCCACGATCTTGGAGAATGGGTTTCTATTACGCTATCGCCGACCGAAACATTTCCACGGATGACCCTTGCCACCGAGTAGTCTGGGAAAACCTCCTCTATCACCAAAAGGCTCTTTTCCTTCCTTATTCTGCCGGAGCTCAGCGCTTTGTAAAAGGCCCCTTTCAGTACCCCGCTCTCCCCGCCCAGGGCTATCACACAATACCTGCCGCCTGTTTCAACCTCATCAACCAGGGCACCGGATCGGAAGACCCTAAGCAGTTCATTCCTTAGGTTATTTCTCAGGCCGCCCATGGCGGATGTTAGCTTCTCGCCACTGCCATGGCCCTTTATCACCTCAACAACGGCCCCGGATTCAACCTCAACGAACCTCAACGAGACGGACAGGGATGTAGTGAGATCGCGTGAGTATTCCTCAACGGAGATCACGCAAGTATATTTGGCTCCAAGCAGTCTGCCCAACTTCACGGCCTCCGAGTCGCTCAACACCCCGGCGGCCCAGAGTTCCTGTTCCTTCAGGACCTCCTCAAGCCTTGTCCTCTCAACAACGGTCACCCTCTTGGTTTCCCCGAGAAGTGAGGTTACCATATCAACCATCCTCCAGGCAAGCTCTTCGTCCTCTTTCCCGGATGATGGCACGACAGCGACCGCTCCGGAGAGGTTTTTGGCATGGGCAAAACCACAGGGGAGGCCGAGTAGCAAGATCGTTAGAAATCCTCTGGTGGTGCCAACCGAAAAAAACAACCGAGAACCATTAAGGGATCTCGCGCAAACCGAGCTTTTTTCAGGGGTTTTTCCCCCCATGGTGAGAGTATAATCCTTCAGACGAAAAGGTTTCATGCCTTAATAGACTTTCCGGAAGGAGGAATTGTTCCATGTGCTCGCACTATTCCAGTTATGAGAAGGTTTTTCAGCTTGATCGCGAAGTGGGCAGGAGTTATAATTTGTGCCTTGGCGAGAAGACTTTCTGGGGAGAGAGAAAGTATGGAAACAGGAAGTCTTTGAGGTAAAGGTAGTGCTTGACGACGATGTTGAGGAGCTGCTGAAAAACATGGGGCTTCTGGACGGGCTGAAAGCTGGAAGACTAACCTGTGCGCTCTGTGGTAATCTGGTTTCCCTGGATAACTTCGGCGGCGTCTTCAGGAAGAACGGGGTGATAAAGGTTTTTTGTAGCGAGCCTTTGTGTTTCAACAGGGCCATAGAGGAAGCCCACAAGTGATTCTGATTATAATTCTGATTATAATTCTGAGTAACACTGTAACAGCAGTTATCAGTGGCCTTCTTGTTTGGCTGATTACCTCTGGAAGATTGCGATTGTGGTGGTTCAAAGGTCGTTACGGCAGGACAAAGAAAAAGATTGAGGACTACATCAATCTTACAGCCGAATCCATAAATCAGGAGATTGGATATCCGGTTCTGGCGCGAGTCATGGCAAAACGGGATAAATCCTCTGTCAAATTTGGCCATGTGGCCACAGTGAATTTTCGCCTGCCACGACGCCACGGTAAGATTATATCCACAGAAGGCATCTGTTTTATCTACCAAAGACAATCCGGCATCCGCGGATGATCTTCACCTGGCTTCTCATTTCCCAGACAAGCTTTGCCAGAGCTTACGGCGGCCCGGATCACGACTGGGCCAGCTCATTGTGCCAGACGCAGGACGGCGGATTTCTGGTTGCTGGGTCAAGCTGGGGGTTCGGCTCTGCCTGGATTGACATCATGCTCCTGAAGCTCTCGGTATCTGGAACGATCGAGTGGGCAAATATTTACAGGGGCAATGGCCCGGAGTGGGCCTCCGGGGTCTTCCAGGCCCTGGACGGAGGATATTTGGTCGTGGGCCACACCAGGAGCTTTGGCGCGCGGATGACCGATCTCCTCGTGATAAGACTGAAGCCTGACGGGAACGCTGAGTGGGCGAGGTTGATAGGAGGAGAAGATCATGACTATACCCATGGGGCTGTTCGGACCGTTGATTCGGCCCTTGTTCTGACGGGTGTCCGGCGCAGGGGCCCGGAGGATCAGGACGCTTTTCTCGTGAGGGTTTCCGGAGGTGGCGACCTTGAATGGGCCAGGGCATTTGATTTCGGAGGGCTTGATTGTGGGGAATCGGTCATCCAGACACCGGACCGCGGGTTCGCGGTCGCCGGTTGGACAATTGGTCGGGGTGCTGGCTACGCTGATTTCCTGGTCGCGAAATTTTCGCCGGATGGGACCCCAGAGTGGTTCAGGGCATACGGCGGGCCAAAGCACGACGCGGCCGGGGCGATTCTTCAGGCAGAGGATGGCGGGTTTCTGATTGCGGGGGAAACATGGAGTTTTGGCGCCGGCAAATCCGATATCCTCGTCCTAAAGCTGAGCGCCGGCGGTTCGCTTGAATGGGCAAGGACATATGGCGGTCCTGGGATTGACATGGCTACCTCCCTCGCCGGAACGACCGATGGCGGATGTCTTGTCCCGGGCCAAACCGAAAGCTACGGCGCTGGAGAATATGACCTCATTTTGATGAAATTGCGGGATGGAGGAGGGGTAGAGTGGGCGGAGACATTCGGGGGCCCGGGTTCTGATTCTGTTGGTCAGGCCATATCCCTGTCTGGTGGAGAACTCGCGGTCGTGGGTTCCTCCGGATCGTGGGGCGGTGGGCTGAGCGATATCTTTGTTCTGGGGCTTCCGGATGATGGGAACTACCCCGGCTGTCTGGTTCCCTGCGAGCCGGCAGTTGGAGACGCTTTCCCATCGGAAAGCACGCCGACCCTCGCGGGCGGCGCTCTTGATTTCACAATCCTGCCGGTCAATCCGACTCTGGTTCAATGTTTCCCCTCCGCGATGGACATCTGTTCTCCATCTGTTGAGGAAGCATCCGGCCATGACCTGTGCCCACCGGTTGTCTGCTGGCTGGTTCCGGGTGGAGCTGTGTTCCGTTCATCCGTTGATGTGTTCCTGCGGATATATGCGGTTGACGGCAAGGTCGTTTATTCGGGGCAGTTGAAAAGCGGCGCGAACCTCATTTCCCTTGAGACCGGAGCATATCTCTGGATGGCAGAAGCCCCGGATGGCACCCATACTTGGTTTTCGCGCGTGGGCAAGGCAGTCGTGCGTTAAAACCATTTGATCCCGTTCTCCCAAGGTGCCGTTTGGCCGAACCGGAATTCATATTGCTCAGAATCCTTGTGTTGACGACAATTTCGGTGCATCGCGTTGTGTTTTGGCCCAAAACCGGGCCTGGAAGATTGCGCGGGAAATGGGTTATAATCTCACCCGCATATAAAGGGAGTATAGCAATGCGAAACGCGCTGAGTTTGCTGGTGCTTGCTGGCCTTGCCATGGCAACGGAAACCAGGGTCGCGGCCATGGGCAATCTCTATCAATTCATTCTTGACGATGAGGCGCTGGTCATCCGCGATAACCCCGCATATGTGGCGAAGTTCCCGAACCTCTCGGTTACTGAGATGTCAACCCAGCAAGACCTTGTCCTCGGAAAGGCATATGGAGGCATAATAGCGAAACAGGGGCCGATTGTCGCGGGGTTTTATCTGAACAACCCCATATACACTTTTCCGACCATTGATGGCTCCAGGGATGCCCATGGACTCACCCTGGCCATGGGTTCAGGCGAGGATTTCGCCTGGGGGGTGCGGTTCGGATACGCCTTTCACAGGGAGGGCGATACGGCCTACACCATAGACGGAACCGCCTATTCCTTCTCACCGGGATTCACGATGCCCATCGGAAACGGCAATCTCAGCGTATCCTGTCAGCTAAGGGTTAGCTCATATTCTGATAACTCCCTCGGCCCAGACAGCATTCTGGAGCCGGTTTCCGAGTTCTCCAACCTCGGGCTTGACATGAGATACACGAGCCCGGGGATCATCAATCTAATAGCGGGATATAGAATATACAGGAACGATAATGGCAAAAAGATAGCCGATTCCTCGGTGACAGATCTTACTACGGGTGGGTCCCTCTTCCTTGGGATTAACGGGAGGCCGCTTGACGCTGGCCTGGTGCTAGGTGGCCTTACAATAGACGCTTACAAGAGGAGGGGAAATGGTGACGCGAGTCTTGAGGAACTGAGACTTCTCGCTGGCCTGGGTTCGGAGATGAACATCTGGAGGTGGTTCATCTTTCGTTCCAACATGTCAAAGTTCCTTTTCATCTATAGGCAAGAGAGGGTGGCTGATCCGGATAACCCCTATACCTTCATAGGTTCATCGGGCTTCGTGGGCAGTTTCGGGATGGGCATTGTCTTCGGCTCCGCGAGGCTGGATGCTACCCTGAGCGAGGACCTCCTCTACAATGGACCGTATTTCCTGACAGGGAACGATTCCAAGTTTGTCATGGCGCTGGCTTTCCTGTACAGGTTTGGGAGAGGATAGGGTTTTGCCGAACAGGTCAACGTTCCGACGGGCCCCCAGAGGCTTTTTCGTGTGGCACAGAAGGGAGAACCTCGGTTCTGGGTCGTTCGTTTGGCCCAAGTCCGAAGAGATCTGGGTCTGACTCTATTCTGTTTCGGGCTTCTCCTGTGAGAACTGAGGCACGAAACCTATTCTCTTGCCTTCCTCCTCACCAGGTATCCTTATCTCGCCGAAGCGAGCTTCGTATTTCTTTATGTTGTCCTCTATGGTACGGAGGAGCAGTTTCGCGTGCTGGGGGGTCATTATGACCCTGGACTCAACCTTTACCTTTTGGACGCCGGGAACAACCCTGCCAAAATCAAAAACGAATTCCGATGGGCTGTGGGTTATCAGGACGAAGTTGGAATAGGTCCCGTCCCAAGCGTTGTCCGGGAGCTCTATTTGCAGGTGCGGAGGGGGTATCTCTTTCATTGTTTCACCACCTTTAATGAGACCAGGCGTTTACCGTCAACCCGGAACTCAGTGAAATAAAGCCCCGATGGGAGGTTGGAGAGGCTAACGCCCATGGCGTTACGGCCTTCTGATGCGAGGAGTTTTTCCTTGGCCGCGAGCCTGCCGTCAACGCCATATAGCCTCAGTTCCGCCAGAGAGTTTCCTGGGGCCAAAAATTCAACCCGGAACATGTCCCTGGCGGGTACCGGGCCTATGGACAGGAGACGCGTTTCGGTTATCTCGCCCGGGCCCTCGGCTATGCCGGTCTGAACCGTGTGCTCGTCTACTATCCAGTTATCCGGGTCAAACTTGATGGCAGTGGGTTTTCCGGATAAGATGAACGAGAAGTTCTGAGTTTCAAGGCTATCCCACACAACCACGCTCGTATCCAGGCTTGTTCCGGTGAATTTCAGGGGAACGGGCATCTTAAATGTTGGCACCCCGTAGTCGTGGGATTGGATCTGGTTTATGGTGAGGTTGACCTGCCAGAGTCCTGAACCCAGAGAATCCCTACTCCATATCACCCTGTATTTGGGATAACCGGGTTTGTATAGCCACTCATCAAAGAACCAGTCCAGGGTCAATCCAGTGAATGCGGCGTATTCCTGGGTAAAATCCCTCGTCAGGGCATATGATCCAGCGTGGTTGCTCCTGTAGTAGCGGAGCGCGGCCCAGAACGCCGCGGTGTCGCCTCCGAGCATATATTCTGTGACCCTCCTGAGGGAATGTAGCACACAGCCGGCCTTGTCGTATGTCTCAACCGAAAAGAGTTCCTCAAGGGTCTGGCCAGGGTTGTATATGGGTATGGGGGGCCAGGTCTGGTATTGAAGGTATATCCGCATCCTGACCGAGTCAATCCAGTATTGATACATGCTCGGTCCAAGATACCAACCCCACCAGACGGCCTCGGAGAATGTGGCGAACCCTTCGTTCAGCCATATGTCCGGCCATGTGCCGCAGGTAACATGGTCTCCCCACCATTGGTGGGAGAGCTCGTGGGCCTGGACCCAAATGGTCCTCATTGAATCCCCATATATGCCGAACCCAGTGAATGTGTTGGTCTGGTTCTCCATCGCGCCACCCAGCTCGTCAATCTGGACCTGGGAATATTTCTGATCCATGAAGGGATAAACCCCGTAGAGAGCGCAGTAGCCCTCCATGGCCTTTGGCAGGAGCTTGTAGTCAATCTCCGCGTTCGCCGAGTCAGCGTGGGATACATAGTGGATTATCTGGAGGGTGTCTCCGGCCCAGACAAATGTGTCCTTGAAAGTGGCGAAATCATATGCGGCAAAAGCGACAAGGTAGCTCGCTATGGGGTGGTTGTTGACCCAGTGGTATGTCCACCAGCTAGGCCCGTGGGATGAGTCCGCGAGGATGCCATTGGCCACGACCCTCCACCCAGCGGGAACGGTCGCTGTTATCTCTGATGTCGCCTTCTCAGATGGGATGTCAATGCAGGGGAACCAGTGCCGAGCGCCCCACGGCTGGTCATCCGTGTAGCAGATGGTGTCTCCTATGGTAAGTCCACCGGAGGATATTATGCCGGAGGGGTGGGTTGGTTTTCCATGGTAGAACACGGAGAGGGTATCTATCCGGCCTGGCGAGGGCGATGGGATCTGAACCACCAGGAGCCTCCCAGTGTCAGAACGGCCGAAGAACCAGGTCGCGGATGAGGTATCCAAAAGAACCGAATCCAGAACTAGCCCGAGATAAGGCGTTGCGCTCATTGAGTCCACGAAGTTGAGCCAGAGCAAACCGGTGTCCCTGATTATCTGGAACTCCACATCGCACCTGCCAGAGGCTATGCTATCCCCGACCGTGTCTACGGTCAGGCTTATGTCGTAGTGGAGTATGTCCCATGGTAGGTTGGGGGGTACGGTGTCCAGGGACATGATGCCCCAGCGCTCCGCAAGCCTGAGTTTCTCGTCCATGGCCCTGACTTCCTCCAGGGAAGGAAGCCCTGAGGGTCCTGTAAGGCTAAGCAATAAAAACATGTTCATCACCCACAAATTATAACCCATTTCCCGTGCAGGATCATGTATTAGGAAAACTGGGCGAACTCATGCCGATGTTTTTAAGCCCTTATGGTTCTACGGGACCCCAGGTTTTGCCGCGGTCGGGTTCCGAAGATAGGAGCTCCTCTCCCAAACCAGTAGGTTATCGCTACTTTATCAGGGGTCTTGATGTTTCAATATTCACAGCTTGCCATAAAATCCGGGTTATTGCACAGAAGCAAGACCTGCGCTTTCTCTCCGGATTAAAGCTAGAGCGACTTATTTACCCGGCTCCCTTGCCTGCGTTATGCTTTGTCCTGTGAAAAAGCCCCTACTGGTATTCTGCATAGCCGTCGGGTTCAGATGCCTGGTGTCCGCGCCGGCGCTCTTGAACCCAGAAAGGGCATATGGCATAGACACGAAGGGTTATCTGGCAATAGCTGACAACCTGGCCGCAGGGAATGGGTTTTCCTGGGACAGCGAACCGCCTTTCCAGCAGAACATCGTAAGGACACCGCCATATCCGCTCATTCTCTCTGCCCTGTATTCGCCATTTCAGGACGAGAGACCCGCGCTGATCTTCCAGATAATCCTTGGGGGAGTCCTGGCGGTCCTGGTGTTCTTCCTGGGACAGAGGGTCTCCGGGGGCGGGTTCGCACCGGGATTACTCGCGGCGTGCGACCCATTCACAGCGCTGTTCGGCGCTATCCTCTACACCGAGACCCTGTTTGCGGTTCTCTTGACCCTGGGCGCCCTGCTCCTGTTTAACAAGAGGAATACGCTCGCCGGCTTGACAATGGGCCTCGCGTGCCTGACAAGGCCATCAGGCATAGCCCTCGCGCTCGCTGGAATGTATCCCGCCTGGAAAAGGGACTGGCGAGGGCTTTGTGGCTTCCTCTGGGGATTCGTTATTTTGCCGTTGATGTGGGCGCTCAGGAACTATCTGGTCTCAGGGCTTTTCACCCTCTCCTCGGTCTCGGATGTAAATCTGTATGTGTTCCTCGGTCCGATGACCAGGGTTGAGGCGAAGCGGATAAGCTACGAGGAGGCGTGGAAGGCATCACGAACAGACCTTTATCAGCAGTATGACACGGATCCGTGGCGTGCGGCGAACGATCCGGATTTCGTCCGGAAGGCAAGGACAGAGGGACTCCGTGAGATAGCGGGGCACCCCGCGGCCTTTGCCAGAATATATATCAAGGGAATGGTGAGGGGCCTGGGCGGCCTGGATTTCAACCTGCCATCAGGGGTCCTGGCTGAACATCAGAAAACACAGGGTTCCCTCACCGGGGCAATAGCCGCGCTCCTGCGCGGGGATCCGGGGGGATTCTTTGCCGGCATCGCGGAGAGGATGAGGGGGACATCGCCGATTGCCCTGCTTTATACCCTATATTCCTGGTTATTTCTGGGCCTTCTCTACATCCTTGCCGCAAGGGGAACCAGGCCGAAGCCGGAACAGATCACCTGCCTGGTCCTGACCCTGGGCCTCATAGCTGTCGCGGGGCCGCTCGCCTCGTTTAGGTTCAGGACTCCTGGCCAGGGACTGCTTGAGGGCATGGCCAGGTGGGAAAGCAGAGCAAGGCCAGAAGGGTAGCCCGGGGTCCTTGCACACTGGGTCATGAGATCATCTCCATCTCCATGATATAGCGGTGATCCTTCACCCGGTTGGCCTGTTGGCCTACTACTGGCCCCGGATTGACCCTGGCCATTAAAATATGGACATGAA
>JBMFOM010000057.1:0-12930 GCA_049969615.1 Caldifarciminota bacterium
TCCTCTCCTTCATACCCAGAGAATAAGGCAAGTGGTCAATCAGGGGCCAGCTAGAGGACAGCCGGGTGAAGGATCACTGATCTCAAGCCCTCCCTGAGGAGAATGGCCCATGATAAGGCATGATACTGGGATAACCCCAGAGCTGGCCCGGCTATTCACTAACGGCGAGGAGGATACCCTCTGTTTGATAGACCCCACATACCTGAGGGAGACAGAGGAAAGGCTCCTGGCTTTCTTAGGGGGGCCTGTATGCCTTGGTAAAGGGGCTTCTCCCTCAGGATGACCCCCTTGGTCAAGGGCTTCCAAAGGGGGTATATGAGCATCGTAAACCTTGCCCTGATGCTCACGCTCAGAGTCCTGACCTGATTACGAGGCCATTGTGCCACAAGGGCCTACGAGGAACTGAATGCCCCATCTTCAATCCGTAAAGGGCTGAGATGTGTCGGGTTCAGCGCCCACTTTCTTGCAGAAAGCAACGAACCGGTCAACGCCCCAGTCATGGTTTATGACTATGGTGGTATCAAACCAGTCAAAGTATGTCCTTCCCAGGCTGTCAACCCCGTGGTCTCCCATGTCCGTGTTTATCTCCGTGCCACTGCCCAAGTGAAAGGATATAGTCCGCATAGACCCAGATGTTCGCGGGCGCGGCCTGATAGATCAAAAGGATCCCACCAAACCCCAGTCTTTTCTTGCCCCCTTCCTGTCTCTACCTTATCACCGCCTTCCTGTTTATCATCCCTTCGTCCGTCCTGAACCTTAGCACATAGACCCCAGGCCCTTCCATCCGGAGAAGCCTCTCTCCCTCAATCGGGAAAGAGGCCGCGAGTCTGCCCGTGACATCATAGACCTCCGCGGCGCCTTGGCCAGTGAATGTGATGCTCCTCCCCTTAACCAGGATGCTAGGTTTTCCAGCCTTGCCCGTTCCCTCGTCCGCACCAAGGGCTATCTCCGTAGTGTCCATGTAGCTCTCAACATCTCCCTTTATGTAGGCCGTAACCCCATACCAGTAGGTCGTGGGCGAGGGAGCGACATCCGTATAGCTCGTGCCGGTTGCGAAGCCTATGGTGTCCCAGTCGGTCGCGCCTGTCCTCCTGTATATGAAGTAGCCCGCGAGGTCAGGTTCGGGATTTGGATTCCAACTCAGATCGACATTCGCGCCGTTCTGGGCGGCGTTCAGGCCCGTGGGCCTCCTGGGGTGAATCCAGCCCGTTGCCCAGAGGTCGTGGAGTCTCATGGGGTATGGCGCGAGATAACGCCTGAACTTTATCCCGGACAGGGTCCACAGGTTCGCGTACATTGGGTTGGGATCACAGAGCAGCGAGAGCTCCGGATCTCCATCCCGGTTAACATCTGCCACATGCACCGTGCCGAGGAACGCCGGGCCCTGAATGTCAAAAGGCGAGCCGGACGCGGCAGTCCCGTTCCTGTTGAAGACAAAAAGGCTCGTGGAGTTATTTGGCATCAAGACCTCCAGCTCCTTGTCGTCATCAAAATCAAAGAGAACTGGGGTTGACTCGGTTATGCTGGTCACCGACACGGGCCAACCAGGCATTTCCGCGCCAGCGTTACTGAACATGTGGAGCCAGTTTGAGCTTACGTTGTGGTTCATCGCGTCCAGAACCTCCATGTCCCCTGTCCCATCCTCAAGCACATCCGAGGCCACCGGCGTCGTGTAGGCCTGAGGCCCTCCGAGTGCCCTTCCCCATGCCTTGGTTCCGGTGTGGTGGAAGACCACAAGTGAGTCAGCCCCTCCCGTGTAGAAGGTCACGCCTATCTCAAGGTCTCCGTTGCCGTCCAGGTCAAAGAGGGTTGGCTGGGCGTAGCTCTGACCTCCCCAAGCGTTCAGGAGAGCGAGCTCCTGGTTCCCATTGGAATCCCAGATGTAAAGGGAATAATAGGAGGTCGCGACTATCTCATAAACCCCATCTTGATCAACATCCCCCACTGAGGTGGTCGCGGTGCACATGTAATCAAGGGTCTTTGGCCAGCCGGTGTAGACTGCGCCAGTGTGGTGCCACACATCAACCCGGCCGGACGAAAAGGCTCTCTGGCCCAGGATTATCTCCAGGTCGCCGTTGTTATCCAGGTCCCACAGGACCGGGGAGAACGGGTTGTCCCCAACGGACTTTGGCCAGCCAGATAGGTTGTTCCCCAGGTGGTCAACCGCATAGATATATCCGACAGAATTCGTTGTCGCAGTAAAAACTATCTCCATGTCACCGTCGCCATCCAGGTCTCCGACCGCTGGCCTCTGCATGACCCTATAGCTTCCTGTTGAGTAATACCAGAGCTGTGTTCCCTGGTAGTCGTAGGCATACAGGCCTGAACCCGTGCCGACCAGGACCTCCTTCATGCCGTCCCCGTTTATGTCCACGAGAAGGTTGCCGCACATAGCGTAGCCTGTCGTTGGGAAGGTCTTTGGCCAGCCTGGCATGGAGGGCAGAGGGGCCCTGTCCCCGTTGGTCTCTGGGAACTCAGCCGTCATGATCGTGGCCCCCGGAGCGTCAGAGGCCGCGTCTGTCGTTGATTGTGCAACTATCAGTAGTAAAAGATTCGCAAACATATTTACCTCCCTTCAGGGACAATTATTGATCATAAATGGAACCCCCTGCAACCCGATCAGATCCTCAGAATTTCCCATCCCCTCTTTTCTAGCTCCCTGGCGATATATTTCCTGTGGCAACGCTCCTCGGAGGCCTCCGCGCACATGAAAGCAACCCGGCGTTCCGAGGCGAGTTTTTCAAGCCTTCTGATGCCCTCCTTGAATTCCCCTGTTTCTGCGTGCGCCTTGTATCCACCCCGCCGAAATCCGCCCAAGCTCTCACCGAGCCAGATGTATCCGATTCCGTTCTCACTTAGAGAGGCCTCAAGGCTCTCCCGGCAGAACCACGGGTATTTTTTGGAACCCGGAAACCGCCGGACATCCGCAACCAGCTCCACCTGATTTTTCTTCAGGAGCCTGATCAAGTCCGCGATACTACGGGTGGAATGACCAACAGAAAAGATCCTTCCCCTCGCGGACCAAAGGGGGTTCAAGGGCCTCCGTTAATCCCCCGTGTAGTCCAGGAGATACATGTCCAGCGGGTCATAGTTACCAGCGCTATCCGTTGCATAAGCGTATTGCTTGACCGCGCCGGGGCCAGACATCCACCATGTTTTTCCTATGGTCAGATCTATGGGTATGCCCTCAAATTCAAGTTTTCCCGTATATACGACCCTTATGCATTCCGTGTAGTTCAGCTCTCCATAGCCATAGACGGTGTCATTGAAGGATAGGTTCTCCACCGAGTCAAAGACCGCCACCACCGTTGCAGTAAGCTCATATTCGTGCCCATCAGAGAGCCTCTTTATCTTACCTTCCTCAGTTGCCACCTCCCAGTTGTCACCGAGATCAAGATACCTCGGCAGCCAGGCTATCTCCATGTAGGGATGCTCAAAGGTGCAGACGAATATGTCCCCGTTGTAGTTTATGGTCTCGGGGAAAAAGCCGTTTGTCCTTGAGTAGTGATAAAAAGTATCTCCCCTGAAGAAGGCTGTTGTCGTTTCGTGTTGGGCAGAGTCGCCAGCGTGGGTTGAAAAGAGAAGCCATGCCGGAATTCCCTTATAATCAGTTATTCCCACATTTATAACGGTATCAATGTAATTGGCCGCCGAATCCTCCAGCTCCCTGTAATACCAAGTGTCACCAACATGGGGAGAGAAGTCATAGCTGAAAGCCTTCTCTCCGCCGCAATCACAGGATGAAACCAGAGAAAGGGCCGTGGCGGTCCCGATTGCCATGAGTCTTGCCCAACCAATAACCGGCAACGGTTTCAAGGCCCCGATGTTATCCTGATTGATGGCCTGTCTCATTGGGTGCCTCCCATGTCAGAGAGATTCTTGACCAGCCAGGGCGCAAAGAGGGGATTAGCCTCATCCCTGTAGTCCTTGTCAATCCAGCGGACAGGGCCTGCCTCCGGCGCCCACCATATCCTCTGGGGCAATTCCACGGTCATTGGTGGGGACGCGGTGAAGTCTATCCGGAACTTGTGCTTATAAGAGACCCGGAAGGCGTTAAAATTTCCGTATGGTGTAACTATATCCTCTTGTGCCTCAACCGTTGCTTCAAGCCGGTAATAGACCGAATCCTCCAAGAAGTCCCCGTCCAGATCAACCGCCATCACGAACTTCTCCGGCGAGCCCCAGACCATACCCACGACCAGAGGGCACAGCGCATAAGGAACCGTGTCCGACACCGTTATGGTATCTGTGGAATCCATTGGGTTGGTGAATGTCTTTATCACTGAAAGCATGAGGGTGTCACCGATTATGAGGGCCTGCATGGTGTCCGCGAATGTGTCGGATTCGTAGGTTATGACCCAGGTATAGACCCCATCGGTCTCGTTTGTTATGGTCAGGGTCTCGTGGTAGGTCTCGGTGACCGAGTCCAGGGTCCAGGTTGAATCGTCCAGGCCAAAACCCTTCACGGTCTCGTATTTCCACCAGTTGCCCTCGGCCAGGTTGAAGTATTGGATGGGGTCCGTGGGTTCATCCTTCGGAGAACACGCCGCTCCGGCCACGGCCAATAAAAACCAAAACCTTCTCATAGCTCCTTAATTATAGCCTACATGGCGCCGCGGATCAACTGCCGCGGGATTCGCCCGAACAAACTGCCCCGGCCTACATGCCTGGATTATAATTCCGGCCATGGCAAGCGTGAAGAATTTTATCGGGAACCTTGAAACCCGGAAATTCGGAGTATTCGCCGGATTCCTGTGCTTTACTGGCATAGCTGTTCTGCGCGCAGTGTTGGAAGGTGCGCTTGAAAACGCCAGACTACTCACTGTCCAAACCTCGGAGTGGCAATCCCTCCTCTTTATTTTCGTGCACCTCTACATGTTCTTCGCCGCATCCTTACTGGGCATAACCGTTCTCCTCTCGCTGATAAGCGGGGAGAGGGTGGAAAGGGTGGCCAGAGCCGTTCTCTCCTTCTTTTGGATCATTCTACTGCCCCCTTTAGTTGACGCGCTTTTCTTCGGTGGTGGCATGAAGCTAACATACCTGCCGGAGATAAACGAGGTTTGGACAACGGCCATAGCCTATTTCAACCCTTTTTCTGTTATACGCATAACCCCAGGCATGAGGGTTGAGACTTATCTGGTCCTCCTTGGTTCTCTGGCCTACATAACCATAAAGAGGCGCAACATCCTTCTTGGTTTTCTGGGGGCGGTTGCAATATACGCATACATACTTTTCGTTCTGGGCAGTTTTCCCGCTTTTATAGCCTGGGCATACCACACGGATTTCCAAGCAATATTCAAGACCGGAGGTTTCCTCCTCTTGGATACGCAGAAATACGGCCTGGTCAACCTGTTCCTGGCGACCATAATGGCCGGGTTCGCTGTTGGCCTTTGGAAACCAAAGATTCTCAGGGCCATATTCACCGAAACAAGGCCAAAAAAGATCCCGTTTTACCTGGTCATGGCCATGGTTGGTTTTGGCATCGGGAACACCATGCTCTCGTTCGCCTACCCCTCCTTGTGGGCCAACCCCTTTGATTGGTTTGCTCTCTTTGCCATGCTGATCGCAGTCCTCTTCGCATACCTGTCTTCTACCATACTTAACGACCTGGTTGACCTTCCTCTTGATATTGCCAACAAGAAAAGGACCTCCATAACCTCCGGGTTCCTGACCGAGGGCGAGGCAAAGGTTCTGGCCGCTGGATTTGCCGTGGTCGGTGGTTTCTGGGCGATCATACTGGGCTGGCCATCGTTCCTGATCTATGTGGTGATGGTATTCCTCGGATTCACCTATTCGTCGCCACCTCTGAGGCTCAAGGCCCTGCCCCTGGTTTCAACCTTCACCCTGGCTCTGTACGCGCTGTTCTCGTCTTATCTTGGCTTTAGCCTTTTCGCAAAAGAGAAAACCATCACGGTGTTCCCCGGAGAGCTGGTGGCGGCCTTCATACTTGGCGTGACCTGCTCTTTTACCCTAAAGGACAAAACAGACATTGATGGGGACAGGCAGGGCGGGATAAAGAGCCTCTTCGTCATCTTTGGGAGAAAGACCGGCTCCTGGATAACCTCCATACTGGCTGGACTCTCCTTTGTCCTCATGCCCATTTTGCTCGGCCTACCCCTTGTGGGCCTTTTGGTCGGCATCCCGGCCGGAGCGCTTCTGTTCTGGCTCGGAATGGCAAAACGCTACCGCGAGGGATTGATGTGGATACTCACCCTCGCCTATGCCCTTGGCGTTGCCTGGTTCTATTATCCGAAACTGAGGGCCAAGTCGCCATCACCTGACATCCTTTCCTTTGGTGAGCTCATGCAGGGTGAACAGTATTACAGGCAGAACAAATATGACCTTGCCCTCAGCCATTACCTTCGCGCGATTGATTACATAGATGACCCGACGGACTATACCCGCGCCGCAAAGGCCGCTGGCGAGACCAAGAACTTTGACCTGGCGAAATCCCTTCACTCCAGGTGTAAGGAGAGGTTTCCCACATACCCTCAGGGATATGTTCTATATATGCGGCTTCTTTATAGCCTCGGGAAACCGGATGAAATGATCGGGCTGGCCAGAAGGGCGCTTGAGCTGGGGTGCTACACTCCCGATCTCCTCAAGTTTATGGGACTGGCGAGGCTTTGGAATGGCAAGGATGCTGACGCGCTGGAGCTTTTTCTGGCCTCGGCCCAGATGGGTTCGCACGAAGGGCTTTTTCTCGCGCACTTGACCGCCCGAAACATGGGCCAGCCCTCCCTTCATTACAGGGACAAGGCCCAGAGGCTAAGAGCTGAGCCGGACGAAGCCTATCCCTATTTCAGCTACTATCTCTTCAAGAAAGGGGAGATTGAGAAGGCAAGGGCAGTGAATCAGGAATTGCTCTTCCTTAATCCGACGAGCGAGCTCGGCCTCGCGTTCCAGAAGATACTGAGATGAGTCCCCGGTTTACGGTTTCAACAGAAAGTCTGCGCGGGTGCCAGTTTTGGGTATCCTGAAACACTGCCGTGGCCATTAGATTTGAATTCAACGTTTCGGAGGATTACGGGAGGCTATTTCTCTCTGACTCCGGGGCAACCGCGTTTCACCATCCTGATTTCATCAGGGCATACCCCGCGATGTTCGGCGGAAAGCTTGAAATATGGTGGTTGGGCGATGATTGTGCTTGCCCATTTGTAATAAGGAGAAAGGGGCCATATGCGAGCGCCAGCTCCGGCGGATATGGTTGTTATGGCGGCCCGATTGGCAACTGCGAGAGATTTCCCGAATTCATGCGTCTGGCCAGAGAGACAGGCTTCTCAAGGCTTGAGTTCGTTGATTTCAAAAACAGGTTGACAGCGACAGGCTACAGGCTGACAGGGCGAATGGCCCATATCCTTGAGCTTCCGGATTCGCCGGAGGCTCTTTTTGCGAGATATTCCAGCTTGAGACGCCGCGAGCTCAGGAAGGAGTTTCGGGTATCTCCTGGCGCTGATCCTCGTGAATTCTATCTCATTCACAGAGAAACCTTTGGTTCCCTTAAGACATGGGTTACCCCTGCGGATGGCATAGCCGCGCTCTCGGGTTCTGAGATAACCAGGTTCTATACCGCGACCGCGGGCGACCGGCTGGCTGGGGTCCTCCTGGTTCTCTCTTGGCAGGATGAGGCTATGTGGTGGATAAGCGGCCGCAAACCATGGGCGGAGGGTGTAATGACTCACCTCTTGCACAGGGCGATGTCCGACGCGATAAACGAAGGAAGGGGAGTTTTCAACTTCGGTGGAACAGATGCCGATGGCCCTGCGCGCTTCAAAGAGTCCTTTGGTGCGAAACCATATTCATATCGCTCGCTCTTTTACGAGCGAGGATTTTTTGGCCTCATGAGAAAAATAAGGAAGGGATGAGATGGCCAGGAGGGTTTTCCTTTTATCTCCATGGGGCGAAACAGATCCGGAGTCTGTGCACGGTGCGCCGGATCAGGCATATCTCGTCCGCGGTATGACAGAAAGGGGCTGGAACGTGATCAGGGTCGTGCCCGTGGAGTTTCGCCTGCCTCCGGTTCTCAGGCTGATGTTTTTCGGGCTGGAGATAACGCTGAACATGTTGATCATTCCCTGGAAGGGCTTGTGCCTGGCTCGCGGTCATGGAAAGCCGTGTCTCATAGTTTGTGTGGATGGCAAGCTCGCGCCAGGAGCACTCCTCCTCTCGTTCCTTACCAGAGCGAGGTCTTCCAGGTTCCAGCACGGCATCAAGGATTATCTGAACAGGAAAAATAGGCTCATGGGTTTCCTGTTGAACCCTGACGTCCCCCTAAATTATTGGCTACCCGGATTGCTCTTTGCCGTTGAGGACGGTTCTGGCGCGTGGAGACTAGGGGAAAGAAGGAAGAATTTCATCGGCCTACCCCAGGCAAGGCCTGAACATACCCCGGATGTTCAAAAGGATAGGATCTTTGTATTTTGCGGAAGGTTGAACCGGATGAAGGGGGCTCATCTCTTCATTCGTGTGGCGAGGCGAGTCAGAGAGTTGGTTCCATCGGCAGTTTGTCTGGTAGTTGGATCGGGCCCGCTCCTTGATGATTTCAAGAGGGAACCCTGGATTGAGCTGGCCGGAGAGCTGGCTCATCCAGAGGCAGTTTCGCGGATCGCGAGGGCAAGGGTTCTCTGCGCGACCGCCCCATATGGCAACTTCACCCTTCCGGTGCTTGAGGCAATGTCCTGTGGAACCGTGCCCGTTGTCTTTGGCGTGGGCTGGACAGCCGAGATGATCCGCGATGGGGGCATTGTAATCCGTCCTTTTGACGAGGAGGCAATGGCGCGAGAGGTTGCCAGGCTCCTCATGGATGAAGAGTTCTTCCTGGAAAAGAGCAGAAAGGCCGCGGAGAGGGCAGGAGAGTTTCCAACCTGGCATAACAGAACCGGGGGGATCATTGACTGTCTGGAGGCGCTATGCTCAAGAGGCTCCTGAGAGGCTCAGCCAAACTATACATCGGCTACGGGGTGACTCTTATAGCTGGTTTTGTCCAGCTGAAACTACTCTCGGTTCGGCTCAGTATGGTTGACCTGGGCGTATATTTTGCCCTACAGAGCGCGGTTGCCATTGTGGGTGAGCTGGCCAAGGCCGGCTTTCCGCTCGTTTTTGCTCACTATGTCCCTCGTTTTCAGGCTGAGGGCCGGGACCCGAGGCTCCTGGCTTTCTGGTCATTGCTCGGCCATCTGACAATAGGAATAATCTTGGAAGCAATTGCTTTAGTTGTCTCGTTTTGTGCGACCGGATCATTCCCCAGCAACCTGCCGTTTGCCGTCCTGTTTTTCTACGCCATGACCCATTATTCCCTCGCGTCGTCCTTCATACTCTCGTCCAGGAGGCCGGGGCTTTATTCATTCCTGAACTCCACCGGCGCGGTTGGATACGCCCTGTTGCTCCTGGTTTTCATGCGGCCCCTGAATCTTGAGATTGCCTTGCTTTCTGGCGCGGCCTCGTATATAACGCTTTCTGCTGTGGCGTGGCTTATTATGAGACCAACCCCTGGGAAAATTTCCCATCTCAAGGAGATAACATTCTACTGGAAATACGCCATCATGACGACTGCCCTCGGCCCGATTTTTACTTATGCTGACAGGCTAATAGCCGCGGCGTTCCTCTCATACGAGGCGGTCGCTATTTTCGGTGTGGCTAGGAAGATAGAGACCATAGGCAGGAATATTTTGGGCACGCCCCTTGACCTTCTCGCGCCGGAATCCTCATACAACTGGCTCACCGGGGACAGAAAAGATATCCTGCGTCAGCTCGGCCGGTTCACTAGGTTCTACTTCCTCTGGGGCATCGCGGTCGTGGCGCTCATACCCCTCCTTGGCAAACCCGCAATAATCCTGGTTTCCTCGCCTCAATATGTATCGGCTCTCCCATACCTTCTCATCCTCTGGATAGGCGCAACCTTGGGAACCCTCTATTATCCCTATACTACGGTCGCAAGGGGCATAGGCAACATGAAGATATTCTTTTTCTCTGATCTGATCTGGACTGGAACCTACCTGATGATTGCCCTTTCTTTTACATGGATGCTTGGTCTATGGGTCCTGGCAACCGCGCCATTGTTCGCCTCGGCATTCACGCTCCTGTTTGCCAGAACGGTTGTGTTTAGTTATCTGGGTGAGAGGAGAAAGGGTGTTTGGCTTGAGGTCGGAGCGTTTATCCTGGCCGCGGGTTTTGCAATTGGCGGACTTTTGAATCCCTGGTGGGCCGCGGGTGCGATAGCTGTCTGCGGCATTTACGGTATATTTGCTTGGAAACGCGCTTGATCCCGAACACGCCCTCTCCTTATAATCTTCAATCCGGCCCGGGTGGCGGAATTGGCAGACGCGCATGGTTGAGGGCCATGTGGGAGCAATCCCGTGTGGGTTCAACTCCCGCCCCGGGCATGCCACTCCATGAAAAACCTGAAGCTGGATCTTTATGGAGACCCCGGCAATCTACCGAGAATCTTAAAATTCAGAATGAACCTCCTTCCCGATTGCGCCCCGTGCACCCTCCAGAAGGTCATCAGGCTGATAAGGACGAAGACCGGGGACGAGTGTCTGGTTCGTGAGGGGGTCAAGGAGTTTCTCCGTGTAATGGATACCCCTGGAATATGGGATTGCCCCCCTATGACACTGGCAACCCTGATATACAGGCGGATAAGGCCCATAATTGGAACCGACGATTTTCTCCGGGACGAAAAGCGCGAGCAGAACGCGCAGGCCCTCACCCTCCTGGAAAATATGCGAGACAGGGCCCTCTCTTCCGAAAACCCCACTAAATTCTCGCTCCTCCTAGCAACCGTTGGCAACATAATTGACCTCGGCGCGGCGCCGGACTATGACCTTATGGCAACCCTTGAGAGGGTCATGACGGGTGGGTTTGCTAGAGACGATTACCCCGTGCTCGCGGATAGATTAAGGAGTGCCAAAAGCCTCATGCTCATAGCCGATAACGCTGGCGAGATTGTTTTTGACCTGTTCTTCCTGCACCTGGCCCCGGTTCTCAGAAAGATAATCTGTGTCAGAGAGACCCCATTTCTCAACGACGCGATGGTCTCCGATCTTGAAGGTCTTCCCTATCTTGACGGTGTTGAAGTCATAACAACTGGCTCTGACACCCTGGGCGTGAACCTGGAGGATTCCTCTGACGAGTTCAAGAGGCTATTTAGAGAGACCGATGTGATCATTGCTAAGGGTCAGGCAAACCTAGAAAGCCTCATGGACAAAGCGAGCCGCGAGGTCTTCTTTGCTTCAATGATAAAATGCGACCCTCTTGCCTGTTTATTCGGGGTTCCACGGGGAAGCGCTGTCCTCTTCCTATGATAGTAGCCATTATACTTCTAATGGTCATGGAATACCCGTGGTCATTGTCATAAACCAGACACTCAATTTTGGCTCCGAAACCACCAAACCATTACCCAAATTGGTTAGAGTCAAGAGAGCACGACTGGGTAAAGGATCACCAGACTCAGAAAATGAGCTCTCACACTTTCTCAACCCACGGATCCTTTGTCCCCAAAGCAAAAGCTCTGAAACCCTTGGGGCCATGGTGGCCCAGGGACACGGGGATGGATGAAAATATTCCTCCGGCCAAGGAAAGGGTCGGGGGAATCCATGAGCTCTGTACAAACCGGGATTTTTCAGGGGTTTCATAGCGTCTTCACCGAGGCCTTGCTCTGCCTTGACCGATTGCGAGGAGAACACGCTAAGCTCTTGTGCCCCAAGAACTTACAGGCTATCCTAAATCAGACCTTGTTTCTGGGAGATGGATATGTGAGAGCTCAGACTCAGAAAGGGTTGAAACTGGGTGGGAAAAAGGATTAAAATAATAGCCAAACTTTGGGAGATAAAAATGAAGAATCTACGAATGTGCGTCTTGCTATCGTGATAGGGACTGTGAGGAGCCAGGATATGATCCCTGAGAGGATAGGCCACCTTGACCTTTCGTGTGCGTATGGGGTCGCGGCTGGTGAGGGTTACGCTTACGTAGCCCGCAAAACGAAGGGCGTGTTCGCAATAGATGCCTCTGACCCAGCCGAACCGGTTCGGGTCGCGAACATGAGTGACCCGAACATGGACGCGAGAAGGCTCTTTCTAGATGGGGGCAGGCTCTATGTTGCTGGTTTCACGGGAGGCCTCTACATATACGATGTGTCTGACCCCAAAAACCCCAAGCTCTTGGGTAAATATTCCGATAGCCTGAAGCTTAACAACCTCTTCGTCTCAGGCGAGATCGCATATTTGGCCGGTGGCTATTCAACTGACAGCGGCCTGGTCATCCTCGATGTATCCAACCCTTCAAAACCTAGTCTCAGGGGCATCTACAGGAACAAGGCCCAGAAGGATGGCGGGTATCAGTCCGTTTGGGTCACGGGCACAACCGTCTACGCTGGTACAAACGCTGGTGAGTTCCACATCATAGATGCCTCAAAGCCTTCTTCCCCTGTCCTCCTAGGCAAATACTTCAACTCCGGTACCCCGGGCCACCAGCCCTGGCTATGGGGTATAAAAGTCCACGGGAATAAGGCTTACCTCGCGGATTGGGGAGCCGGGTTGATAATCCTGGATGTCTCGGACCCGAAAAATCCGACTGAGCTCGGCGTATTCACGGGTGGGACAGATGGCCCGAATGAGTATGGGGTTGTGGTTGAAGAGGGTATCGCTTACATAGCGAACGGCTGGGGAGCCCTTACGGTAGCGGATGTCTCCAATCCCGGCAACATCAGTTTCGTCTCCGAGTTCAATCCCCCTGCGACCACATACCTTGACATAGCCAAGCTGGGCGAGCTCATCTTCTGCGCAAACGGCGGTTCTCCACAGGGGCTTGATATAATTAGGATCAAGTAAGGGCCATATGAGTCCTGAAAACCGTGTGTGATCCTTTCCCCGGATGTGCTCATTTTTGATTCTCAGCATACCCCCCTGGTTTGAGAAAGCCCGGATGGGTCAG
>JBMFOM010000058.1:0-12875 GCA_049969615.1 Caldifarciminota bacterium
TGGTGCCAATTTCTCCCGGCCTTTATTCCTCTTAAGTCCTTACCTATCAATGACTTACGAAAAATGAGGTGTCAAAGATGGGTCTAAGAGGAGTCCCTTGAAAAATCCAGCCACGAGAGCATTTCCTCATGGTTCTTATCCAGCTATAATGACTTTGCCCCGCGCCGTCCCCGCGCCTTAAAATTTTCAAACTTTGGGAATTTTTGATTGGTTTCGTTCCATCTTCAGGACAGAGGTCGCTCTTGATCTAGGCACCGCGCACACGCTCGTCTATGTGAAGGGGAAGGGCATCGTCATACGGGAACCGTCTGTTGTCGCTGTTGACCTGACAACGGGCAAGCCCATCGCCGTGGGTACGGAAGCAAAACTCATGCTGGGCAAGACCCACGAGACCATAATGGCCAAGCGGCCCATAAAGGACGGGGTCATAGAAAATCTGGACCTGGTCAATGTGATGATGGCATCGCTCCTATCGCGGGTGATGAAGAATACCCTGGCCAAGCCTATACTCTATGTTGGCGTGCCTTCGGGAGCAAACGAGGTTGAGCTCAAGGCTGTCAGGGATGCTGGTGAAGCCGCGGGAGCGAAGGAGGTTTATCTCGTGGCGGAGCCGGTCGCGGCCGCGGTGGGCATGGACCTGCCAATACATGACCCAACCGGCCACATGGTCGTTGACATAGGCGGCGGCACAACCGAGATAGCCGTCATATCCCTGGGCGGGATAGTGGCCCAGGCATCCATTCCCATCGCGGGGGACGAGATGGACCAGGCAATAATCAACTACATAAGGAGAAAATACACCATACTCATAGGGGAGCAGACCGCGGAAAAGATAAAGATAGCCATAGGGAATGTCTACCCCACCGAAGAAACGCTTGAACCAATGGAGGTCAGGGGCCAGAGCCTAGTGAACAGCATGCCCCAAGTGGTTGAAATAACGCCTTCGGAGGTGCGAGAAGCCCTCCGTGAGCCGGTTTACCAGATCCTTGAGGCCATACGCAGGGCCTTTGAGGCAACGCCACCCGATCTCATGTCGGACATAATTGAGCGCGGCATACATCTTACCGGTGGCGGCGCGCTCCTCAG
Organism: Caldifarciminota bacterium; assembly: GCA_049969615.1. Taxonomy (GTDB): domain Bacteria; phylum Hydrothermota; class Hydrothermia; order JBDRYB01; family JBDRYB01; genus JBDRYB01. The sequence continues at coordinate 1,087 of JBMFOM010000058.1, forward strand.
GGGTATGGACCTGTTGATAAGGGAGGAAACAGGCCTCACGGTTAAAGTCATGGAGAGGCCGCTTGAATGCGTCGCCATAGGCGTGGGAAAGATAATGGAGAACCTCAAAAAATACAGGAATGTTCTCCTTCCTTCAAAGAAACCCACCAGAAGATGAGGCGTGGCCGTGAATCGTGCGGCATGGGACATGGGCTAAGGCTATGAATAGGAGCGATCCTCGGTTTCATAACGCATGTTGCTTATCTCTCGGCAATAAAACCGGTTCCCCATTGCCAGCCCTCAATCAATCATGAAGGATTATCACCGCTTTCTCCTTGCCATTTTCGTGGCGGGGATATTTCTTCTGCCGTTTCCAAGAAAACTCGTTCACAACACCCTGCTTGCAACCCTTTATGTGCCCGCGCTCAGAGCCGAGGCGCTTGTCTTGGATATTCTGCACGTGAGATCAGAAAGGGATTATCTTCTTGAGGAAAACGCTAGATTGGCACAGCAACTGGGGGAAAAAGCCCTGCCGTTTGGAGAAAGACGGGGTATGGGCACAGCAAGGCCCCTTAGATTCGATCCACCCGGCATCCCGGAGAGGATAATCGTGGATGCTGGCAAAAACAGGGGGATTGAACCTGGGGATGTGCTCATGAGCGGAGGGGCGCTTGCCGGGAGGGTTTCGGTTGTTGAATCAAACACATCCTCTGTGATCACACCATTTTCGCCTGATTTCATGGCTGGCGTGGTGGACACCAGGAGCCTGGTCGGGGGAGTTCTCGTCGGTGGAGCGAGTCCAGTCGTTGAATACATACCCAGTTGGGAGGATGTAAGAGCCGGAGACACGCTCATAACCTCCGGGTTGGCGGGTTTCCTGCCCCCTGGTGTTCCTGTGGCAGTGGTGGAGAATGTTTATAGGACTGAAAAGCCATTCCTGGAGGTCACGGCAAAGCCGCTTTATCAGCCACAGAAGCTCAGAAACTTCACGATTGTTCACGGGGACAGAAGATGAGAAGGGCCTGGCTCACTGGAATATACACAACACTGGCCATTGTTTTTGCTATAGCCTTCACCCGGCTTCGCTTTATGGGATTTCCGGATATCTCGCTATCTTTGTTCTCTGCAATGTCAATCAACCTATCCTATCCGGCATCGCTGGTCCTGGCTGTTGTGCTTGGATTGCTCGCGGAGGGGCTTTATCCAACCGACCCGTGGATCACTCCCTTGATGTATGTTCTCCTGGCGAGCGCCTCGCTCTACGCGAGGCAACAGATGAATCTTAGGGGATGGCCTCTCGCTTTATATTTTCTACTTTGGGGGACAGCATTCAAGCTCATCCCGCCGCTCTTTCACAGGCAGGGATTGAACCTGCTTGACGCGATATGTGGTTCAGCGCTCACAGGACTTTTGGCCTATCTGCTCTATATCCCATGGAAAGAAGAATAATCCCCATAGTTGCTTTTTTCGCCTTTGCTCTCGTCGGCGCACTGGTCAGGGTGTTTTACATGCAGGTCATAAAATCGGGTGAATTCAGCGGCCAGGCAGAAACCAACTACCTGAGACGGATCCCGATCCCGCCAATAAGAGGGAGAATCCTGGACAGGAACGGGGTCGTATTGGCCAGCTGGGAGCCGCGGTTTATGGCAGTGGCAATGCTGGAGGACACGAGCCTTACCGAAAATGAGGTTGAGAAGCTCAGGGTCACGATAGGGGCCGAAAGCCTCTCTGTCAAAAAAAGCTACCTGGGATACACGGTTCTGGCGAGAGACATCCCATATGACAAGGCTCTTGCTGTATTGGAACGCTCGGAGAGCTTCGGCTGGCTTCTCATGCTACCTTGGTTCACCAGAACATATCCGCACTCAGGACCGGTTTCTCCGGTAGTGGGCTATGTTGGTGCAGACGGCGTAGGCAAGGCAGGCATTGAGAGCGCGTTGAACGACCAGCTCATGGGCGCGCCCGGGACAAAATACCTGATGGTTGATGCCAGGGGAAGGGTGATAAAGAAAGACATTTATCCAGAGGAGGTGCCCTTACAGGGAAAGGACATAACCATCAGCATTGATTCCAGGCTTCAGGAGGCCGCGGATACCCTGTTCAGGGGATACAGGTCAGGTGCCGCTGTGGTCATCAACATAAAAACAGGCGAGATACTCGTTCTCTACACAAAACCATATGTCAGCTCTTGGACAATGGCCTATGGGACACCGGAGGAAAAGGCTGAGGCGCTCTCCGCACCGGGATCACCGCTTCTGAACAGGGCTGTGGCCGGCATGTATCCACCGGGATCAACATTCAAACCTGTTGTGGCAATGGCTGGACTGGCCTCCGGCGCGATAACACCCAACAGCGTGTTCTGCTGTGCCGGCGGAATGCAGATGGGAACGAGGTTCTTCAAGTGTACTGGATTTCACGGATGTCTGGATCTCGTTCACGGGATAGAGCATTCCTGCAACACATATTTTTATTCAGTTGGAACGCGCATGGGGCTACCGACACTTCTATACCAGATTGAACGTTTTGGGTTTCTCAAGAGGAGATACGACCTGGGCGTTGGCGGAGAAAAACCCGCGCTGGTCCCAAGCTTGAATTATTACAAGAAACACTTTGGAAAACAATTGGGGGGCGTTACTCTGAACCTTTCAATAGGTCAGGGCGAGCTGCTCCTGACCCCGGTCCACATGGCCCTCATAGCGGCGCTGGTCGCCAGGGGCGAAACGCCATTGCCCCATATCATTGTGAAGGTCGGAGAAGAGAATTATGTCCCGCCGGAGACGCTGAGGATCCCGCTTTCCGAGAAAGACAGGGAAGCAATAAAGAGAGGAATGCTTCTGGTCGTGGAATCAGGAACCGCGAAGACATGTAGGCTACCCGGTTTCAAATTCGGCGGCAAAACCGGAACAGCTCAGACCCCCAGGGGCCAGGATCACTCTCTCTTCATATTCTATGCGCCATACGACAACCCAGAAATAGCCGGAGCCGTTGTGGTTGAACACGGAGGTTTTGGCGCGGCCGCGGCCGCTCCGGTTGCCAGAGAGCTGATTAGGAGGTATTTCGGCCTGCCGCCTGCTCCTCTCTTCGGCGTAAAAAAGAAACACACTGAAACAGAGGAACCGGAGGAGATAGAATGACTCTCCTGAACGCGCTGGTTGTTTGTCCCAAAAAAGAACCAGGAACGAGAAACCAGGAACCAGGATGAGAAGATTTCTCCCGTTTTTCTTTGCCCTAGGCATAATCGCCATGAGCATGGTTGAGCTGTTCTCCATTGGGGTCAACCATGGGCTTAGGCAATTGATCTGGTTGGGATTGAGCGGAATGGCGTTCCTGTTCTTCTACAAGGGAATCTCGCCAATTACGCTGAAACGAGGCGCAGAGATAATCTATTGGGTCTCAATAGCCCTGCTAATAGCTGTCCTGATCCTTGGCGGACCCGGTGCGAAACGCTGGTTCTCGTTTGGTTTAATGAAATTTCAGCCCTCTGAGCTCGCCAAGTTAGCGCTTCTTCTCGTGCTTTCAAAGACACTGGACACAAAGGCCCCTTCAACCACAAAGGTAATGGCCGCTGTCGGGTATTCCTTGCTGGCCTTTATCCTGATCTTCTTTGAACCCGACCTCGCAACAGCCGGGGCGATGATCGCCATATTGACAACACTGCTAGTGGTCTCCGGGGTCAATGTTTCCTTGCTCCTACTATTTTATACACCGATACTCGCCGCGGCCTCCTCATTTTGGCTCTGGAGCTTCATAGCTCTGGTTCTCGGAATTTTTGCCGCGTCCAGGCTAATGAAGAGACAATGGGGCTATACCCTTGCTATCACCACATTGGTAATAGGCGTTGGGCTTCTCACCCCACTTGTCTGGAAGGGGGTGCTCAAGGAATACCAGAGGAAACGGGTTATTGCTTTCTTTGCTCCCAAGGCCCAGAGCACCGCGGCTGGCTGGCAAGCCTTGCAGGCCAGGGTCGCGATTGGCTCCGGCGGTTTATTTGGTAAGGGCCTGGGCAGGGGGACGCAGAAGGGACTGGATTTCTTACCAGAGGCTCACACTGACTTCATCTTCGCGGCAATTGGCGAGGAATTCGGTTTTGCGGGATGCGCACTTGTGATAGGGTTTTTTGTTGCTTTGCTCTGGAGCCTCGTTAGGGCCGCGGAATTCACCGAAGATCAGTACCTCAGAAACCTGATAATGGGTGCGATAACAATTATATTCTATCACGCATCATTCAATCTCCTCTCTGTCCTGGGACTATTTCCGGTCGCTGGCCTGCCCTTACCCTTTGCTAGCTATGGCGGAAGCCACCTGATAATGGAGTTCTCATTGCTGGGCATTATCGCCGCATCCGTTGAGGAGGAGATGAGGCGAAGGGCCTATTAACGGAGAGAACCCTTTCAAAGTTGAGTTATAATTTTGCCATGATCTTGATAGGCTTAATTTTGCTTTATGTCTCCCGCGACAGCCTCGCGGCCGCAATAGCCAAGGCCGAACCTTTCGTGCTCTCATCCCTCGGCGATTCCTTTCGCTTGCCGGTTTTCCGCTCGGTTTATCCGGACAGCTTTCTGACCAGCGGCTGGCTTGACACCACCGACTTCGGCACAGGCTTTTTTCTCAACACGGCAAGGTTCTCTCTCTCACCGGAAATGCGGGAAGCCGCTGGTTGTGCCGCGGCCCTCCTCTACGCGCGGAAACTACCTGGCGACCTCTTTAGGTATTATCCTCAGAGGGAAAACTGTGAGGTTGACCTTGACGATGTGGCCTGCATCTCATACGAGCTGGCGTCTTTAGGATACCGTCTTGATAACCTGGAATCCTTTCTCGCCTGGCGAGACAGCTCAGGCGGGTTCTTCACATGGATAACGAAAAAGGCCCTCACCAACGATATTGACGCTGAGGTCAACTCAAATATCGCTAGGTGGCTTTTTCGGCTGGGACACGGGGACGAGAGGTTTCTGAGATTCCTGGACTGCCAGGTCAAAGACCCCGCCCTGTACTATTGCTGGTCTCCTCTTGCTTTCTGTTATACCATGAGCAGGCTGATCAGGGACGAGCCAGAAGCCATCCCGGATTCTTTCCGGCTAAGTTGGTCAAAGGCCCTGACTTCCAGGACCCTCGCGCTGAGGCCGTGGATCAGCTCCCTGAACACCGCCCTGGCCGCGAATACCCTGCTCAACCTCGGTTACCAGGGGCCGGAGCTGAACGAGGCAATATCCGCTCTCATGACATCTCAGGAAGATGATGGCTCCTGGCCAGCCTTTGCCTTTTACATCAAGAAAACAAAATCTGAGACTCACTGCTTCGGAAGTCGTGAGCTGACCACGGTCATCGTGTTGGAGGCCCTTTACAGATACGGATCACGCTAGGCGCGGTTCGCTAACCGGGCCTATTTCTTGGCGAAAAAGCCCAGGAATGCCCAGGTCAAGACCTTGAGGATAAGTTGCAGGGGGTATTCCCTCAGAGAAAATTCTCGTATGCGCGCCAGATGAACACGGCCATAGAATAAAACCATGCCTGGGTGCCGAGCAACTGGTTTCGTTCCTCGCGGCTGGAATATAATCTGTGCCCCATGGAAATAATCCTGGATGGAAACTCCCTCTCACTTCAAGATGTCCTCACCATTGCCAGGGGTGGGGTGATGGTCTCGCTGAGTCCCGAAGCCAGGAAACGGATGCTTGAATCAAGGCAAGTCCTTGAAGCCAGGGCAAAAAAAGGTCCTGTCTATGGCTTCAACACAGGCCTGGGAAAGCTGGCCGGAGTCAGTCTGAAGCCGGATGATCTCAGACGTTTCCAACTGAACACGGTTCGCTCCCACGCGGTCGGTTTCGGAGAGCCAATAAGCCCTCATGAGACCAGGGCAGTAATGCTCCTCAGGGCGAACACCCTGGCCAAAGGCCACTCCGGTGTAAGGCCTGAAGTTCTTGATTTTCTCCTTAAAATGCTCAATGATGGTATCCTTCCGGTAATCCCCTCCATGGGTTCGGTGGGCGCGTCCGGCGACCTAGCGCCGCTCGCGCACATGGCCCTGGCCATGGTCGGCGAAGGCCAGGTCCTCTTGCCTGGCGGCAGGATATTGCCTTCCCTCATTGCCTTCAGGGAAAGAGGCATACAGCCCCTTGTTCTTGAGGCGCGAGAGGCCCTGGCTTTAATAAACGGAACCCAGTTCACTGCCGGCGTCCTGGCTATTCTGCTTGATGATGCGATTAGGCTTTCGGGGGCCGCGGATCTCGTTGGCGCGCTCAGCTTTTGTGCGATGGGTTCAAGGCCAGAACAGTTTCACCCTGATATAATGAGATTAAGGCCTCATCAAGGACAGATCGCGTCCGGTGCTAATCTCCGAGAGTTGATCGGTGATGTTCGGCCCGGCGACGATGTCCAGGACCCCTATTCGCTTCGTTGTATGCCCCAGGTCCACGGCTCCGCCAGGGACGGAATTGATTTTGCGAAGAGCATACTATCCGTTGAGATAAACTCCGCTACCGACAACCCTCTCGTTATTGGCAATGAGGTTTATTCCTGTGGCAATTTTCACGGCCAGCACCTTGGCCTCGCTGGGGACATCCTCTCCATCTGCCTGGCGACCCTGGCCTCGGTTTCCGAGAGGCGAACCTTCCTTTTGCTGTCGGGTAAGGGTGACCTGCCCCTGTTCCTGGCCGAAAATCCGGGCCTCCAGTCCGGCCTCATGCTCCTTCAGACAACGCAGGCCTCTCTGGTCTCACTCTGCAAGTCTCTCTCTTATCCTGCGTCCGTTGGTTCTATACCGACCTCAGGGGGCCAAGAGGATTTCGTCCCCATGTCCGCGAACGCTGTTCTCAAAGCAAAGGAAATAGCCTGTAATGCCTGGATTGTTCTGGCGGGCGAGCTTGTGGCCGCGACCGAGGCCCTCCGGTTGTCAGGCAGAAAGCCCTCCGGCGGGCTCGGAGAGCTATATGAGAGATACCTTGAAGATGTAAAACCTGGTGCTGGCGACAGATTCCTCGTGCCGGAGATGGAAAGGGCCATGGAGTTCCTTCGCAAGTTCTAGAACTCCGTTATTGGCTCTGATGTGAAGGCCTTCCACCACACCCCATTTGCTTTCTTGAGCACGATGTAGAACCTACTGTCCTCGCCCTCCGCTGAGAGGACTATCTCGCTTACCCTGTCGTAATCCAGGTCAATTATGCCCACGAGCTCAACCCCATAGAACTCCCCCCTTGAGGACATGGTCTCACCGTAGAGTACCCTTCCTTCCTCTACGACCGTGTAGAACACGGTTATCCCCCTTCCCCTTGTAGCGTTGCCGAAGACCAGGGACCCGGGCCTGTCCTGCCATACCCAGAACGGCACAACCTGGCTGATGGAGACATTGTCTGATTTTATTCCCATTGAGTTAAGATAATTACGGCAGGCCAGGATCAGGGAATCCGTGTCAACGTGAGAGGGGCTTAGCGAGTCCCACCAGAATGCGCGCGAGGGCAGGGCCAGGTAATACACGCCAGGTGTGAACCGGCCTTCAGTCACCTTTATCCGCTCGCCTCTCGCCTCTCCCCTCATCTCGCCGCCGTGGCCATATAGGTAGAAACTGCCGCTTGCTGTGTCGGGCGGTTGGAGGAACCTTCCGCCGGATAGCTCCAGGATCGGAAACAGCATGGCGATGGAATCATCCTCGGCCCAGGCCTCAAGCACGGGCCCGCGACCGGGTTTAACGGAATCCTGATATGGCCAAAGCCCCAGCTCGGGCCCTGGGCCACCCAGAATTATTGAACCGTAACGGGATCTGATTGCACGGCGTTCATCCTGGCTAAATTTCCTGCCAAAGGTCTTTTCTAGACTATCAAGCGTGCCATGTTGGAAAGCCAGGACACACAGTATTGCGCAAGCCTCCTCCAGACCCGGATCCCACGGCGCTTGGCCAGCGAATCGGACTGACCTATAGACCAGGGAGGTGTCCCTGAGTAGCCTCGCATAGTCTTTCAGGAAGTAAAGTGCCCTGGAGTATACAGTCCTTTCCCTCGGTACCAGCGCGATGGTATCTGCTCTTGCAGAGTCAATAGCGGCAAGAAGCTCGTCAATACCAGACCTCAGGATTTTCCACCCCTCTGAGGAGGATTCTGTTCTCGCTATGTAATATGCCAGGACAGCAGCCTCGCGCGCCCGAAAAACCGCAGACACGAGCCTCTCCGGTGCCGTCCACCTGGGCGGAGCCTGAGGCCTGGCACAAGACAGGATTGCAAGAACGAGGAAAATGGGGACCTTCTTCACGCGAGGGTACATTTTATTCCTTTCTAATATCGCCTTTCAACCTACTTACTGCGCAGGAAGTAGGATATAAGACACTTGCGCCGTGTCCATGAGGCCTACCTCTACTTCTTCCTCAGGAACCACAACACCAGACACATGGCCGCGAGCGCGACCGGAGTCCCCCAGACCTGGAAATTAACGAGCTGCGGCAGGCCAAGGCCCCCAGCGGCAAGCCCCGCAACCAGAAGGCCAGAGAAAGCGTCCCCGGCAATAAGGCCTGACGCGGCAAGGTGCTGGCCATTTGCCCGGAAGGCCCAGGAGATTGCCCCACCCAGGAAAAGCCCGGTGGAGAGGTCAAGGGGAAGATAAAGCCCGACCGCGAAGGGCAGGGAGCCTATTCCCATAGCTTCAACAGCGAGGGCCGCGGCCCCACCAATAAAGATGAGGTGCCAGGGAACGGTTCCCTGGAAAACCCCCTGGGTTATTATGGCCATGATGTTTGCTTGGGGCGCTCGGAGCACACCGCCGGTGAAGCCCCAGGCCTGGTTGAAGAGGAACATTGCCCAGGCAACCACAATGCAAGAGAATGCCACACCGAGCATTTCACCAAATTGTTGTTTCTTCGGCGTCGCGGCCACCAGGAACCCGGTCTTCAGGTCTTGGGATGTGTCTCCGGCAATCGCGGCTGATATACACACAACGCCAGCCAGGACAAGGGTAGTCCAGACCGTCCCTGCGCCCAAAAGCTTTATCAACAGCGCGGAAAGGACGACCGCGGCGACCGTCATGCCTGAGATGGGATTTGAAGACGACCCGACTATGCCCACGACCCTCGCGGAGACAACCGCAAATAGGAAAGCGAGAACAACAGCGAGCGCCGCACCGACCGGACCCATGGCCGCCGGCGGAACGAGCCAGAGTATAAGGAAAATGAGGGCAAGGCCTCCCAAAACATACGCAACTGGAATATCCCTGCTTCCCCTGAGGGAGAAACTGCCAACAAGGCCCCTGAAAACCGGGATTATTGCCCTGATGAGGCCAATAATGCCACCAACCAGAACAGCTCCAGCGCCTATGAACCTGAGGTAACTCGCCCATATGGTATCGGCTATCTCGGCAGACACAACCGGAGTATTATTGAAAAGGGATATGAGGGGAACGATAACCAGCCAGCCCAATATGCCGCCTGAGAGAACGAACCCGGAGAGCCTTGGACCCAGGATGTAGCCAGCACCAACGACAGCGGGGCTGAGGTCAGCACTAATGTATGTCCAGTTAACAGGGAGACCGGGTTTGTCAGAGAAGAAACCTATCCCTCCGAGTAACCTGTATAGGAAGGCAAAACCTCCTGCCAGGGCTATCGCGCCCGCTCCCCCGCGTTCGCCTGTTCTCAGGACCTGCGCACACGCGGTTCCCTCCGGAAATGGCAACTGCTCCTCCTCTATGAGGTGGCGCCTTACAATGGAGAGGGCGAGTATTCCGATAAGACCGCCGGTCAAGGCTATCAGGATAACGAGGACAACATGAGGCTTTGCGCCGAGTATGAAGAACGCCGGAATGGTGAAGGACACGCCCGCGGCGAGGGATTCCCCCGCAGACGCGATAGTCTGGACCATGTTTGACTCGCCTATGCCGCCCCGTGTGAACCTGAACAACGCGACCGCCATGACTGCCGCGGGTATGGAAGCGGAGACGGTCATGCCCATACGAAGGGCAAGATACGCGTTCGCCACTCCAAAGACAACAGCAAGCAGAATTCCCGTTATCAGGGCCTTTGCCGAGAGCTCACGCACGAGGAAATTATAGGGGGTAGCCCCTGGCGCTTGCACCCAGGTTCCTCCTAAGAAACAAAAAACAGGGCGAGCCGGTAGCCCTTATGTACTTGGATAGGGCCAAGAAAGGCCAGCCGGGTGAAGGATCACAATCCTCCTTCGGAATTGATCCTCCCTTCCCCATGAGTCTATAATCTATATCTGGCAAGCAGAAGGAAAGGCACGAGAACCAGCCCATTCGGTTCACCCGGAAGGGTGAGTCACGATTCGTCCAGTTTCTACGCGAGCAGGCTCTACCGGGGCCTTTCCGCTGAGAAAAATGTCAAACAAATTGAAAACCCAGTGCCTCCTAACTACTTGGACAGGATATTCCTGAAATCCTCGGAGAGAATGGACGAACTGCCGGACTGCTCTGTTCACCTGATGGTTACTTCGCCGCCATACAATGTTGGCAAGGAATACGATGAGGACCTGAGCCTTGAAGAATATCTCGACTTCCTGAAGAGGGTATGGAAAGAAGTGTACCGGGTCCTGGTTCCGGGTGGTCGGGCCTGCGTGAACATAGCTAATCTGGGCAGGAAACCATACATCCCCCTTCACGCGTTCGTCATCCGAGACATGCTTGATCTTGGGTTTCTCATGCGGGGAGAGATAATTTGGAACAAAAACACGAGCTCAAGCCCTTCAACCGCTTGGGGAAGCTGGTGTTCAGCCGCAAACCCTACCCTCAGAGATATGCACGAGTATATCCTAATTTTCTCAAAGCAAGGCTTTGGAAGGCCTGGTCGCGGTAAAATCAGCACAATATCTAAGGAGGAATTTCTTCAATACACCAAGAGCGTCTGGGAGTTCCCCGCGGTATCCGCGAGGCAGGTTGGCCACCCAGCGCCATTTCCGATTGAACTGCCAAGGAGATTGATCCAACTCTACACATTTGAAGGAGAGCTTGTCCTTGATCCCTTTATGGGTTCTGGCCAGACCGCAATCGCGGCCCTGACCACAGGCCGGCGTTATGTTGGGTACGAAACAGTTCATGAATACATGCAGCTGGCCAACGAGCGGATAAGATCATTTGAACAGGGCCAAAGCAAATGAGGCCCATGAAAATCCCACAGGACTTTCATTCTCATGGAAAGATTTCACCATGATAAAGGGCGGAACCCCGCGCTTCCCCGATCACGACGGATCAGCGTGACCCTGGGCCACCGCAAAGTTTGGGGTCACTAAGAAACATAAAGACTTAGAGAGCCTTTTGAAAAACCACATTTTATTGAAACCCGGCCTCAGGAAACCCGGATTCCCTCCACTGCTTCTTCTCAGGTGCCTCATCCTCCAGCTTGTGTATAGGCTCTCAGATAGGGAATGGTGCCTTTCTCGTCTTAGCGTCCACCCCTTGAGCCTACTCAGCCGATACCTGCACCTTTACCCTGTCAATCCTGTAATAGGAGGGCTTTGTCCTAGTCGCGGCATAAAACAAGGCAGAGCCATCTGAGGAAAAATTGGGCGAGGACGGAACCTCATACGGCCCCCATTCCTTGCCGTTTACGATGACATACCGCTTGCCATCGGCCTTCCAGGCCCTAAATCCCCAGGCAGAGCCATCTGAGGAAAAATTGGGCGAGGACGGAACCTCATACGGCCCCCATTCCTCGCCGTTTACGATGACATAGTGCTTGCCATCGGCCTTCTCGGCCCAAAATCCCCAGGCAGACCCGTCTGAGGAAAAACAGGGCGAGGACGCATACCTATACGGCCCCCATTCCTTGCCGTTTACGATGATATACCACTTGCCATCGGCCTTCTCGGCCCAAAATCCCCAGGCAG
>JBMFOM010000059.1:0-12527 GCA_049969615.1 Caldifarciminota bacterium
GGAAACTGGTTGACCTCGTCTTCACAGTCCTCACTACGGGGGTCTATTATGAATAAAATATTGGAGGGTTGATAAAGCAATAATAACTTGCTGGTTTGGGGAAGGAGCATTTTGTTCAAGAGAATAGGATCCTAAGAGGGGGCCACTTGAAAAATCCCACCGAGAGAGCATTTCATCAAAGTTCTCTTCTAGCTACGATGAGCCTCCCAGATGGGTACAGGGGGCAAACAGGGATTTTTCAGGGGTTTCGAAGGATAAATCCAGACCCGTTCATCCTACCCTTTCCTTTTACGGCCCTGAGGGACAGGTGAAGCCTGCGCCAAGCTAATACCTGCTCATCTTTCCCCTCTTCTTCGCTTCCCTCAGGAAAAGGTGAAGGCTCAGGAACCCGAAAGCTGCGTAACCGGCCAGGTTCAGGATGAGAACCAGGCCCGCGTCCGAAAACAGGACCTCCATAAGGCCCCTGCCCTCCACGACTACCCGCCGGAGGCACTCCGCGCCAGGCCCGACCGGAGTCGCGTATGCCAGGAGCCTTATCCAGATGGGCTTGGAGCCGGGGTCAAAGAACACCCCGGAGAAGAAAAGCAAGACCCACTGGACGAGGCCAGTTGCGCTGCCGACCCTCTTGAAAACCAGGGCGAGGCCAAAGAAGAACACCCCCAGAAACATGGACGACGCGACAGGGAACGGGAATATTGCCGCGACTCCGGCCCAGTTCACCGAAGGCAGGGAGAGGCTCCCACCCATGAGCTTATAAATGCCAAGTATGGCGAGAGCCATGAGCGCGAACCAGGCTGTGTCCCTGACGAACGCGGAAAGTCCCCTTGAGAACAGGATGAGGCCAAAGGGCATGGGGGACATATAGACATGTTCCAGTGTCCCAAGGACCGCATCCTCCCAGGCTATGTAGCTCATCTCATACATCAGGCTCATGGCATACCACCAGAGCATGAAGCCCATGAGCATCTTGAAGAAGGCCTCCGGTGAAACAGGGCCTGCCTGGGCCACGACCGCGACTATCCCAAGAAAAAGGATTGCCGAACCCATGACCCAGAAGAAGTAGTTGAACCCATAATACCTGAACTCCGCAAGGTATTTCACGAAGTCAGCCCTTATCGCGTAGGCAAAGGCTCTCATCTCAGCGTCTCCCTAAAGAGGTCCTCAAGGTCCGTTTCCTCCTTCGCGACCTCAACTATCTCGGCCTTCCCAAGAACCGAGAGTGCGGGTCCGAGGTCGTCCTTGGAAACGGTCAGGGTTGTCAGGCCATCCGTTTTCTCTCGCTTCCCAGGCACACCATCCGGAATGCTTCCCCTCACAGTTATCCTGTATTCCACCCGGTAGGCGGGCAATCCTGCGAGTTCATCCTTCCTACCCTGCCATATCACCTTTCCCGCGGATATAAACGCGAAACGGGCGCCCAGCTCCTCCGCGAGGGCCATGTTGTGCGTGGTCAGGACGATCGTCCTGCAACTGTCCCCTGCCCATTCCCTGATCATGTCCTTCACGGTCTCCGCGGAGAAAACATCAAGGCCAAGGGTAGGCTCGTCTAAAAACAGGTATTTTGGCTCCCTTATCATTGCTAGCCCAATAGCTACCTTTTGTTTCATGCCCTTTGAAAGCTTGGTGAAACTCTCTTTTCTTTTTTCCAGAAGCCCAAGCCTCTCAAGCAGGTGATCAACCCTCTCCCGGAGAACCCTCCCCGGTATCCCCCAGAGATAACCAAAATACATCAGATTATCGTGGACTGAAAGATACCCATAAGCGTTCTCCGCGTTCTCAAAGACCGCGGCGATCATTCTCTGCAGGCCCTTAGTGCGCCTCCGGATGCTCTCGTTGTTGAAGAAGACATCCCCATGGTCCGGAAGGAGAACCCCGCAGGCTATCTTGATAAGGGTGGTCTTACCCGCGCCGTTCGGCCCCAGGAGGCAAAAAATACCCTCCGGGACATCAAGGCTCAGGCCGTCCAAGGCCACGGTCTTTCTGCCATATCTTTTGTGCAAACAATCAAAGCGTATCATCGTGATATACCTCTATGGTTTGAAAAAGGGCCTATTGATGGGGTTCTGGCGTAGGATAAATCAGCTGTGCGAGAGCGCGAGCCCCTCCGGGGCTCAATTTCCCAGCATTATTTTAGAGACTGATCACCATTCAGTATCACCTCCTCTGAGGCGAGAAAATTATAATGGGAATGGCCAGCTGGTTGCAAGCGCGCGGTGGGGGTTCTACAGGATCTCAAAGTTCCTGGAGAATCCCATCTCTCCGGACATGCTATTCCAGAGAGGGCGATCGGTCTTCTACACCTCCGAGGATGAGTGTGCCTCTCCGTTTATGACCCGGTCGGCAAGCTCGTGAAGAGGTTGACCTTTGAGCCTGCAACTAACAAAATTCTTGATCTGGACCTGCGGCCTGGCGTCTATTTTCTTGAGATGAGAACCGGCTCATACAGGCTTCACCTTAAAGTGCTGATCTGATTTCCAATAGCATGGCGAGACCTCTGATAAAGTATTAATAACTTACTGGCTTGAGCCAGGAGCGCTTTGTCCAAGAGAACAGGGTTCTCAGAGGGTCCTTGAAAAATCTCGCCAAGGGGACATTTCCTCAAGGTTCCCTTCTAGCTACGATGAGGCTTTTGGATGGGGACCAAGGGCAAGCCGGGATTTTTCAGGGGTTTCAATCAGGTGTAAGGTTTCCCGTGTTTCTTTGGAGGATCAGTGAAGATCAGATGCTCAACCTGTAGAGCTTTGTGGGGTTTGACCTGAATATCTTTTCAATGACTTTTTTCTCAACGCCCTTGCGCTCCATGTGAAAGACCAGCTTTGGCAGAACGAGGGGATCGTTTGAGAACGAAGAAAGGTCAGAAGAAATGAGCAGGTGATCCGGATCGTATTCCTCAAAGAGCAAGGCCGGCGTCAGGTTCTCCGGCTGGACAAAGGGATAAGGGGGCCACAGGCTCACCCCTGTCCAGTAACCAGCTTCAACCGCTTCCTTTGAGAGGTTGGGATCGAGGTGGTCAATGACGACAAGATGCGGTGGAATGTCCGTCTCTTCAAGTATCTTCATCACCCTGTTGAAGACGCGCTTCTTGTGTTCATATGGCGTTGAGATCAAAATGGGCTTGTTGGTGTCCCTTGCCATCCCCACCTGAGCTTTCAGGACTTCCCTCTGCAATTTGTCGTTCGGATCAATCAACCCCGTCTCGCCTATGGCTACCGCCCCATCCTGGGAAAGGAGCTCCGGAATGTAGTCCAGCAGTTCAAAGACATCGTGAGGAATAGCTCCAGGGTGAATGCCAAACCCAACATAAAGCTTTAGACCCGCCTTCTCCGCCCTCTCGCGCTCCAAACGCAGGAGCCGGTCATAGTGATCCAGATAAACCTCTTTTGAGGACATCTTGAAGACATCGTGGGAGAGCGCCACAGCCCAACGGACATTAGCCAGGACCATGGCCTCCAGGTCGTTGTAGCTCCTGACATCTATATGGAGATGCGTATCAAATATGTACATGGGCATATTATAAGGGATTTGCTTGGCCCTGCGCCATTACGAGACAGTTCCCGGATTTGACACCCGGCTTGATCAGGAGCCATAATTTCGGCCTGATGAATTCTTGGCTTTTGCCCTTTAGGCCGATAGTGGTCTTTTTCTACCACCTGGGTGGCATAGGTGAGCTCATGTGGGGAACATTGCTCTCCCTCCGCGAGATAAACAAGGTTCCCCGACTGCTCTGGGTTCAGCTCTCTTACATGGCAATGGGTTCTTTGCCCCTGGTCTTGGTTACATCCGCTTTCGTGGGTATGGTTGCCGCGGTGCAGACCGCTTATCAGATAAGGGATTTCGTGCCAATGATGTATCTAGGAGTGGGAGTGGCAAAGGCTGTGATGATAGAATTGGGGCCTGTGCTTGTGGCGCTGGTTTTTGCCGGCCGTGTTGGCGCGGGGATAGCCGCGGAGCTGGGAACTATGCGCGTCACAGAGCAGATAGACGCGCTGGAGCTCATGGCAATAGACCCATACCGTTACCTTGCCCTTCCCAGGCTCCTTGGTGCCATAATATCCGTTCCTCTCTTAACCGTCCTGGGCGAGGCCATCGCGCTCATTGGCGCGCTGTTTGTCGCCAGGTATGTCCTCTTTGTGCCAGTGGAAACCTTTACCCATGGCATGAGGATATACTTCGTGGCAAAGGACCTCCTGGGTGGCCTGGCAAAGGCGCTTGTTTTTGGTGCAATAGTCTCCCTGATGGGGGTCTATTTTGGATACAACGCGAAGGGTGGTGCAGTTGGGGTCGGTAGGGCAACCACCCAGGCCGTTGTGGCCTCAAGCCTCCTCATTCTGGCCGCGGATTATGTGCTTGGGACGATAATATTTTCAAAATAAAACAACGGCACACCCGCGGCTGTCCGGGAGTCTCGTTTCTTCGGTCTGCAAGTTCCCCGCTAATGTCCATGAGACAAAATTATGGAAACCCCTGAAAAATCCCGGTTTGTCCCTGGTCCCATCCGGGAGCCTCATCATAACCAGAAGAGAACCCTGAGGAAATGCCATTGTTGTGGGATTTTTCAGGGGGCCTCTTAGAACCCTGTTCTCTTGGACAAAGTGCTCCTCCCCCAAACCAGTGAGTTATTACTACCTTGTCAGAGGTCTCAATTATGGTTGTTGACATCCGTGCAGATACATTATAATTTGCCCGGCAATCGGAGGCAATATGTCATATGCTAACGAAAAACACGAGGCCGCCCACAGGCAATTGGGCGAGATGCTGAAGCACCTCTTCGGCGAGGCAAACATAGGAACTCTGGATGACATAACCTACTATATCTGGTCAGGCTCAACTGTCGTCCACTTCACAACAGAGACATATGGCCGGGATGACGAGCCCATGGTTGAGATATGGGCCAAGGTCACAGTAGGAACACCCCTCTCGGACGCGCTGGCGCGCTACCTTATTGTGGAGAACTCAAACCTGAACTTCGGCGGGTTCCGCTTCTATCCCTGGAAAGATGATCCCAATACCGGGAATGTGGTGTTTGAACAGCGCCTCCCCTTCTACATGATAACCGATGAGGCCATAGAACACTTCACAGAAATGGTCGCCTGGACCGGAGATCACTATGACCAAGATATAGCTCAGACCTATGGCGGAAAGACCATGAAGGAGATCGTCTCGGAACCAGATGAAGGCTCATCAAAAGACGAGGAATGGGAAAAGTAAGGCCAGGCCTCACAACCTGGCCGGTTTCTCAAACCAACCCCGTGGCACTTGCTGGCCAAAACCAGGAACCAGGAACTAACAATCCACAACCACACTGATAACCGAGGTTCGCTCCCTGTTTCCCGCTCTGGCGAGGTTCACATATCTGAACTGCGCTGGTCAGGGTCCTTTGAACACATGGGCCGCGACCCGCGTCGCGTCAATCCTGAAGACCTACATGACCAGTGGCTTTCTAGCTATATCCGAATGGAAGGCCATCCAGACAGAGGCAAGGTCTCTTCTGGCCCAGGTGATGGCTGTTTTGCCCTCAGAGCTTGCCTTTACCCAGAGCACGACCAGGGGCATCCGAATAGCAATGGAGGCTATCCCTTGGCGGGATGGGGACAATGTAGTTGTTCAGCAGAAGGCCTTTCCGGCGCTGGTTTATCCGTGGGTCCACTCGCCGGTCCGTGGAGTTGAGGTCAGGTGGGCGACCGGGCCACACTCTGGCCTGGTGGATGTGATAAGGGGCCTGGTTGACCCCAAAACACGGGCCGTCTTTGTTGATTGGGTTCATTTCGTCACCGGCGAGATGGTGGATCTCGCGGCCTTGTCCCAAATGGCAGATGAGAGGGGATTCTATCTTGTTGTTGATACAACCCAGGGTCTCGGCCCCCTATTCCCCGACCTCTCATCCCTGAGGATTGATTTCCTGGCCAACACCGCGGCGAAGTGGCTTTTGGGCATAGAGGGATTGGCGTTCCTCTGTATCCGGAAGGAAGCAATGGATAACCTGCAGCCAGGGCCATTGGGCTGGCTTTCCGGACAATACGAGACCTTCTCCAGGCTTTTTCCGATGCCGGAGCCGGATCCCGGCGCACCCAGGTTTGAGGAGGGTAGCAGGGCCGTGATGCTCATCGCGGGATTCTCTGAAAGCTTGAAAATATTTCTCGGCGTCGGCAAAGAGCAGATAGCTTCAAAGGTGCGCGAGCTGACGGGACTTCTCATGGACGCGCTTGAGGAGAGAGGGTTTTACGTTGCTACCCCGCGAGAGCCACGGGCCGGCATAGTCTCATTCAGGCCAGGGGGGAATCCGGAGGAATATTACCAGCGCCTACGCGACGCGGGAGTAATTGTATCGCTCCGTGAGGGTTTGATAAGGGTCTCGCCACATTTCTTCAATACAACCGAGGAAATAAGGAGGGTTCTGATCTAGGGCGGCCTGCCGGATTCCAGCCTTTGACATCATACCTTTCCCAACCACCTGCGGAGTCCCCACTCGGCCACCAGAAGCAGAACCGGCAGGAGAATGAGCCAGGGTATATCCAGCAATTTCAATGGGGGCGAAGGGCTTCGCAGGCCCTCAAGGAACCCTCTGAGCTCCTCCGGTGATCTGGCCAGAAAACCGCCAGAACCCTCGGCTAGGCCCCTGAGAAAGCCGGTGTCCACGCCCCAGTCATATGCCTCTGCTGGCCAAGGCGCGACGGATACGGAGACAGTTTTCGTGCCTGCGAGATCGTTCCCCCTATAGAAGTCAACCCTAAACGAGTGATCTCCCGGCTCAAGCTCAAGCGGACCTGCCTGAAAAACCCCTGGCCCGATCTGCCTCATTGGTTGTCCTGCCACCCTGGGCCATACATCCCCTGCTGGCGAGCCGTCCGCGAGGCGAGCCTCGGCGTTAATGAATACTGGCTGACCTGAGAAAGCGTCCTTTGCCCACGCGAAGAGGCTCATCTTGCCAGAAAGCGCACGGGATATGAAATCAGAGACGATTATCCTGTATAACTCGCCGCCGGAGGCTGTGTTCTGTGCCCAAAGCTCTGGGCACGCGACATAGACATCCCCCTCCCTCCTGAACACAACCGGCCACGACCCAGCGAGCAACAAGATCTCCTGCGCCTGGCTTGCTGGGATTTTCCAGAACCGGGTGATGGGCGGCAGAGGCTTCAGGATGCTATCCGGAACGGGCGAACCAGCCGCGGAACCGAGATAAACCCCTCCGCCCCTGTATTCAGACGCTCCGGGAATGCCCCAGTTGTCGCCAACCATAAAGATCAGACAGGGCTTTCCGGCCCTGTAATTTCCCAGTTCCTTCCTGCTCCCTATGAGAACAAAAGCATCTGCGTTCCTCTGAGGCCCTGGGCAATCCACCACGCTATCGCCCTTCATTTCTGTCCACCTTCCGCTTGCCAACCGGGCAAAGGTTCTCACAACTATACCCGGCACACCCTCTGCGGCCCTCCTGACAGCGCCAACATCGGGCCAGGGTCCCTCTGCTATTATGGCAAGACCGAATCCTCCCTCCTCAATGTTTATTGTCCTGGAGCGGGAGTTATCCTCTGTGGCGTCCTCGCTCATATCTGGAATTAACCTCATAACGAGCCTTGTCTGGCCAGGGTTTTTTGCCACGAGGTTGAACCTCAGAAAACCTTGGCCTTCTCTCAGAAGCAGGGAGGTGTCCTTCACCGTCTCTCCAGCCAGTGAGATCAGACACCTTCCACGCCAATCCCCTCCGCGGAGCGCGTAGCTCGCTGTCAGCGGGAATTCCTGCCCGACGCTGATTGTTCTTGGCAGTTCAAGATCAAGGAGAGATATGTTAAATCTCCGGCTCTTTGGCGGGATAATAGTCAGAACAGGTGCTAGCGGATAGACCTCTGATGGCGCGTTGTGCAGGCCGTCAGACAGAAGTATAAAAGCATCCGCGCCGCGGGACAGGGCAAGGCTGAGGTCCGTGCAATCCGATGAATCAACGGACAGGGGCAGGGCTGGATCGTTTATTAGCCTATCCGATACGCCCACTATGTCCTTCTTGCCGGGGAGCGAGCGGATTTTTCCGAGCGTGGAATCCTCCCACGCCACAACCTCTCCCATGCTGGGCGAGAGATCAAGAATGACGAGGACTTTTGGTTCCAGGGGAACACCGCCCTTTATGCGCGGGTTCACCAACAGGGCCACAAGCGCGGCGAGTGCCAATGCCCTTATCATGAGCAGATACCACGGACCGCGCCTGTATAGGAGGAAGGACGAGCCCGTGGCAAGGACGAGGGCTATGAGGAGAAGGGTCACAGTAATCTGGTTCAAGTTTCAAGGAGAAAGGATCAAAAGGCCCAGATTCTCAAATCTCTTGAAATCGGTGGGTTCAAGGTTTTCCTTGCCCTCCCAGGGGGAAATCTCAGTCTCGGGGACTATAGCTTCAATATGAAACCGAAGTATTCTGTTTGTTCTTTTGTCTATTTCTGCTGAACCATTTACCTTTACATTCCTCCTGAATGGGTGAAGGTGCGGGCAGGCTGACCTCAATTGCCCTGTCCGTTTCAGAATCCTGAGAGGCACAAGCTCGGCCAGCTCCTTTATTATCTGTCCAAGAGCGACTCTGTAGGCAGAGTTAAATTTCCCGAGAACCCTTAGGAGAACATCAAGGGGTGATTCGCCCTCATCCGCCTCTGTGAAGCGAATGACAACTGAAACTTCTTCAATTCTTTTCAAACAAACCCCTTAGCACTGATAATAGTATAGCAAGGTCGCATCCCTTTTCAACCAAAATGCTTACTTCCAGAACAAGTCCACTGAACCCAGAAAATAATCCAGACCCTCCGCGCCAAAGTCCAGGGAAGCAAAGGGAAGTCCCAGGCCAAAACCCCAGGTAGGTCCCCTTCTATCCGCTATCGGGTCCTCCCTCCAGCCGGCCCTAATGGAAAAATCCGCGAAGGATGACACCGTAAAGGAAGCGTCCGTGCCTACGCTCATCCTCCAGCGGTTCTCGCCCCAGGCCTGACGAAAATCCGCTATTATCAGGTATGGAACGCTGTATCCGGTGACTAGAGAGAACGAGAGGTTGGTCCCAGGTTCGCCCAGAAGGTCATAGAAGCCGATTCCGCCGGCGAGCCTGCCGAGGCTCCTTATTGACCACTGGGGAACGACCCCAAAGGAAAGCGGGACATTGTGTTCCTTGCCGAGATGCGCATAGGCTACCAGGCCTCCAACGGATAGCCATGGGAACGCGATTTTGCTCAGAGACACCCCGTATTCCCACCTGTCCGAGGCTACTGAGCTGTACAGGAGGGAGTTGAACCCATAGGCCGGAAGCAGGATTGCGATGGACTGAGTGTCTCCATGAATAGTCCTGGCATAGATGCCCTCCAGCCTGCCAAACAAGCCGAGTGTTCCGGGGTTATCCCAGGCCCCTCCGGGGTCATAGGGTAGGGTTGAGAGAGAGCCGAGGGCAATGCCCTTGGCGCTCCAGAAGGCACCGAGAATAAATACTATCACACCACTTATCTCCACGGTAGTGAAATTATGGCTCACCAAGCGGCTTGGTTCAAGTGCCTGTTTAGGGCCATGGGTGCATGTGTATCTCGTGGGCCAATATAATATGGATATGCGCGCAATAATAACCGGAGCTTCAAGAGGAATAGGTTTTGAGATAGCGAAGAGATTCGCTGAGGCTGGCAAGCTGGCCATGGTTGATGTCCTTGAAGATGACCTCAGAAAGGCCGGTGAAGAACTCAAGGCCATGGGCGCTGAGGTCATGATCTTCACCGCTGATGTCAGGGATTATTCGGCCGCGGAGGAGATCGTCAGGTCAGTCGCGGATGCCTGGGGAGGGATTGATCTGTTGGTTAACAACGCTGGTGTCACCAGGGACAAGCTTTTCATGCGCGCCGAAAAAGAGGATTGGGACACAGTGATAGACATCAACCTTAAAGGCGCTTTCGTTTATTCAAGGGCAGTTTTTCCCTTGATGCTCAAGCAGAAGTCCGGCGTGATAATCAACATGTCCTCTATCGTGGGTATAATAGGAAATTTCGGACAGACCTCTTATTCCGCCTCAAAAGCCGGACTCATCGCGCTGACAAAATCCCTCGCTAAGGAAGGAGGCAAACGCGGGGTCAGATGTGTCGCGGTCGCGCCCGGGTTCATAAAGACCCCAATGACCGAAGCGCTTCCGGATGAAATAAAGTCAGACTACATGTCCAGAATAGCCCTGGGCCGTTTCGGCGAGGCCTCTGAGGTCGCGGAGCTGGTTCACTTCCTCGCGTCGGAAAGGGCCTCGTACATAACCGGCCAGGTATTCGTGATTGACGGAGGAATGATATGAATTCCCTCGGAGAGGCAGGGGTTTTGCTATGCCAGAGATAAAGGCCCTGAAGTGCGAGTCGTGTGGCGCGCCCCTGGAAGCCGAGCTAGGCCAGACCATGCTCAAGTGTCCGTTCTGCGGCACAGTGAACATGATCAAGCCTGATCCGGGGGAAACGGAGACCAGGATTGAGCTGAGCGCGGTGGTTGAGACCACTGTTGAAGAGGTTGTCAAGATTACTCCTCCTCCTCCTCCAACAACGACATCAAAGATCATCGGCGGCCTCATTGCCGCCGTTATACTCCTCAGCATAATAGGCCCCACTATAGCCGTGGTTGTTGCCGAGATTATCGGCAAGATGAGGGGCCCGAATTACTCCCTCTTACAGGGTGAGATCAGGGGCGACAAGATGGCCGCGGTTCTCTACGGGGACTCAAAATACTACCTGGCGCGCGTGAATCCCAAAACTGGAAGATTGATCTGGCGAAAGGAAATAGGCAATGGCTACTCGCTCAGAAGGATAAGCCTTGGGGAAGATAGATTCTATACCTTGTCAGATGATGGCTCCCTGAGATGTTATGACCTGGACAGAGGAGACATTCTCTGGGAAGAGAACCCGGGCGCGCTTGTTTATCTGGAAAAGAACCTCATCCCTTTAGGCGATGGGCTTTGTTTCCTGGGCAATGATGATACGCTGAGGTTCTTTGATGGGAATGGGAAGCAGACCATGCGCGTGTTTCAGAATGACTGGCGCTCGTTCAGCGTCTACGGCGATAAGATATATCTAGCCCAGGACAGTCTGATAAGGGCATTCAACCCAAAAAACGGCAAGGTGCTGTTTACCGTGAGGATGGGCCATGGCCTCCGGCCCTTCGGTCCTTATGTCATGGGCAACGATTACTATACTAACAAGACACGAATCTTCAGAATTGACCCCCAAAATGGCTCCGCACTTTGGCAAATATCATTCCCCGGCGATTACTCCTTTGATTCCCTTTTAGTCACAGGCGGAGGTCTCTATCTCCTTGATGATTCCATCGTTTCCATTAATCCAACCAATGGCCAGACATTGGGAGTCCTCCATGATGAGGCCTGGGAACCCACGAAGATTATCTCCGGGGACAAGGCCCTATATGTTATTCTCAGAAGGACGAAAGGCGTAACAACCTACAGGCTCATTGCCGTGAACCCCGGCTCCCTTGCAAAGAAATGGGGCGAAGAACTCAAAGACACCCTCATTATAGTTGGGGATGGTGTTTTTATCGTTGACACAGCCTCCGGGAGCATTATCGCGAGGAAGCTGGACCCTGAAACCGGCAAGGAACTCTGGATGCAGAGACATAAGATGAGGTATGTTGCTATATCAACGCTTTATCTTGTGGGCGACAACCTCATAATAGGTTCCCGGGAGACGATTTCCCTGAGAACTAGGGATGGAAAGAAGGCCTGGAAGGGGATAATGAAGTAAAGCCCCTGAAAAATCCGGTTTGTCCTTTGTTCCCATCCGGAAGCCTCATCATAGCTAGAATGGAACCCTCAGGAAATGCCATTGTTGCGGGATTTTTCAGGGGTCCCTCTTAGTAGACCCTTGTTCCCTTGGACAAAATGTTCCTGGCCCAAACCAGTAAGTTATTTCTACTTTGCCAGAGGTCTTTAAATAGGGGCGGCGCCCTTTGCCAAGGATTAGTGGAAACTCAATACCCGTAAGAGCCAGAGCGCGGCTACAGCGCGTTTCTCAAAGATACCGACCGTGCCTTCCATGTGGCCTATTGTTCTGTATGATTCGTCAGTTATGTCCCCGTCATCCTCTATGTGCAGTATTGTCCTGTAGCTCTCATCCTTGACATCTCCATCGTCCTCAACATAGCCGACTATCCTGTATGAGGCATTTTTTATGTCCCCGTCATCATCTATATAGCCTATGGTCGTATAGCTGGCGTCCTTGATGTCTCCGTCGTCCTCAACATAGGCTATTGTGCGGTAGTTGGCGTCCTTGATGTCTCCGTCATCCTCCATGTAAGCTATGGTCCTGTAACTGCCGTCCTTTATGGTTATATCCTCGGCAAAAACCGGCGCGCTGAGCATAAGTAATACTATCATATTTTAATTATTTAGCCTGACCATGAACTAATTCAATCAGTTCTAGAGCTCACCCGACACATCTCAGCCCTCTATGGATTGAAGGCGCGGCCGTGGCACAGGGGCCTCGCAATCGGGTCAGGTCTCTGAGGGTATGTAGCCCCTCTGGAGGTCCTTGACCAGG
>JBMFOM010000060.1:0-12407 GCA_049969615.1 Caldifarciminota bacterium
TCCGACCACATATTTCTATGTGCTTTCTTAGGGGAAGAAATTATAGAGGCCGGGTAAAGTGATATACAGGGGTCTCCGTTTATCAAAATTGCGTGTGAACCACGCAACACGCTATAATCTTCCCGTGAATATACCGGAGCCGTTGAAGTGGACCGGAGATTCTTTGGCAATCCTTGATCAAAGGGCACTGCCCGGAAAAGAGATTTACATCAATGCCAGGACATACGAGGATGTTGTCTCGGCCATAAGGAACATGGCGGTCCGTGGCGCTCCGCTGATAGGTATCGTCGCCGCATACGGACTGGCGCTTGCCTTTATAAGAGATGAAGACATTGAATCCGCGAAAAATTCCATCCTAGGAGCCAGGCCAACCGCGATAAATCCAGCAAAGGCCATAGAAAGGGTTTTGCGAGCCGATGATCCGGTAGCCGAAGCAATCGCTATACACCAAGAAGAGAAGGAACGCTGTCTCATGATGGCCGAGCACGGAGCAAGGCTAATAAAGGAAGGTTCATCAATACTGACCCATTGTAATACGGGCGTCTTGGCAACTGGGGGCATAGGAACTGCGCTGGGGGTAATCTACAAGGCATACGAACAGGGAAAGATAAGGACGGTTTGGGCAACCGAGACTAGGCCATGGCTCCAGGGCGCGAGGTTAACGTGCTGGGAGCTAGGCAAAACGGGTATCCCGCATACGCTCATAGTTGATGGGATGGCGGCCTTTCTGATTTCCTGTGCCAGGGTTGACGCGGTGTTGGTGGGCGCGGACAGGATCGCGGCCAACGGCGATGTAGCCAACAAGATCGGGACGCTCTCTCTCGCGGTATCTGCTAAACACTTTGGGATTCCCTTCTATGTTGTCGCACCAAGCACTAGCTTTGATCCCAAGACCATTGACGGGAAATCCATAGAGATTGAGGAAAGACCAGAGGGAGAGGTCCTCTCACTTGACGGGATCCGGATGGCTCCGGAGTCCACCCATGCCCTTAACTATGCCTTTGACATAACTCCGGCTAGGCTCATAACCGCATACATAACAGAGGAGGGAATCCGTGAAACCTGATGTGTCTGTGGTCTCGGTAACCTGGAATTCGGCCGATTGCATAGAATCATTCTTGGAAAGCGTGGCAAGGGCATCTGTCGGAATGACGGTTGAGGTCCTAATAGTGGACAACGCCTCGGATGATGACACGGTTGAGAGGGTGAGGAAAAACGGTTTCGCCGGAACAAGGCTGATCAGGGTCTCAAGGAATATAGGCTACTCAAGGGCCAACAACATGGGGATTCGTAAGGCCAGGGGCGATTATGTTTTTCTGCTGAATCCAGACGCACAGTTGGAACCGGACGCCCTCAGGGTGGGTCTTGAATACATGAGGGAAAACCCCATGGTGGCGGTTCTGGCGCCACAGATGTTTTATCCGGACGGTCAACTCCAGCCCTCCGTGCGCTCGTTTCCCGATCACATGGGCATAATCCTTGAGATGACCGGAATATCAAGGATTTTCCCATATCTCTCCAGGTGGAAGCTCAACCCCAGGCCGGTTTCAGAACCCACCGAGGTTGATCAGCCAATGGGCGCGGCTCTCCTAATGCGCAGGATGGTTTTCCTTGAGATAGGCGCTTTTGATCCGAGGCTGAGGATGTTCTTCTCGGATGTTGACCTGCTGAAAAGGGTAAAGGCAAAGGGCTACAAGGTTGTCCTGCATCCGGGGATGAGGGTAAAACATGTGATGGGCCTGTCAACCAGAAAAGTCAGAAGCAGGATGGCGCTTGAGTGGTCTTCCGGGCTCACGCGTTATTTTACCAAGCACGAACACGGTCATCCTTTTAACCCCATATTGAACTTCTTCAACTGGGCAGTAGGAGTAGGCAGAAGTCTTTTATACAGGCTATAGAAAGCAATAATCTCAATGAAAATGAAAGGTCCGGGACGCGAGAGCGGGTTGCACTAGACCGAGGATCTACCTGGTTTCCCTACCCATATCATAAGCGGGCTGAACCTCACTATCCGATGAGGTTATCGTTATGCGTCCCTTGCGACAATTGCTTTATCATGACAATAAATTGCGCGCTGGAATACCGTCAAAACCGTGTGGCAAAATGACACGGCGGCTCGGTATAATCTGCCAGTGAACATCGGGAATATGGGGCGCGAACACTTGCCGGAAAACCGCATCCACCAGGGTGATTGCCGGGAAATGCTTGGCCAGGTTCCCTCGGAGAGCATAGACCTGGTCATAGCCGATCCGCCTTTCGGGATAGATTTCAGAGGGAAACCCAGCAACTACAACCGAACCGCTGGCAGGGTAGTGGAGGGCTATAGGGAGGAAGGGGAGAACTACCTTGAATTTAGCAGGGCATGGATTTCTCACCTACCCGGATTATTGAAGGAAACCGGCTCCGCCTTCATCTTCTCCGGTTGGAACAACTTGAAAGAAGTGCTCATCGCCATTGACGAAACTGGCCTGATCACCATAAACCACCTCATATGGAAATACCAGTTCGGTGTCTATACCAGGAAGAGGTTTGTCACCAGCCACTACCACATCCTTTTCACGGTGAAGAACCCAGTGAAGTACAAATTTCACAAGATTGACCGCTACCCAGAGGATGTGATAGTCATAAAGAGGGAATACTGGACGGGCAAGGCTAAAACCCCCACGAAACTGCCCCTCGCGCTGGTTGAGAAACTGATCCTTTATGCAACTGACCCAGGGGACCTCGTGCTTGACCCGTTCATGGGTTCGGGAACAACCGCCATAGCCGCGCTCAAGACAGGCAGGCGGTTTCTGGGCTTTGAGGTGGTGCCTGAGTATGTAAGGTTCGCGGAGGAGAGAATAAGAAGGTTCACGGATTGAGGTCAGAAACGGAACAAAGGATTGTGGTTCCGTTAAAGAAAAATCTTTGAGCTAGCGAGGAACAAGCCTTCCTCCACCACCTAAAGACACTGCGATCGTCGGCTAGTCTAGAACGATCACAGGAACCAGGGCCTTTCCCCGCCTTGGCCTGGTTCAACAAACCCGTATCTCACCGCGCTACGGACAGCCCTAGCGAAGTGCAGGGTTGCTGGCAGGGGGCCCTTCGGAAACGATGAGAGATATGCCCTGGCTGTCCAGAAACACGTCTCAGCGTGCAGTGCCGGGGACAGGGAGCCTGCTATCTTCCTGACCTGGAAGAGGTTGAACTCCCTGTAAGGAGCCCAGTTCTCCGTGGCGATGTGATATACATCGGGTTCATCCGGATCGTGGAAATAAACGCCAGCGCGAAGCCTGGTTTGTCTGGCTCCCGGAGCCACGACCATTTGCGATGGAGCAACGGAGCAAACATCACCCAGGGCAGAAAGGCTCTCGGCAAGCCCTTGGTCATCCTCCTCAGTATGAAATATATTTGTCCTGTCAAGCCAATCAGCTATTAGCGCCTTGTTAAATGAGCCGGTGGAGCTCCTCCACCCTAGAAACCTCATGTGATGATCAAAAGCAACTGCGACAACAGAGCGTTCATCCCTGGAAACGCCTATGAACAATCCATCGGCAAGGCCAGAATCCCTTATGAGCCATGGAATCGCGCCCAATTTAAGCGCGGTGTTGATCCAGAAACCTTGGAACAAGTCGTCCTCCCAAAGTCCCTTCCGTCCCTCTAGCGAAGCAGTCATGTATCGGTCGCGGAACTTTCTCACGGTGGAAATCTTGATCATTTGGCTCGGGTAGCCCATTTCCGCGAGGCGTCTCTTGGTGTAAAAATAGGGGTCGTGGTCCCCGATGGTACCGGTCGGAACAACTATGCCCAAAAACACATCGGGTTTCTTATCAGCCAGGCTCTCCAGGGCTCGTTCAAGGGAGGAAGAATCTCTGGGGTCATAGTGGGAGACCTCGCTCTTTTTCAGGGGAAGGCCCATTGCCTCAAGATCCAGCATGAAAGTATCCATCATGTCAACGAAGAACTCCGAGGTCGGCAGGTTATCTGGATCCGAAGGCAAGAGCAGGGCAACCCTTGCTGGAACATCAAGAGGCTTGAAAAACCTTTTCTCAGACCAAAACAATTCCTGCATGTAATTCCCGGTTGTGCCGTCACCGAAAACCAGGTTACGGGGCTTCCAGAATGTACCTGTCTTATACTCCCTGAATCTCTCAGAGGAACCGGAAAACGCATAATCAACCATGGTGTCAACCTTTTTGATGATCTCGGCCGGCGTTATAGCCTGGGTTATCAGGGTCTTCTTTCTGAGCCCTGCCGGGAGCTCCTCCCATGGGAGGAAGGGTTTGGCATTCTCGGGATCCCACGGACCCTGCCTCTCTAACCTAGCGATGCCGGGCTCTATGTCTATGACGCGATCAACCCTTACCGCTCCTGGAATGACCACCCATATTCCCTTTGTCCGGTAGGGGCCCTTCAGCGAGAACCAGTTGGCAAGGCTGTCCCTGATAACATATCTGTGCGACATGGAAACCCGAATCCTGATCCGGCCGTTTCTGATCACTGGGAAAAGGGTAAAGACCTCGGTTGGAACATAGGAATTATGGGCATCAAGAAACCTTATCACATGTAAAAATCCCTCCACCCTTACCAAACCGGTTGCGAGGTTCTCCCTGCCTGTGTAGCGGAAAAGCGCAGGCAAGAGGAGCTCATGGGGGACATCATCCCCGGGGCAAGCCCCCGGAGGGAGGGGAGTCCCTTCGGGCAAGTAAAAATAACCATCGCCGAGCAGAAGCGCGGCATCAGGGGCCTCCCCAGTAGCCTTTATGACCATGCCTGGCAAGGTATAGTCCGCCAGGACGAAATCGGTCATCAGCGCCACCCCCTTTCTGTTTCTCAGATCGTTAACATTATGCATAATCTAACACCCCCTTAACTCAACACACCCAGCTCTTTCCCTATTTTCTCAAAGGCAACCAGAGCAAAGTCCAAATCCTCCTTTGTGTGGGCCGCTGAGATCATCACCCTAATACGCGCCATTCCCTTTGGAACTGTTGGAAAACCAAGAGCCATCGCGAAAACCCCTTCCTCAAAGAGCCTGCGCGAGAAATCCTGGGCGAGCTTTGCCTCTCCGAGCATAACAGGGGTTATCGGGGTCTGACTCCTTCCGGTGTCAAAGCCCATTTCCTTCATCTTGCTCTTGAAATACCTGGCGTTGTCCCAAAGCCTGTCAACGAGCTCGGTTGAGCGCCCGAGTATTTCAACAGCCTTAATGCACGCGGCCACATCGGCCGGGGTTACCGCGGAGGAAAAGAGGAAGGGCCTGGCTTTCTGGCGAAGGTATTCCGTTATCTCCTTTCTGCCAGAAACATAGCCACCCACAACACCGAAAGCCTTTGACATAGTGCCTATTTCAACATCAACCCTTCCGTGGAGGTCAAAATGGTCAACGATGCCCCTGCCGCCCTTCCCCAGTACACCCTCGCCGTGAGCGTCGTCAACCATGAGCATTGCGTCATAGCGCTCAGCAATCTCGGCTATATCCGGCAGGGGTGCTATGTCCCCATCCATTGAGAAAACGCCATCGGTTATTATGAGGGCCCTCCTTTTTTTAGCCCTGGTCTCCTTGAGATTTGATTCCAGGTCCTCCGGGTCGCAGTGGGCGTATATGAACCTCTCGGCCTTTGAGAGCCTACATCCGTCTATAATGGAGGCGTGGTTGAGCCGGTCAGTGTAGATCGCATCGCCCTCATCCACCAGGGGGGGTATGGTTGACAGGTTAGCGATGAGGCCTGCCTGAAGGCTCAAAGCGCCTTCCGCACCCTTGAATTCAGCGAGTCGGCGCTCCAGCTCAAGGTGCAGGGACATGGTTCCAGCTATGGACCTGACCGCGGCGGGGCCAACACCCCATTCGTCTATGGCTTTTTTGGCGGCTTCCTTTAACTCTGGGTGATTGGCAAAACCCAGATAGTTGTTAGAGCACATATTCAGGACGCGTTTGCCATCAACGACAGTCCAGGCATCCTGGGGTGATCCGATTGTCCTGATGTTCACGAAAAGGCCCTCATTCTTGAGCCTTTCCATCTCCTCTCTTATGAAATCCAACTTATCCATTTTATGTCTCCCGGTCTTTAATTATTAGGCCAAATGTCATAGTGGATCAAGGTCCAAATCGCGAGTATTTTTGGCGCGACCAAGAGAGGCATTACTTATAGCGATAGACTATTCTTCCTTTTGTAAGGTCATAGGGAGACATTTCAACGGTAACGCGATCCCCCGGCAGTATCTTGATGTGGTGCATTCTCATCTTGCCGGATAGCCTGCATGTGACCTCAAGGCCGCTGTCAAGGGCCACCCTGAAGGTAGCGTTCGGGAGAACCTCCTTCACCGTTCCCTCAAGCCTAACTACATTTTTCTTTGACAAGATGGAGATTATAGCGTGGAGGGTTGATGGTTTGCAAACCCGCGCTTTACTCACCTAAACCATTTCATTCCTCTACGGATTGAAGATGTGGCATTCAGTTCCCCGTAGGCCCTTGTGGTGCAAAGGCTTCGTAATCCGGTCGGGTGAGGTCTCTCTAGACAGAAGGTTGCCCCTACTCCGCTACCTTCCCCAGGAGTTTCGTGAGATACTGTCCCGTATATGACCCCTCACAGAGCGCCACATCCTCAGGCGTCCCCTCTGCAACGAGATAACCCCCCTCCTCACCCCCCTCTGGGCCAAGGTCAACTATCCAGTCCGCTGACTTGACCACATCTGGTTGGTGCTCCACAACTATTATGGTGTTGCCCATGTCCCGGAGCCGGAGGAGGACATCTATGAGCTTTGCTACGTCGTGGAAATGCAAGCCAGTGGTTGGTTCGTCAAGGATATAAAGGGTCTGGCCTGTTGCTGTCCGGGAGAGCTCCTTTGATAGTTTTACTCGCTGGGCCTCGCCGCCGGACAGGGTTGTGGCTGGCTGACCCAGTCTTATGTATCCGAGGCCGACATCCTGGAACAGGTTGAGCCTCTTCGCGAGCCGGGGAATATCCTTGAACAAGACCGTGGCTTCGTCAACGCTCATTTCCAAAACATCCGCTATGGACTTTCCCTTGAAGCGGACCTCAAGGGTTTGCTCGTTATAGCGCTTGCCATGGCAGACCTCGCAGGGAACATAGACATCTGGCAGGAACTGCATCTCAATCCGGATATAGCCATCGCCCTGGCATGCCTCACACCTCCCACCCTTGACATTGAAGGAGAACCGGCCAGGGGTATAGCCCCTTGCCCTTGCCTCTGGTAAGCTGGCGAAGAGCTCCCGGATAGAAGTGAAGAGACCCGTGTATGTCGCTGGGTTTGACCTTGGGGTCCTGCCTATGGGACTTTGATCAACATTGACCACCTTGTCTATGTGTTCAAGGCCCTCAATTGCATCGTGATCCCCTGGTACGCGCTTTGAACCATAGAAGTGCCTTCTCAGAGCTCTATACAGAGTGTCCGTTATCAATGAGGATTTGCCGGAACCAGAAACACCCGTGACCACCGAGAAAAGCCCAATGGGGAACCGAACATCAATGTTCTTGAGGTTGTTGGCTCTCGCGCCACGGATGATGAGCCAGGCCTTTCCTGCTCGTTTTCTTTTCTTAGGAACCGGAATGCTCATACGACCTGACAGATATTTTCCAGTGAGGGAATCCGGATGCGCGGCTATCTCCTGTGGGTTTCCTTCGGCTATCACCTTCCCGCCAGCATCTCCCGCGCCGGGCCCCAGGTCTATGACCCAGTCTGCTGAACGTATCGTTCCCTCGTCGTGCTCAACCACGATGACAGTGTTCCCAAGGTCTCGGAGCCTCTGAAGGGTCGCTATGAGCCTGCCAGTGTCCCTCGGATGGAGGCCTATGGAGGGTTCGTCAAGGATATAAAGCACGCCGGTGAGTCCAGAGCCTATCTGCGTGGCGAGGCGAACACGCTGTTCCTCTCCGCCGGAAAGGGTCTCGGTTGGCCTCTCAAGCGTGAGATAACCCAGACCCACATCCGAGAGAAAGCCCAGCCTGGCCTTGATTTCCTTTATTATCTGCCTGGCTATTATGGCCTCGCGCTCGGAAAGCTCCAGTCCCTCAAGGAACCTGAGCGCGGCGCCAACATCCATCAGGGTGAGCTCATAGATGTTAATCCCACCTATCCTTACAGCAAGGGCCTCTGGACGCAATCTTGCACCGCCACACGCTGAGCAGGGGTCGTGGACCATATATCTCTCTATCTCGCGACGAACCCAGTCCGACTCTGTCTTCTGGTATCTCCTCCAGAGCCACGGTATCACCCCCTCCCACCAGGGATACGTTCCTGGGGTTTCAGGCCCATGGTAGTCATCCTCGCTCTCAACGCCATACAAGATGATGTTGCGGAAATTTTCCGGCAGTTCATTCCAGGGGCACTCAAGGTCAACCCTATAGCGAGCCGCGAGCTTCTCCAGCCTGAAAAGAATGGTGGGTGGCGGTTCGCCCCAAGGCCTTATCGCGCCCTCAAGTATGGAGAGCTCCGGATCCCCGACTATGAGATCAGGATCCATCTGGGTTATCACGCCAAGGCCATCGCAGGTCGGACAAGCACCATAAGGTGAATTAAAGGAGAAGAGTCTCGGTTCCATCTCCTCCAGGGAAAAGCCGCAGGCCGGGCAAGAGAACTTCTCGGAATAGGTCTTCTCGGAGCCATCAGAAACGATAGTGACCAAGCCGCCGGTCTCACGGAGAGCTGTCTCAACCGCCTCAGCGAGCCTGGGCCTGTCGTCCTCCCCTCTCAGAACGAGCCTGTCAACCACTGCCTCTATAGTATGCTGTTTGTAGCGCTCCAGGTGAGGGGCTTCTTCCAGAAGATAAAAATCACCATCAATCCTCGCCCTCACATAGCCGCGTTTTTCAAGGTTGACGAGGAGTTCTCTGTATTCGCCCTTCCTGCCGCGGACCACTGGAGCGAGCACGGCTATCTGTTTATCCCTAGCTGAGGAAAGGACATCACGGATTATCTCGTCCGTGCTCCAACGTTCCAGGGCCAGGCCGCATTTTGGGCAATGAGCCTTGCCTATCCGGGCAAAAAGTAGCCTGAGATAATCATACAGCTCGGTGACGGTGGCAACCGTTGACCTGGGATTCCTCCCTGCCTTGCGCTGTTCTATGGCAATGGCAGGTGAAAGCCCTTCTATGTAGTCAAGGTCAGGTTTCTCCATGAGGCCTAGGAATTGCCTTGCATAAGCGGATAGGGACTCAACATAGCGGCGCTGGCCTTCCGCGTAAAGGGTGTCAAAAGCGAGGGATGATTTTCCAGAGCCGGAGAGACCGGTTATCACGATGAATCTACCCCTAGGTATGTCCAGGTCTATGTTCTTGAGGTTGTGTTGGCGCGCGCCGCGCACCTTTATGAACTCAGGCTCCATGGGGAAAGATATTATACCTCCGGAAATGGCGTTTTTTCAAGGAAAGGAGGCCTTTACCATCCAAACATCTCCGAGCCAGCTGTTATCGTTGTAGATCACATATCCGCAGTTCTCTATTATTGCGATGTGCGGGAACGCAGCGGCCTCGCTTACCGTTGCGTCCAGCGCGATATCCGTGTGCCATGTTTGGCCTCCGTCCACCGAGTAGTCATAGAGAGCAATGTCTCTTGGTTTGGCTGGCCCAGCCTATGCAGGACATACAGCAACTAAACTATGTCTTTTCCGCCCTTGGCTTTTTCTTTCCGGTCCAGTCCAAAACGAGGGCCGCGACCACGAATATGGAGGAGTAAGTCCCAACAAAGATGCCTATTGTCAGCGCAAAGGCAAAGTCAAAGATCATTGGGCCCGCCAAAATGAGTATTGCGACGAGCACCAGGAGGGTTGTTCCCGCGGTGAGCACTGTCCTGGATAGGGTTGCGTTGACTGCCTGGTTGAATATGGCGAACATCCTCTTATAGTCAAGGCGCTCCTTTTCCTCGCTCTTCATCATTTCCCTTATCCGGTCGGAGATGATTATGGAGTCGTTGATTGAATATCCCACGATGGTAAGAACCGCGGCAACGGTCGCGCTAGTGATCTCAAAGCCCAGAAGGGTGTAGATACCCATGGTTATCACTACATCGTGGAACAGCGCGAGGATGGCCGCTAGTCCGAACCAGAGGTTGAACCTTATCCAGATATAGACCAGCATGAGAAGCAGGCCTATCCCAAGCGCTATAAGGGCCTGCTCCCTGAGCTCAGAACCTATACGGGGACCGACCTGCTCATTTCTGTCAAGCCTTACAGGAGACCCGATAGATGCCTCTATAGCCTTTACCACTTCCTCTGGGTCCTTATTCTCCTGATATTTCACCACGAACTCGTTGGCCTCTCCGAAGGTCTGTATCTCAGCCTTACCGAGGCCGGCCGCGGCCGCGGCTGACCTGATCTGGGATATGCTGGCTCCACGTTCAATATGGATCTGCAGGAGCGTTCCTCCTGTAAAGTCAATGCCCAGATTAAGTCCCCTCAGGGCGAAGATCAGGATGGAAATGACGAACATTGCCCCGGAGATGATGTATGTCCAGAGCCTCATGCCCATGAAGTTAACCCTGGGTTCAGAGGGGAAAAAGCTTATGAATCTCATTTTTGTCTCCTATATGGGGAGCTTTTTAGCCTCGCGCACCACGGTCATGTAGTCAAAGATTATTCGTGTCACGAAGACCGCGGTAAAGAAGGACGCTATAATGCCTATGGTAAGGACAACAGCGAAGCCCTTGATTGGACCTGTCCCGAACTTCATCAGGACCAGTGCCGCGATTATTGTGGTCAGGTTGGCATCAAGGATGGTTATGGTTGAGCGCTTGTATCCAGCCTCCACCGCGGCGCGCGCGCCCTTTCCCGCCCGCAGTTCCTCTCGCATTCGCTCAAAGATGAGCACATTCGCGTCAACCGCCATACCAACGGTCAGGATGAGCCCTGCCATTCCTGGGAAGGTCAATGTCGCGTGGAACAGAGCGAGGATCGCGATGATGAGGAAGAGGTTCAATAACAGGGCCATGTCGGCTATCAGGCCGCCGACCCTGTAGTAGATTGCCATGAACAAAACGACCACGAGGAATCCCACGATGAGGGCTATCATGCCTCCCCTGATGGAATCCCCGCCCAGGGTCGGCCCAACCGAGCGCTCCTCAACGATGTTAACGGGCGCTGGCAATGCGCCAGCCTTTAGCACAACCGAGAGCTCCTTCGCTTCATCCATGGACTCCATGCCAGTTATCTGCGCGGAGCCGCCGGATATTCTTTCCCTTATAACGGGCGCGGAATAGACTGTTCCGTCCAGGATTATCGCCAGTCTTTTGCCAACATTTCTGCCAGTTATCTGCGCGAACCGGGCCGCGCCCTGGCGGTTGAATCCCAGGATAACCACGGGCTTGTTCGCTGTCTGGGGGTCATTGCTTCCGCCAACCGTTACCTTTGAATCAGTCACATAGGCGCCGGTTATCTCGGGTTCAGCCTTGACCAGGTAAAGCCTCCTGAACTTGTTGGCTCCCCCTTCCTCGGTCTTGCCCCAGACAAATGTGTAACCAGATGGTATGATGGCCTTGATGTCATCCCTGGCGAGAACCCTGTTCACTGAATCCACATTGTCTTCCAGCACGGCCATATCATTGCCGAGGGCGCTTACCATTGACAGGAAGGCACCGGTCGTCGCCAGTGCTGTGTCAACGGGAGGAGCCTGAGCAGTTGTCTCTGGTTTCTCGTGGGAGGTGGTTTCAGGCGTTTGCGAGATCGCGGTTGTCTCCACGGGTATTGCCCCGGTTGCCCCAAGGCTGGTGCGTTTGTCTATGCGCTCCAACAGCTCAACCGCCATTTTCTCGTCCGCCAGGAGTTTGAACTCAAGCATAGCGGTTCTGCCTATGAGGGACCTCGCCCTCTCCCTGTCCATGACGCCGGGGAGCTGGATCATTATCTTGTCTCCACCTATCTTCTGCAGGGAGGGCTCTGAAACGCCCCACTGGTCAATCCTATTCCGTATGACCTCAAGGGCCCTGTCCGGGGCGTCCTTTGCCTCCTCCGGGCTTAGCTTTGACCTGTCAACCTCAAGGATGATATACATGCCTCCCTGCAGGTCAAGTCCCAGGTTGAGGGCCTTCTTCTTGAGACTCTCCAGCCTTGACTTCGGCACCTTCGCTTTTTCCTCGGGGCTGAGGTTGTGGTATTTGGTGTAATAAACGATGGTTGGATAGACAAGAAAGCCTGCCCCAATGAGCACAGCCAACACAACAAACAATTTCCACCTGAGGGATTTCACTTGTGCCTCCTCTGGTTAGACGCAAATTATAAATGGGATGAGCAAGGCCGTGCAATCAGATTTTCGGTGGACCGGCAGTAGTTTGGCCCGAATCCCCGTGGCAATAAGAAGGCTAAATCCCACGGCCAGAAGATGAAACCCCCTTAAAAATCCAGGCTTATCCTTCGTCCCTATCCGAAAGCCTCATCATAGCCATAAGAGAATCCTGAGGAAATACCATTATTGCG
>JBMFOM010000061.1:0-12374 GCA_049969615.1 Caldifarciminota bacterium
CTCTAATGTCCAGAGGTCAACCTTCTTGCGCGGTTTCTGTATCTCAAGGTTTATTTCCTTCACAACCTCCTGGGGATAAACGGGCTGGCGCAGGAACTTGTTGTGGAGCTTTATGACCTCCACGAGTTGCTTTTCCACTGACGAGGGCAGACGCTTTTCAAGAGATCGCTCCCTTATGGATATCAGGGAGTCCACGGGCTCAAAGGGCTTGAGGGTGACATCCAAGATGGGCTTCTTTGCATCGTCTATGGCAAAAGAAGGCTGGCCTGTGACCTCTTCCTCAAGGGATGCTCCGGAACCAAACTCCTCTCCGCCTCCTTCAGCTGGCGCTACTCCGCCTCCTTCCTCAGTCTGGGCCATCAGGAAGCTCGGTGAAAAGCATATCACTGTACCCAGGAAAAGGTATATCAAATATTTCATCC
This sequence comes from Caldifarciminota bacterium, assembly GCA_049969615.1. GTDB lineage: Bacteria > Hydrothermota > Hydrothermia > JBDRYB01 > JBDRYB01 > JBDRYB01. The sequence continues at coordinate 423 of JBMFOM010000061.1, forward strand.
TAAAAACCTCCTTGCTTTCTAATCAAATCATCACCCCTCCTACCCCGGAAACATGCCGGGGAGGGAAGGGCATGAGCTCACATCAGAGTGAACCGAACCGTCAGCTGGCCCCATTCGTCCGCGGTCACATCCTTGGCCGCGAACCTCCACTGGCTGAGCGCTGACTTGGCGGAGTTATCCAGCTCAGGGTATCCAGAGGAACGAACAAGCTGAATGTTCTTCACGGCTCCCTCTGGGGTAACCCAGAACTTCAGGACAACCACGCCTTCCCAGCCTTCTTTTCTGGCCTTCTCTGGATAGGAGGGCTTTACCTTGGAGAGGATCTTTCTGTTAGCGACCTCTCCAGTGAGCTCCATTGGCGAAGACCTGGGCCCGGCTGATGTAGCGCTGAGCTGCTGTTCCACAGCCTTGAAGCTCTCAGAACCAGAGGAAAGCTTTATGTCAGTGGACGGAGCAAGGCCAGGCCCGGATTCCGCAAGGTTAACGGTTTTGCCTCCGAAACCTATGCCTCCGCCTCCGCCCTCAGCACCAAACCCAAGGCCTCCGCCAAGAGCGCCCTCAATCCCAGGGCCACCCAGACCAACGGCAGGAACAGCCTCCATTGCCAGGATGTCAGCTGTGGAAGCTCCAGCCCCGGAAACAGATATGACCATATCAGCCGCGTCGATGTCCATGCTCGGCTCAAGGCTCTCTATATCTATTGCCGCGTCCATCTCCTGGAGAGCGTTCAGCTGGTTTATGTCTATCTTCTCAACCATCATCTGGTCTGGAAGGACCTGGGTCTGGGCTATCTGTATCTTGAGGTCCTGCGGCATATCCATGTTCAGCTTTGGCCCGCCTATCTTTATGTTTGGGTTTGGAAGGGTCGTGGAGAGCTTAGGCGCGAGGTCTGCCTTTCCAGCTGGCTTGTTGTCGGCCTTCTCGTCTTTCTTCTCTTCCTTCTTCTTCTCTTCCTCAAGCTTCTTCTGGGCCTTGGGATTGACATTCTTCTTCTGGGCCAGCTTCTCCTCCATGAGCTCTATCTCCCTGAGACGGGCCTCTGACAAAGCTCCCAATATCTGTCCCCTGAACAGAAACAGAACGCCCGTGTGAAGGAGAAGGGAAATGGCAAAGATCACGAATATCTTCCACTTCTTCTCCTTCTTTTCCTCGGGGAGGACTACCTCGTATCTCATCGCCATGCTATCACCCTCTTTTCTTGATTACTGCAAGCACGACACGCTTGCACTTTGCCCTTTTGACAGCGTCTATTGCCTCCAAGACGCTGCCCCACTGTATTGATTTGTCCCCGCGGATGACGACCATCTGGAATCCCTCAAGCTCCGGGTCTCCGGCTTCCTCCGCGTATTTCTTCTGATCGGCCGCGACCTTTGGCGTCAGCTCTTTCACATCGTTCATCTTCTCGTCCTTGTAGTAATATACGCCGTTCTTGTCTATGGATATGGGTATCATCTGCTCCAGGTCTGTCTCAATCACATTCGCCTTCGGTATCTCCAGCTGGACGGAGGTGTTGGTGAAAAGGGCCTGCGCGTTTCCGATGATGGTTGCCAGGACCAGAATCATCACTCCCGCAAGCGGGAAGAGTATCTGCCCCATATCCGGAGGCTCTAGTTTATCTTCTTTTTTTGGCATCCTCTCACCTCCCTATTCTGGCGCCTCTGGCGCCTCGGTTGCCGTCGCGGCCTTCCTCTTCATGATGAGCACGTCGGAAGCGCCATTGGCCTTGAGCATGTCTATGTAGTCTATGACGCTCTCGTAGATAACCTCAGCGTCGGCCGTGAGTATGGCTTTCTTTTCTATTGACCGGGCGAGCAATCTGGGGATCAGGTCCGGCAGTTGTCCGGGATCAACCGGTTCCTTGTTCAAGAGAACAGTGCCATCAGAACGCAGATACAGGTTGACTTTTATGTCCGACTTCTTCGCCTCTTGCATCATTTGCGGGGTCTTCGCGGCCAGGGACCTCGTTATGAAGATCCCTGACTCCACAAGGAAGGGTATGGAAAGCATGAACATGACGACCAGGGAGGTTGTGACATCCGAGAAGGGCCCGAGGTTAATGGGGACCTTCTGGGCTTCCTCTATGGTTATGCTGGGCCTCCTGGCCATCTCTTATCACCCCCTTACCGCTGAGAGAATCACCAGGTATTCTCTCATCGCGGCTTCAACTTTGGACACTATGTCCGATGTCTTCTTTGTGAAGTAGTTGAAGAAACCGGTCGCGAGCATGGCTATTATGAGGCCTACCCAGGTGGTGACCAGGGCCGTGGATATACCTTTGCCCACGACCTCAGGACCGCCTGTGCCCGTGACAGCTATCTGGTGGAACGCATCAATCAGACCGTCAACTGTGCCGAACAAACCAAGCAGGGGGCCAATCGCGCCCACCGATGACAAGCCTGAGAGGAACCTGGTCATCCTGTCCCTTTCAAACAGGACTTTTGATTCCATGAGGTCAAGGATGCGGTCCTCGGGCAATTCTATGTTCTCTATGCCAACCTTGATCACATTGTGGAGCGGGGTATCCTTGGATTCGCAGTAGGCGAGAGCTCCGTCAACATCACCGGCCTTAAGATATTCAGCAAGCTCGCGGGTGAACTTGTTCTGGTCAAAGCGCCTCCTCAGAAAGAAAACAAGGCGCTCTATGATCAGGGTCAGGTCCGCTATACTGCATATGAGCAAGGCGAACATGGTGAGGTTGTCAAAGAAGCTACCCGCCGTGATTACGCCATCAAATATGGCGTATAGTTTGAAGATGTTCAAGATGTTCATCTTTCTTCCTCCTTACATCTCTCTCTCAGATTTATATTATAAGGGAAAACCTCGGTTTTTTCAAGGCCCAATTCCGCCCCGGGCAAATCGCGGAAACAGCGAACTCTCCGGGGACTCCAGAAGGGGCGGCTCAAAGCGTTGGCCCTCGCTTTCGGCAAGCAACCAACGACAAGAAAGCAACTGATCATCAGTGGGGCAGGGTTTTTATGTATTCGTTGAGCTGTGTGGCCTCCTCATATCTGCCGGCCGCGTTATAGACCTCTACAGCCTGTTGGAAAACCTTCACGGCCTTGGCGGTCTGGCCCATCTGAACATATGCCATTCCCATGAACTTCAGGGCATCACCCCTGAACTCACTATCCGGGAACTTGTTCAGCTCCTCCTCAAAGGTGGCCACTGACTCCTGATACTTGGCCAAGCCGAAGTATGACATAGCAAGCCAGTGCGTGACATCTTTTATCTGCTTCCCGTTGGGGTAGAAATCCTTGTATTTCTTAAAAGCGACAGAGGCCTCAGAGAACTTCTTCAGCTTGTAGAAGAGGGTTCCAGAGTAGAATAGGGCATCAGGGGTTCTCTCGGATTTGGGGAACTCGTTTGCTACCCGGAAGAAGATCTCCGCGGCCAATGAGTCGTTCTTCTCGTCATAGGCCTTGGCGGCTTGTTCGTAGAGGGCCGCGGCCGCTAGCTCGGACTCCGGGAAGTCGTGGATGAATTTCTCCACAATCTCAGGGTCATCCCTGGTCAGGAGATAATATATCTGTTGCATGCGGTCGCTGACCTGCTTGTCCAGTTCAGGGTCCCTACCCGAGTAGAGGGTGCGATACTTGTCGTATTCCTTGAGAGCATCCGCGTAGTTCTTGGTCAGGGTCTTGCTCTCCGCGAGCATGTATTGCGCTCTTGGCGCTCGGTAGTAGTTGGGGTAATGCTCCAGTAGCCAGGAGAGGAGATTGCCGGCCTTCTGGTATTCACCGCCCTTCATGTATATGTCAGCGGCCTTAAAAGCGCTCTCAGCCGAGCGCGGTGCCTCCGGATACTTGGTTAAACACTCTTCGTAGAACTTTATGGCGTCACCCCAAAACTTCAGGGCCTGGGCCGAATAGCCCTTGTAATAGATCAGATCCGGCATCTCCTGGTGCCGCTCCGGGAAGGCGTTGGCAGTGGCCGCGAACTCGCGGAACGCCTCCTCATATTTGCCATTGTTGAAGTAACAGACGCCCATCCCCATGTGTATGGCAACTATAACCGAGGTATCAGTTGCCGCGGCCTCTATTGACTTGAACTGCGCCAACGCGTCATCATAGCGCCCCTGGTGCAGGAACACCCACCCAAGTCCCAGACGAGACAAGAGGATGAGGTCGCGGTGTATGGTTCTCTGTATGTTCCAGTTATAACGGAGCTCGGCATCACCAAGGGCGTTGGCATAGTAGGAGCCTTCGGCAAGTCCGAAGATGAACCAACCATCCCAAAGGTCATAGGTGGTGTCAGCGTTTATCTCGGGCCAGTAGAGATTCCCCTTAAGAACAGCTTGGTCAAAGCTCTGGCCCTTGACCAGAGAAAGCAGGGTCATGGCCATGGCCGGACGCCGGAAATACGACTGCGGGTAGTTCTCTATGACAGTCTGGAACGAGAGAACAGCGGCCGCATATTTGTTCAAGGAATAGCTTATGGCGCCTCGCATGTATTCGCCTATACCGCCCTCCTCAGGGGCCAACGGGAACGAGAGGAGCTGATCTGCCATAAGATAAGCCTGCGCGCTGTCGCCCTTGTAGAAATAGGACTCTGCCATGCGCAGGAAGGCTATAGTGGAGACCACATTGTCTCCGGCCAGAGATCGGGCTGTCTGGAAGTATTTGATGGCATCGTCATACTTCTTGAAACGCATCTGGCAGTTCCCCGCGTAGTAGGCCGCCAGTCCCTGAAACTCAAACTCCTTCTTCTTGGCCAGGAAGCTCATCTTCTCAAGGCACTGATCATAGTAATCAAGCCTGTATAGTGAAACCCCCCAGTAATACTGAACATAGTCGGACAGGGGGTGGCCATGGTAGCGCTTGATGAACTCCTGGGCCAGGGTAGCGGTTCCCTTGTAGTCGCCATACAGGAAGTTGGCCTCTATGATTCCATACTGGATGAGACCCTCCAGTGGCGTGCCGGAGTAGTCAGTGAGGAGCTTCTTGTATATCTCTATGGCGTCAAGGGGGCGTCTTGTGATGGCGAGGGTCCGGGCGTAGAAGAACTTGGCCTCTGGCAAGTCGGCCTGTGCCAGCTTGAGAACGGCCTCCTCAAACTTACCCTCCCGGTAGTCTATTATGCCTAGGAGGAACTTGGTTCTGGGTGAATTCTTGTAATAGGGATAGGCCTGCAGGGTTTGGACCATCTGTTTCGCATATTGGATATCGCCGCGGATCGCATAGGCCACGGCAAGGGCATAAACAATTTCCTGCTCCATGTAGGTGCCCTTGATGTGGCCGTCTTTGGACATCTTGTCAAACTCCTTTACCGCTGTGTTGAAGTCACCCTTGTTGAAGTAGCATTCAAGAATCCGATAACGCACCTCATAGCCGAACTCAAACCCGAAGGCATCCTTCTCTATCTTTTTGTAGATGTTCAGCGCCTTGTCGTATTCGCCTCGTTGGAAATACATCTCTGCCTGCTGGTAGGCCTTGTAGAAGTTATCATAGGTCATGGCCCCTAGTGTCACCAGCAGGAGTGCTTTGGCGGTTAAGATACCCATTTTACCAAACCTCCGCTTTCTTTACTGTCAAAAGATACCCGGATCTCTCAAAGCGCTCGCCCCCCATGTCTATTACCTCAAATTGGTAATTGTAATTGCCGGGGGGGACAAGCCTTCCGGAATCGTCCCTGCCATCCCACTCTATCCTGACCGGCGGGTCACCCTCGCCCCTGAACACACGAACAACCTCACCAGTCTGTTTCTTTATGAGAACTGTCCACTCATCGGCCCTTTGTCTGGGGAACGAGTGAAGATATACATAGGCATAGTTGTTTATGTCTCCCTCAGAGGCGGACATGAGCCTGGGATCAGCATTGGCCCAGACACGGTAGCCGGAGAACATTATGGTACCAGAAACCTGCTGGGTCTCCTCATATATGGTGTGGGAGGAGTGGTTATAGGAGTAAGTGTAGTCAACACGGCCTATAACATCCCTTATGGTTACCTCAAAGCCTCCACCACCGGATATGTCCTCAAAGTTGGCCCCGCCCCTTATGTAGAGGAAGGAGAGAGGCCTTGCCTCCGCACCGCCATAGAAGTGAAAGTTCTGGTAGTGGGAGCTGTGGGAGGCATCCATGGTTATGGTGAACCATTCGAGGGGCTTCCACCCGAGACCGAGACGCCAGACCTGCGGATACCTCTCGGTCTCGGTCTTGTGCTTGACATTCATGGGGAGGAAGTTTATGGCCGCGACGCCTATTGACCAGTTGTCGTTGGGTTTGAAAAGCATCCCCAGGTCCATGCCCACGGCCGCTGTAGTAAAGTAAAAAGTCCTCTCATACTGGACCTTCAGGTTTCCGCCTATGGCAAGTGTGTGGGTCAGGGATTTGCTGTAGGAGAAGAGTCCCGCTCGCTGGGCAAAACCGGTCCAGACTACCTCTTCTGTCCCGCCAGTATCACTATAAAGAATGAGATCAGGAGCATCTAGCTGTATTACCGTAACGCCGAAAGAGCCGTATGTGGCTGTGGGAAAGCTCATGGCCGCGAAGTAATAGTCAGCACCGCCAGTCTCGGTGATCACATTGGGCATCCAGTAGGTGCCGGCCATCACATTCTTGCGTTGGAGAAAGGCCAGACCGGCTGGGTTGAAGTAAATGGTCTCTATGTCATCGGCAAGACCGGTGAAGGCTTTCCCAAGGGCAAATGGCCTCGCGCCCACGCAATAGTCATACAGTCCTCCCGGCATGCCACCGTCTGCCACGGCACCCAGGAGGCTACTTGCTATAATTCCAGCTGTTCCCAGCGCTATCATTTCTTCCTCCTTACCATGTTACCCCTATCCACTCTCGCTGTTGATAACCAGCATATCCGGGCAGATCAAGGGTGGTCATTATGAGCATATACTGGCCGGATTGAACCTTCCTGCGCCCGTTGGTAACGCCATACCATTTGGCTATTCCATCAGAACTCATGTTGCCGGTGCTGTCCCAGACAAGCTTGCCATATATATCGTATATTTCAAACTTGAACTTTAGTCCAGGCTGAGCGTGTATCCATATGGGGGTCAACCCGGTATCCGAACTGTGGAGCCAACTGGGCGCCACCCTGAAAACCTTGGAGTCCTGGCCCTCAAGGGCCGAGATAGCAAAGAGCAAAATGCCTGCTATGGTTAAGAGCCTTTTCATCCTCTGAAACTCCTTGTTTTTGTTCTTACCACCATGATTCCAATCCCGTCTGTTGCTCGGTTAAGGAACCCGACTCGCCAACCTTTGTCTCCAGAAGCTGGGCTATCTTATAGATAGCGGAGTAATAACGGGTATCCATCCTTAAGGGGCGTTCCTGATAAGCATCTCCGTAGGGCCTTGGGCCCTTAAATTTTATGACGCCCTGTATCTTGACAGAGTTCCTGTCGTCCGGGGCCTTGCCCACATAGCAGGTCAGCTTTATGCTGGGGTCTCTCACGCCGAGGCCAATGAAAGCCCAGGCCTTCATACAACAGGAATAGCTATATGGCTTGTAGTCGGTGACCAAGATACCCTCTTCCCGGACATAGGTGGAAACCGGATAACCGGTCTCGTAGAGGGCCTCGGTCAGGGCATCAAAGATCTTCTCCCTATCGGCCTTGAACCTGAGCTCAAGGACATCAGGAGTCCCGTGTGGAGGCAGGGTCGCACAACCAAACGTGGCAAAAAAACCTGCCAAAAGTAATATCCTTCTCATGCTTGACCCAAAATATAAAACACCCCGCATGGCCGGTGCAAGCTGATCGATCAACCTCCGAAGGGTTGTTTTGGGGCCAAACCAAGTGCAGGACATTATTTCTCCTCCTTTGGCTTTGTGATTATTATCTCAACCCTCCGGTTCGCGGATTTGCCCTCCTCGGTCTCGTTGGAAGCCACGGGCCTGGACTCGCCATAACCCTTGTAGGTGAAAAGGCTCCCCGGCAGGCCCTCAACAAGCACAAAGTAATCCCTAACAGCCTTTGCTCGCGCTTCCGAGAGGGCCTGGTTGTCCGGGTATTTGGCCCTGAGACGCTCGGATATGGGAACATTATCCGTGTGGCCCTCTATGGTGACGGGATACTTGGGATAGGAAGCCAGAAACCTGGATACCTTCTTGAGAACAATGACACCCTCAACCGGCAGGTCAGCCGAACCGGATGTAAAACGAATTGCCTTTTCACCCGCGGTTATCTTTATGAACTCGTTCTGCTCTTCTATCTTCAAACCCTCCACCTTCTTGAGCGCATCCAATGCCTCCTGACGCATCTTCTCAACATTCTTACGCTCGGTTTCAAGTTTCGCCCTTTCCTCCTCAAGGCGTTGGCGCTCCGCGGCAAGCTCCTCCTTGAGGCGGGCCATTTCCTGCATCAAAGAATCAAGCTGTCTTTCCCTAGCCAGGAGAAGTGATTCCTGCTCGGCCGCCAGGGCCTTTGCCTTATCTCTCGCATATGCATCGCCCGGCCAGACCTTCAGGCCAAGCCAATGGCTTGGGGTTGATCTGTCGCCGAGGTCGTAGGGGATCACTATGGCATAGTCTATCTCCCAGTCAGTTGATTCCATGTGAAGGGTCCTGAAACCCGTTCCAAATGAAAATTCCATTGATTCTCCCCCAGCTATCCTGGTCCCGCCCCTGAGGCCCCAGATGTTCCATAGCCAGGTCTCCGCGCCCACAGCAAGGCCTAGGTCGCCATCCCTGTAGCCGAGGGTCCAGGACAGGAGGGGAGTGAAAATGCGGCCCTGCTCACCAGTAAGGAGAAAAACGCCGCCGGACCAGAAACAAAGCGGCGAACCGTCGGCCCCGATGTCGGCCACACCAAAGCCAAGCCTGAGACCCGGAAGCCCGGGCCAAACAGTGGCGGAGAGTCCGGCCGAGGCCCTTTCGGGGAAACGGGACATGACGATCGGAGCAATGGAATCACCTGATGCTGTCTTTCCGAGAGTCCTGGCAGAGACCCCCACTACCATCCGCGGAAAGGCATACGAGAAAGCACCCGAAAGACAATCCTCACCAAAAGACCCGGTTGTATCCTTTATGAACCTGTGCTGGAAAGAAAGCCCGCCATATACCCTTTCAAGAAGGGATGTGCCGTAGGCGAGGCCGAAGTAGCCAGAGCGATCCGGCGTTGACCAGGGAAGAGCATATTGGAAGGAAATCTCCCTTCTGCGCATGTCAAAAAGCCTGGAGGGAACGCCATCAAGGCCGCCCGTTCCAGAAAAAAGAAGGCCGGTATTGGCCATGCCCATTGACCTGGCGTCAAGGGAGAAGTCCTCGTATTGGGCATTAGCAAAAGATAAGCAAAGCAATACCAAACCTACGAGTCCCCTGAATAACCCCTTCATCTCCATCTCTCGGTGCAAATTTTAAAGTATTTGCCGGCACAAGTCAACTTAGCGCTCCTCCGGCATTGAGGGCAAAACCCTCTGCAGATCACAGAGCTCCCTGAGAAGCCCTTCAAGCTCGGAGAGGGGAAACTGAGTTGCGGCGTCAGAAAGGGCGCGTGATGGCATCGGGTGAACCTCCATGAATATTCCGTCCACACCAAACGCGACCGCGGCTCTGGCAAGAGGCATAACAAATTCCTTTTGGCCGCCAGAGGAACCGCCAAGACCACCCGGGCTCTGGACCGAGTGAGTAGCATCAAAGATCACGGGATAACCCATCCGGCGCATTATGGCGAGATTCCTCATATCAACCACCAGATCGTGGTAGCCAAAGAATGTGCCTCGCTCGGTTAAGAGAACCTTGTAGTTGCCAACCGATTCAATCTTCCTCGCCGGGTAAAGCATGTCAGAGGCTCCCATGAATTGAGCCTTCTTGAGGTTCACGGGCAAACCCGTTTTAGCAGCGGCCAGCAGGAGATCGGTTTGACGCACCAGAAAAGCGGGAATCTGTATTGCATCAACGACGCGAGCCACTGGCTCAGCCTCCTGAGGCAAGTGTATATCCGTGAGCACAGGGAGGCTGGTTTCATCCTTTACCCTACCAAGTATATCAAGGCCAACCGATAGACCAGGACCCCTGAAGGAATCAACGGATGTCCTGTTGGCCTTGTCGTATGATGCCTTAAAAACAACACCAACGGAGAGATTCGCCGCTATCTCTTTTATAGCAAGAGCTGTCTCCAGGGCCATTGCCTCAGCCTCAATCACACACGGCCCCAGAATGAACGAGAGGTCGCCGGATCCGAATAAAACCTTGCCAATACTAACCGGCCTCATTTTGTCCCTTTTCGCCCCGTATCCGGAGGTGGTTCTTTGCCGTTGAGGCTAAATACCCTAACTGTGTCCGAGCGGCCCTCATTGTCCCAAATATCATAGGCTATCGCAATAAGCCAGTGGGGCTGATCATATAGATCGCCGGTTGGCCAGGGAACCTGGTATGGCAAAGAGCTATCAGCCCGCACATCCTCACCATCAGCTCTCAGGAGAACCCGACTAACGCCTGAGGGATCAACCGCATCAATCAGAACCAAAACCGTGTCCGAAACAGTGTCGCCATTTACGGGATAAGTGATCTTAACAGATGGCCCAATGATCTCTGGCTTGCCAGGGGGAGCTACCACCTTCGCACAGGATAAGACGACCAGAAAAACGAGGGCCAATCTTCTCATGGGAAAATTATAACCCACTTCCTGCGCAGGATCAAACATTTGCGTATTCGGTGATCCTTTCCCCGGATATGCTCTCTTGGCCCTATCCAATTCGGAGCAAGGGTTGGGGTTTCAGAGCAAAAATTGAACTTTTTAAATTTATGATAAGGGCCACAGGCATTTCAATATCATTTTTGAGCAAATGATCGGGCAAATGGCATCGCTGAGATCTCACGCTTTCTCAACACACGGATCCCTTGCCCTACAAGGGTAAGCTCCGAAACCCTTCGGGCCATAGTGGCGCAAGGATATGGAGATGGATGTGGTTGAAAATTGCCACGCGGCCCTCTTAAAATTCGCCTGTAGATGGCCAATAAGTTTCAGACCGTTATGGGTTTCCTAAAATCCCTGAGGAACATTGGGCTTCTAGATCCCCTCTATAGGTTCTCCGCGCTGACGACCCAGATACCCTTTTTCGGAGAGATATTCCACCCATGGTTCAGGGACTATAACCTGCAAATGACCGTGGTCCCGGTCAACGCAAGGCTTCCGGTTCCGGAGAACACCCCCCTGCCAATGGCGCTCCTGGAATACCTAATAGCAGAGGCAAGTTTCCGTTTCATATTTCACACCTGCCCATGCAGGGAAATGTTTGAGTGCGAGAACTATCCCAGGGACATCGGCTGTATATTCCTGGGCAGGGATGCCCGGCGTATAGACAGGACATGGGGCCATCCAGCGACCGCGGAAGAATGCCTGAGGCACGCGGAACGCGCGGTGAGCCTGGGCCTGGTGCCAATGTTCGGGAAGTTCAAGATGGACAACATAGGATTGGGAATACCCGACCGAAAACGGCTGATGAGCATTTGCTTTTGTTGCGAGTGTTGTTGCCTGTTTCGCTATACACCGCTCGTCGCGCCTCAGATACAGGAGAGAATCAGGCGGCTGGATGGAATTACGGTCAAGGTCAACGAGAAATGCACTGGGTGCGGGGAATGCCTATCCGTCTGTACCATGGAGGCAATATCAGTAGAAGACATAGCGACAATAAACCAGAAACTCTGCAAGGGTTGCGGGAGGTGTGCGATGGCCTGTCCGGAAGGGGCTGTTGATGTTATCGTGGAGGGCATAGCCAAGGAAAAGATCCTGGCCCAGATGAGGGATATAGCGGATATAGGATAGAAAACGCCCATCGGATCGTCAAGGTTCCAGCCCCACCGCCAAGCTGAGATATATAACCGCTCTAAGTTTGGGCTAGGATAAGATTATCTGCTCAGAAGAAATGTTAACATACATGAGGCATATTATACTAACGATGAGAGACCCCTGATAAAGTAGCAATACCCATCTTTGACACCTCGTTTTTCGTAAGTCATTGATAAGTAAGGACTTAAGAGGAATAAAGGCCGGGAAGTTGGCA
>JBMFOM010000062.1:0-11974 GCA_049969615.1 Caldifarciminota bacterium
CCGAATTTATTCGGGGAGCTCTTCCAAATCCCCATGCGCGTGATGTTCTGACTGCTTGTCTATGTAGGCCTTTATCTGGCCAGGGTTTTTGAAGCCCAGGCTTTCGGCATAATACCCGTGGGCCCATATCCCGCCCCCAAGGCCTTCCCGTTTGGATAGCTCCTGGGCATCCGAGAACCCCCTCTGAACATGGTGCCAATTTCCCGGCCTTGATTCTCCGAAAAATGAGGCGTCAAAGTTGGGTCTATCTTTGGAATCCGGGCGCCGCAAAATCTGGATTAGAATATAAAGTTGACCGTAAATAGCAGCTTCATTGTTTTGAAACCAGTGCTCGTCGTGAGGTTAAAGGTCTCGTCGTTCGTGAATGAAACCGTACCAGTAACGGATGACGAGAACTTGTATGTTCCGTCAACGCCGTAGCTCTGGGTCCGGTTGCCGGATACTGGTTTATCCGGCCTGTCCCAATCTCCGAGGGTATCAGACCAGGGTATCGTATAGGTGGTGGTATAGGAAATGCTGTATTTGAAAGAAAGCCGGAGCTCGGATTCCAGCTTTAGGATACGGCCCTCGGCCCAGGGGAACTTCAGGCCTCCGAAGCTCTGAAAGGTGTGGGAGAGGTTTATGGAAAGGCTGTTGTTCTGAAGGGAATCCTTTGACAGGTAAGGGATGTGGCTTACAGTTATGGCGCTACGGGTGTTGTAGGATATGGTTATGCTGGTACCAGCCCTCAGGTTCATGTTCAACTGGGCCAGGGGCGAGAAAGAGGTCTCAATGGTGTTCTGCAGGAGGCTCTTGATGGGGAGGCTTTCGGTCCAGCCGAAACGCTGGGTAAAACCGGACGAGAGGGAGGCGGAGGTCACCTGTTTCTGATATTCCGGCGGCAGGATGAAGTTCAGGTTGGAAAGGGTAACATTGAGCTGAGGGTTGGTCAGGTTCCTCGCCCAGGTAGAACTGCCAGCCGTGGGGGCCTGATTTCTGGTGAATGTGAGCGCCCACGAACCCCTGACGGAAAGGTTGGCAAAGTTGAAGCCCTGGGAAAGGTTGAAGGAGTTTGACTCGGTTATGTTTGACGAGAGCTCAACGATGCTGGCATAGTCGGGGTTCTCGGTAAAACCATATCTGAACATCCAATCCGGCCTGCCGAGGAGGCTCCAGAAAGTGGCGTTGCGGGTGAATGTGTATCCGAGGGTTGTGTTGCCGAGGCCACGGTGAACCTTTTCCATGAAACCGGGTTGGCCGGAGGAATCCTTTGGAGCGAACCTGGCCGCTAGGCCGAATACGGATGCCAGTAACCTGTTTGAGATGGTAAGATCGGTCGTGGTGGAGGCGTTGACATCCCTTATGTCAACGATGTTGCCAGCAGAATCCCTGAGCTGTTTGTTCGCTGAGTGATCCTCCGAATACCTTGAAGAATATGAGAGCCTGGGAGCAATGAACCCCTGGAAAAATGTTATATTGTAGGTGCCGGAGAGATTCTCGTCGTAGCCAGCCTCCCAGCCATAGAAAGGCCTCGTCCAGGGGAAACGGAACTTCTCCGGCCTATGGGCAGGATCGGAAAAGTCTGGGGTGGTATCGCCCGGATCAAAGAGGGAGTCTGCCCTGTAGTCTATCTCCTTGTTCAGGGAGTAGCGCGCTGATATGTTGTCTATGGGCGTCCAGGAAATATCCCCACCATAGGTGCCCTGGGTCCTGTAATCATTGGTCACGATGTTCCCGGAGGTCTTCTGATATTGGTATTGCCAGTTGTCGGTCAAGGTGTATTCAAGGGAGTATGAGCTGGGCAGATAACGGATCTGCTTCCCGAATATCTTCGGTGGCTTCTTTATGTTCGGTGTATATGAGTATGAAGCGGAAAGGCTTTTGTTGTCAGTGAGACTAAGCGAGGCGGCGCTGGTGCTGTAGTTCTTGGTTTTGGTGCCCTGAAGCCTTACTGGGTCAACGAACCACTTGAGCAGTCTGTTGGCCGAACCTTTCTTTGATATGGAGGCCGTGTAGCCCTCTGAGCCTGACAGGGTCCTCTGCTCGTATGATTCATCAGGCAATAGGAGGGCATCGCCGCCGGTTGAGTATTTTGGCAGTGAATAAACGGATGTCCCCTGGAACCTTATGGGAATGCTCATCCCCCAGGCTTTGGGAAAGAGCTTGTCCGCGTTGAATGTGGCGGAGTAGGTCGCGTTTGAGGATGTGGCGGTCCTTCGTGTGGCGTCGGATAGTCCCTGGAAGTTCGCTTCCTCCTTGCTGGTCGTGAGGTCAAGGTTTGCCACATCCGCCATCTGCAGAGTTGCCTGGCCCCTGTAGGCCTTCCCGCCCTCGGTGTGAGGCTCGGCAGACCGCAGTTCGTCCACCCAGACCTCGCCGGATATTCTTGAATTGTTTGAATTATACACACCGAACCAGTAGAAGCTGATCTCTCCTATGTTTGGCCTGCCCCGGAAGCCGAAATTGCCGCGGCTGTAATAGCCGGTCGCAGTATCCCCCAAGCTATCCTGAACCATCTTCCTGAAGCTGGTCAAGGAATCAAGGCTGAACCTAACCTCTTGCCAATCAGCCGAAGAGACCTGATACCTGTATTCGTAGAAGTTGAGGGAGTCAGTTCCCAACCTGAAAAGGACCACGGGGTATGGCGGAGAGGTCGTGGGGTGAGGTTTGACCCAGAAGGCCACCTGTTTGTAATCCAGGAGATTGTGTTTTCCGTATGTTATTCCCTTCTTGGCTATACCCGCGTGGCCCGGCAGGATGTTCTCGTATGTCATGGCCAAAGAACCCTCTTGTTCAAACTTGCCGGGCGCGGTTTCCATTATCCTGGCGCCAGGGGGAGGGGTGTAATACGCGGCGTGCTCCTTGTTGTTGACGTATGAAGTCCTAAACCGTTCCGGGCTGTTGATGGGAAGCCCGGAGGAGTCAACCGTAGTCCCTTGACTGAACCACTGGTTCCCCGTTATGTCCATCTTGGCTATCCAGATGGTGTCTGCCCCGGAAAAACCATCCACCCAAAGCCTGGCGTATCTTATGAGGTCAAAGCTGGGTGAGCCGTATCTCTCGTATCGGGAAGAATCCCGCAGGGGTATTTTGTAGTATTTCCAGCCGTTATAATTGCTAATGAAGGTTGTGGTGTCTAGATCAATTGTCCAGGAGAAATAGTTGGAGAGGATGTTCATGGTGCCGCTCTGGTCAAGGTCTTCGCTGTCCCACTTGGAGTTTCGCTCTGTGCCGTTCATCCTGTTGGCGTCAAACGCGTCGTAGTCGTCGTTTCCCTCGTCCTGGTCTCCGGAGTTCCATTGGCCGTCGTCTCCCCAGACACCGTCCAGGCCCGTGTCCTCAGAACCTACATTAAATATGCCATTGGTGTCCCTATCCTCGTTGTCAAGAACGCCGTAGCCCTTTATCGCGCCGTCCTTGCCGCGCCTGGGCGCGTCTTCGGGTATGTCATAGCCCAGGTCAAGGTGGAGCACCGCGCCCTCACCCTTCACATATACCTCAAGGAATTCCATTGTGGAATAGTTATCGCCGGATTTGGCCACGAGCTTGTTGAACGAGGCCCAGTTCCTCGTTGGGTCAGATGTAATTGGGTTGAGGGCTATTTCAAGGACATTCTCTTCGTAATCATCTGCCTCGTCCGCAGGCAGGTTGGGGTAAATATCTCCCCTCTTGAACTTGTGGCGTGGGTTATACCAGACAACAGCCGCTACATAATCTGATGTGTCCTTGTCCGGAGGAACCGAGCCATAGTGCCAATCAGACCTTATGGTTGAAAGAGAACGGGAATCCCTTATGCTCTCCATGTCATCAAGGTAGGCCTCGCCCATAGTGTTGGGGTTGGGAAAGCTCTGCGCGGCCTCCGCCTTGATGGTGAGCTTAGAATCCTCATCAGTGGCTATTAATGGCAAGCGGTCAAGGCCGTGGGTGAGCCAGTCGTAATAGAACTCACCTTGCATGTCCGTCTCGGCCACAGCGGCTCGCTTCGGAGCCTCGTCTATGCGTGGCCTTATCTGCGCGGTGGCCTCTGTGCTCATTATCAGGCTGGAGCCAAAAGTTATGTTGTCCGAGTACTCGTAGTCTGTCCTGAGACCGAGCAGGGAGCGCTGGGTGAGGGAGAATGTAGGTATCACATCATAGGAAATATCTATGACTGCGTTGGGATCAGAGAAATAGGAGTCATCAAGTATGTAAAGGAAGCCCATGTTGTAATCAACCCGGTATGCCGATGAGGGAACCTCCTGGCCGTTGACCTTCACCACCACCGAGCCTTCCTGGATGTCCGGCGCGAGGAATATCTGATCGACCTTCCGCGTGTATTGAACGACCAGGTTGTATAGCCTGGTGTCGCTGGTTTTCAGCTTCTTGTAGTAAATCATCGTGTCAGGCTCAACCAGGGTATCCGAGGTAAATGGCATGGGTTCAGGGAATATGAGAAGCCCCTCCCTATAGTCAACGAGCCGAAGGGGAACGCCGTTGATCGTGGCCATCTCCTCCACATACCCGTTCCCATCCCTGTCAAGGCCCAACGCGGAAACATAGGTTCCCCTGGAGGAATCGCCAACAGGGTTGTTCTCGCCCTGGTTTTTGTCCTTGAATATGGTGACCTTCAGGGGTTGGCGGGACATGTCCGAGGAAAGGTAATAGATGTTCTTGAGCTCATAGTTCCAGACCTCAAGCGTCTCCGTGGAGGCAGTGTGCCAATCCAATGAATCCGGAAACGCCCCCGGACATATCATCTTCAATCTGAGCGTATCGCCCGATATATCTCCGATCTGAATGGTATCTTGGTCCTTTTTCAGGACCATATAGACCCCGAGCTTCTGTCCCCTTGAGAGCGCGGAGCTGAGCTCTATCCAGCTGGTATATTGGAAGAAATTGTAGTCGCCCTTGTCGGATCTGAGGAGGTGAAACCAGCCAGATTCCTTGAGATTGGAGGAGGTGTCGCCATCATAGTAAATGATGCCCGGCTTGGCCTGCATCTGGAGGTTGTTGGAGAGTATGTCGTCGTCAAGGTAGATGGCGAGCGCTAAGATGCTGTCGGTCGCGGGGTCTATGTCAAGGTTGAAGAACTTTTTGGTTATGAACTGGTCAGCGGTAAGGGTTTCTGTCACCATCTCCGCGCCGCCGGTGAACTGCTTTGATTCTCTGGAACCCCTGTCCCTTACAGCCAGGAGGGTGGTCGTGAGGCCACCCATCCTGAATACGCCCTTCGCGCCGAAGAGGCCAGTCCTGGAGCCGCCGGGAAAGGAGGCATATTGGGTTGATGGGAACTCCGCCTTTGTGTCGCCTGCCTCCAGCAGCTGAACGACCTCGTCCTCCTCGCCCTCGTATTTTATCACCACCTGGTTCTTGGCCTGGTTCATGCGCTCGGAGTCGTGATCTATGAGGACCTTTATCTTGGAGCCAACCGTGCCCGTCAACCTTATCTGCATGGTCTGGTCCATTTCCAGCGAGAATGGGGTTCCAACACCGTAGTCCATCTGGGAGCCTATTGGGTAATCTCCCCTTCCGCCGACCGTGATGCTGTTCTGGCCGTCTATTTCCAGCTTTCCCCCCTCCCCCAGGAACGCGAGCTGCCCGGGCATCTGGACCGGTATCTCCACATCGGGAATCAGGCCCTGGTTCTGCTGGCTTTCCTCCTTGTTCTGGGCAAGGAGCGCGTCCACAAGCCAATCCCTCCTCTTGTAGGCCACACGCTCTGCCAGGTAACGGGAAAGCGGCATGATGGCAAATGTATCTATTGCCACCTGCCGGTAGATCTTTGAGAGAAAAACATAGTCCCCCCGAATGGCTGAGCTGTCCCTTATGCCCTGAGTGTTTCTCAGGAATGTCTCCGAGAAATTTTGGTGGAAATAAGGCGCGGACAGTGTGTCAGAGATCCCTGCTGTGTCGGACAACCCCCCCTGAGCCAGGAGAGCTGTTCCCAAAAAAAGGGACTCCCACCCTATCATTGCCAAATTATCCTATAAGACATCTATGCCACTCAATAATTAGACAGGGGGAAAGGAAATTTTGTTCCCGTGTCTTACTCGTCTGCCAGTCATCTAGAATTTATCTGGCCCTTTTCCTTGTCTTGCCGTATATGTCTTGGAGGAAAGTTGCTCTCTCAGCGCCGGGCTCGGCCATAGCCAGAACATACTCAATGAAGATGGGTATCTTATGCCGGAGGGGCACCCAGGTCTCCTTGTAGACGGTCTTGCCGTTCTCCTTTTCGGTCGTATCCAGCGCCTCATAGAAACCCTTCTCAGTCCAGCCCTCGTTCTCGGTCAGAACATCAATCGCTAGCTGGATTGCGCCGTCAAGCCTTATGCATCCATGGGACACCGTCCTGGTCTTCAGGGCAAAGGTGCTCTTTATTGGCGTGTCATGAAGATAAATGTTGTAGCGATTGGGGAAGAGAAACTTAACCCTGCCGAGCGCGTTGCCTTCGCCTGGGTCGCGGACAAGCCACATCTTGCCCTTCTTTGAGACGACATTGAGCTTCTTTTTCTCAATGTATTGAAAGGCGTCGCCAGAGTCGTATATTTCCTCAAGTATTTCCTCCTCAAAGATTCTGTCCGGTACATTCCACTTTGGGTTGATGACAATGAACTCAATCGTGTCCATCATGGTGGGGGTGAAATTGGTGTCCCTGTCAGCCGCGCCAACCGCGACCTTGTTCTTCTGAATGAGATTCCCATTCCTATAGACATATAGGATGAACTCCGGGATGTTTATCCTAAATACCCAACCGCCCCTCGCAACCGCGCCGGCAAGCGGGGTTGTTCTCCAGTAGGTGAGCGCGTCGGACAGCCTTGCCATGAGCTCTTTCCTCGGGACATTCATCGCCCTTACGGTTCCCCATCCCACCACTCCGTCTTCATCCAGGTAGTGCCATTTCTGAAATGTTTTAACGGCCTCAACTGTCGCGCTGTCATAGACGCCTGTTATGGGGCCAGAATAGAACCCCTCGGCCTTCAGTCTCTCCTGTATCTCGGAAACCCTTGAGCCGGTGTCTCCGGGGAGGATTTTCTTTCCCTTTTCAAGGCTGAAGGACAAGGGCTTCCAATCCGGCAGGCGAGAGTAAGCCGAGAGGGTCGCCCTCAGTGTCCTGTATTCCCCAAGGGGCGGCTCAAGGCTTGTGCTCGCGGCCAAAGGGTCGTCAAAGAGGCGCCTGATCGCATTAGTGTCTCCGCCCATTTCCCTGGCCCAGTCCCTCCAGGCCTTCACCAGAATGACCTCTGCCGTAGCCAGCTCCTGCAAGCAGGCGCGGTATAGGGGGATCATATCCCTCTGATCAGTGAGCCGGGCCGTGGCTAACCTCATGCTGTCGGCTTTCCTAATGGCGATCAGCGCGGAGTCCACCCTGGGGTCAGAGGGCATGCCGTCAAAAATCCTGTTCTCAAGTATTGTGAGAACCAGATGTCCGTTGTCGTTCAGATAAGGGGAGGAGAAAAGCAGGGGTTTCCAAGCCCTTTTTTCATAGAGATGCAGGAGCTGGGAATCCCCCCTCATGGCCTGTCTCATGATTTCAGGGTAGGATTTCTCGGCCTCAGACCAGGCAGTTGAGATTGCTCCTGTTGGCAATGACGGTTCTCGGGTCTTGCCCTGGTTAGTTCCGCAGGCCAGGAGAATGAGTATGACCGGAATGGTTTCCCTCAAAGCGAGAGCTCCTTGATGACCCTTCTTATCTCAGATAAGGTCTTATCCGAGACAGGTGCAAGCGGCGGCCTCAGGAACGGCCCGGTGATACCCATCTCTCCGAGCATTGCTTTGACTGGACCGGGGCTGGTCTCCACGAATAGGACCTTGAAAAGTGGCCAGAGCTCATGGTGCAAAGCCGAGGCCTTCTTGAAATCGTGTTTCAGGGCCGCGTTCACCATAGCCGAGACCTGGCCCGGAGCGGGGTTTGACGCCACGGATATGACGCCCTTTGCGCCAACTGCCATCATGGGAACCGTGAGGGAATCATCTCCCGAGAGGACTGTTATTCCAGCAGAAACCAGGGCAGAAGCATTGTCAAGGGAGCCAGAGGCCTCCTTTACCGCTATGATGTTCTCTGGAAAATCTCTAAACAGCCTTGCTATGGTGTCTGGCGTGATTGAGACCCCTGTCCTGCCGGGAACATTGTAGATTATTATCTTTGCCGCTGGAACCTCTGAGCATATCAGGGAATAGTGCAGGTAAAGCCCGTCCTGGGTTGGCTTGTTGTAGTAGGGGGTGACGACCAGCGCGAACCCGTAACCCATTTCAATTGTCTCGGATGTTTGTGCTATAGTTTTGGCCGTGTTGTTCGTCCCTGTCCCGGCTATGAGCGCGGCCCTGTCGCCGACCATCTCCCGAATGGCCGCGAGGAGGGTCTTGCGCTCGCCGTCGGAGAGCGCGGGTGCCTCGCCCGTTGTCCCAAGGACGAGGATGCCGTCAACCCCGCCACGGAGCTGGTGCTCCACGAGCCTTTGAGTGGCCTCCAGGTCAAGTTCGCCCCTTTCCGTGAACGGGGTAACCAGGGCGGTAATGGTTCCCTTGAGCATAGTTAATATTATAACGGATGGATGTTGGTGGTTGCCAGCTGTTGTGCGATCTTTTATGAACCAGCCTTGGCCCGGCGCGATAATCTCTCCCTGTGGATGATGCCCTTTCGCTCCTTGAACCCTGCCGGGTCTGCCCCAGGGATTGCGGGGCCAACCGACTGTCCGGTGAGACAGGGGATTGCGGGGTCGCAAGATACGCGCTAATCAGTTCGGCAGGGCCTCACTTTGGTGAGGAGAGGGTCCTGGTTGGAAAGAGGGGTTCAGGGACCGTTTTCTTCGCGGGGTGCAATCTGAGATGCGTATTCTGCCAAAACTATGAGATAAGCCAATTGCGCTATGGTTCGCCTGTATCAGAGGAGGAGCTCGCGCTCGTTTTCCTTGAGGTGCAGGATTGGGGCTGTTGCAACCTGAACCTGGTCTCGCCGACCCACATAACGCCTCAGGTGATCAATGCCCTCCGGATGGCGAGGGAAAGGGGGTTTCACCTACCCGTGGTCTGGAACTCAGGCGGATATGAGAAACCCGAGACGCTGAAGCTTCTGGAGGGCCTGGTGGACATATACATGCCGGACGCCAAGTATTCGGACAATGCCATAGCAGAGGAGCTTTCTGGAATAGAGAATTACTGGAATTTTTGCAGGGTCGCCCTGCGGGAAATGCACAGGCAGGTCGGGGATCTGGTCGTGGAGGATGGCGTCGCGAGGCGTGGCCTGCTGGTCAGGCACCTAGTCTTGCCAGGAGGGCTTTCCGGGACAGAGGAGGTCGTCAGGTTCCTGGCGGAACTGTCCCCTGAGACCTTCCTGAACCTGATGGACCAGTATTACCCCTGCTACAGAGCACGGGCAAGGCCGCCGCTGGACAGGAGGATAACGCACGAGGAGTATCGTGAAGCGCTTGAGATAGCGCGAAAATACCTGAGGAGGGTCATCGGGGACTAGAGCAAGAAAGGACAAACCAGGATTTTTTAGGGCTTTTTCGGAAAGAATCCCTACTGCAACAGCGAAACCGCCTGACTGAGCACCCCGAAGAAAACCAGGATGCCCGCCGCGATGAGCAGAGCCCCCGAGATTATCTCTATTACCCTAAAAGCTTTCTTTATCCGCTTGAACACAGAGAAGAAAACGTTCAGCGCCAGCGCTGATATTATAAAGGGTATTGCCAGTCCGAGCGAATAGAACAGGAGCAGGATCATGCCTTTGACCGCGCCCTGGGTCGCGGCAATGAGCAATATGCCAGCGATTATGGGGCCTATGCACGGCGTCCAGCCGAAAGCGAAAGCGAGGCCGAGAAGATAAGCGCCCACAAGGTTAACAGGCCTGGGAAGCCTCACCCTGCGTTCCTGCTCCATGAAACCGAACTTGAAGAAACCCAGCAGGTATATTCCAAATAGCACGATTAGGACCCCAGCGACCTTTTCTATTATTTTCATGTAGGTTGCCACGAACGAGGAGAGCGCACCGGATATTCCCCCAGCTACCACGAAAACCGTGGATAGGCCGAGGACAAATAGCAGGGCGGCTATCGCGACACGAGCCGTGGATTTTCCGAGGCCTTGGCCAGTGAGCTCCTCAACGGATATGCCGGATATAAACGAGACATACGCTGGGATAAGCGGCAAAACACATGGCGAGAGAAACGAGAGGACCCCTCCCAGGAACGAAAAACCGCAGGCGGCCCAGAATGAAACGGACGAAAGATCAACATTGAGAAGGTTCTCAAGGGTTGGCATGGCGAAATTATAACCCACCTCCTGCGCAGGATCAATCATTTGAGCCTGCCGTGCTCTCTTGGCCCTATCCAAGTTGGAGTAAGGGTTTGGCGGTTTCGGATCAAAAATTGAGCTTTCTAAGTTATGGCAAGGGCCGCAAACATTCTAAGACCATTTGAGGAAGGGATCGCTGCCCACGCGGGCGAAGCAGTTCTCACGGCACTATGGTTGTCCCCCCTTTGCCCTCCAGCGCGGCAGAGAGGCCGCTCAGCGAGGTGATTATAACCCTCTCCCCGCCACTCTTGAGAAAATCGCACGCGGCCTCTATCTTCGGTCCCATTGAGCCGGAGGGAAAGTGTCCCTCGGAAAGGAAACCCTCGGCCTCCGAGCAAGTCATGCGCCGGAGCTCTTTCTGATCCGGCTTCCCGAAATTGAGGCACACGGCATCAACCGCTGTGAGTATTATGAGGAGCTCCGCGCCTATTTCCCTGGCGAGAACGGCCGAGGCCCTGTCCTTGTCTATAACCGCAAAGACCCCTTCCCAGCGACCATTCCTGTTGATAACGGGGATTCCGCCTCCGCCGGCCGCGATTACCACGAAACCATGCTCAAGGAGGGTCTTCACTGCTGGAGAGGATATTACACGGAGGGGCGCTGGCGATGGCACAACAACCCTCCAACCCCTGCCGGCGTCTTCCTTTATTGGCCAGCCATACCTGCCGTGCATGGCCATTGCCTTCACCTTGTCAAAGAACTCCCCTATTGGTTTTGAGGGGTTTTGGAATCCGGGGTCATCCGGCGAGACCTCAACCATGGAAACGAGAGTCGCAACAGGCAGACCTGGCCTTTGATTCCTCAGCCCGCGTTCTATGGCATAGCCTATCCAGCCCTGGGTCTCGGCGTTGAGGGCGTCCATTGGATATATCGGAAACTCATCCTCGGTCATGGCGTTCCTCAGGAACGATAAACCGACCTGGGGGCCGTTGCCGTGGGTTATGACCACACTCCAGCCAGTATCCAGAAGCTCCAGTATAGGCTTTACCGAGGCCTCTGCCCTGGCGGATTGAACCTCTATTTCAAAGCTCTCGCCCTTGTTCCTCAGAGCATTGCCGCCGAGAGCGACGACTGCCTTTTTGGTTTGTCCGTTTCCGGTTTCTTTTTCCTGTTTATAATCCGGGAGATTCTCGCGGGCGGGCATCAGGGTTCCTCCAGAATGCAAACCGCTATCACATAGTCCCCATCGTGAGAGATGGATAGGGCAAATTCGCCCCTGATCAAGCTTGCCGCCTTGCCAGAAAGGGAATATGAGGGCGCCCCCAGCATATCTCTGACCACCTCAACATCTTGCCAGCGTATCCCATCCGCGAGGCCGGTCCCTATGGCCTTGAGGAGGGCCTCCTTTGCCGCAAAGTCACCGGCAAGTTCCTTGAGCCTGTGAGCGCCCTCGGCCCTCGCAATCTCACCCCGGGTGAAAAGCCTCTGGGTAAGCCTATCTCCCCATCGCTCAAGCGCTCTGGCGAACCGCGGCAGGTTGACTATGTCCGTTCCAATCCGTAGCATAAAATCAAAAAAGGTCTCGCGACCCAGATAATTATAACCTACTCCATAGGCGGGATCAAGTATTCGCGTTCCTGAGCTCTCACATATCCTCGCCTCCCAGAGGTAAGGCCTGATTTAGGATAGCCTGTAAGTTCTTGGAGCACAACAACTTAGCGTGTTCTCCTCGCAATTGGCCAGGGTGAGTGAGCGACCCTCAACCCGTTTGGCCTTCCTTGGC
>JBMFOM010000063.1:0-11955 GCA_049969615.1 Caldifarciminota bacterium
CAAGGCGGCCCTCGCCAGGAAACTGGTTGACCTCGTCTTCACAGTCCTCACTACGGGGGTCTATTATGAATAAAATAGAGGCTGTCTCACAATACGATTTTTTGATGCCCCTCAATTCTAAGAATGAGGCCCGGAGCGGATCTTATCTGAGACAACTTCTCAATAACCCTATTCTGGGACAGGCTCAATATTGGAGGGTTGATAAAGTAAGAGTCTGTTCAAAGAGATCACCAGAATCCGGTTCGGATGATAAAGGAAAGAAATAGCACGAGTCCAAGATAAACTCAATGATCGTGGTGGCCGCGGATCTCCCCGGCGTGGAAACTGATGCTGATGTTGTTCTATCAGAGCCTATTGTCTTCAGCTTGCCGGACGACCTCTGGCTACGCATACACCCCGCTAAGACCGTCAGGCGCTGGTTTGTCGTGTTCACGGGCCAACTTGGATAGCCCCTGGCACCCCGTCAGGGGTTTCGCTAGCCAGCTTCCCACGAGGCGTTGGGAATTATCCCGATGATATTCTAGCTGGAGCCTATCATCCCCGCGAAGCCCATGAACGCCAAGGCGAGCAATCCCGCTATTATCAGGGTTATGCCTGCCCCCCTGAGGGGTTTCGGCACGTCCGCGAGGTCAAGCTCCTCCCTTATGCCCGCCATGATGAGAAGAGCTATAGTGAATCCAAGTCCCGCGCCAACGCCGAATACCAGGGCCTCAAGGAAGTTGTACTGCCTTAGGGAGGCAAAGAGGGCCATTCCCAATATGGCGCAGTTGGTCGTTATCAAAGGGAGATATATTCCCAAAGCCTGATAAAGGGGCGGAACCGCCTTTTTCAAGAACATTTCAACGAACTGCACCATGGACGCGATGACCAGGATGAACGCGACATATTCAAGAAATGGCAGGCCAAAGGGCAGCAGGAAATAGTGCTTTATCAGCCAGGTAACTATCGCGGTTATGGTCATCACGAAGGTCACGGCGAAACCCATGCCAATGGCAGATGACGTCCGGCCCGAAACCCCGAGGAACGGGCATATTCCCAGGAAATACGAGAGGACGAAGTTGTTGACCACCGCAGCGGCTATGAAGATGGCTATCAGGTTCATCCTGTCCTCCTTATGATGAGTTTCTGTAGGCCGACAAAAACTCCGAGGGTTATGAACGCGCCCGGCGGTAGGATCATCACTATCCAGGGTGCGAACCAGTCGCCGAGGACCCGGAAACCCGCGAGTGTCCCAAAACCGAGCAGTTCTCTGACCGCTCCCAGGAGAATCAGGACCCATGTGAACCCCAAGGACATGCCAAACGCGTCAATGACCGACTTCCAGGGGTTATTCTTGGAGGAAAATGCCTCCTGGCGGGCAAGGATGATGCAATTGACTATAATCAGGGGCACGAAGGGTCCGAGAGCCTTTGATATATCAGGGAACTGGGCACGCAGAAACAGGTCGGCCATGGTCACAAAGGTGGCTATCACGATGATGAAAGAGGGTATGCGCACCTGGGAAGGAATTATTTTTTTGATCATTGAGATGACCAGGCTACTCATGACGAGGACAAAGAGAACCGCCATTCCCATCGCAAACCCGTTTATCACGGTGTTGGACACCGCGAGGACGGGGCACATGCCCAGTAGCATTACTAAAACAGGGTTCTCTTTCCAGAGGCCCTTGAGAAACTCATATATTGCCGATCCCTTTTTCATTTCAGAGCCTCCTGGAACTTGGCCAGGCCGTTATTGATGGTCCGGACAACTGCCTTTGACGATATGGTCGCGCCTGTTATGGCGACGATCTGGTTGTCTGAGGATTTGGCTCCTTTTGTGGCCTCGCATGGCAGAGCGAGACCCGAAAACTGGCCGCGCCAATCCTTCTCAACTATTCTGTTGCCCAAGCCCGGGGTCTCCACATTGTCCAGGACTATGAGGCCTGTCGCGTGTTTGAAGTCCGGAGTCACGCCGAAGATGAGCTTTATTTTCCCCTGGAAACCCGGCTCCGCGTTCAGGATAGCGTAGCCAACCAGGTTGCCAGCGTCGTCGTATCCCTTGAAATAACTGCAGTCCCGGTCAATCACAGTTTCCTCCACCTTTGTCGCCCCAGGGATGACCTCCCTGGCCGCGAGTTCCTTTGCCCTCTTCTCATTTTCCCCTATCCTCTCTATGGTGGCGTTGTATGTTAGCGCGAGGGAGCCACCCGAGAAAAGCCCTATTCCGGTGAGAACCAGTGTCATTCTAAGAGCCAACTTCATGAGGAGGCCTCCTTTTTCAAGCCCCTTAAAAAAGCACGGTCCGAAGGAGAATCAGAAGGAGAGACAACCGGATTTCCTGAGGTCTTTGTCACGGGATTACTCGCTGATTTTTCGCTTTTTCCAGGGGGGCCCGGTTTCTTGAACACACCAAACACCCTCGGCATGGTGAGCCTGTCAATCCACGGCCTTATGGCGTTCGCCAACAGGATTGAATACATAACTCCCTCTGGCAGGCCGCCAAATAGCCTTATGAGAACAACGAGTATTCCGGCTATCGCCCCGAATATCACCCTGCCCAGCTTTGTGACAGGGCTGGTGACCATGTCGGTTATCATGTAGAAAGCGCCGAGCATCAGGCCGCCGGACATCAGGTGGAACAAGGGGTCTTGGGGGAACCTAGTGGGGTTTATGAGCCAGAATATTCCCCCGAACACGGCCACGGTCGCCAGGTAGCTCAGTGGCAGCCGCCAATCAACATAGCGGAGTATTATCAGGAAAAGTCCACCAATGATTATCAGCAGGGTTGAAGTCTCACCTATTGAACCAGCGGTGTTGCCCAGGAAAAGCGAGAGGTGCGGGGTCAGCTTGCCGGAGAACTTTGCGAGGGCAAGCGGGGTAGCGCCCGTGAAAGCGTCCGGTGCGAGAGTGATGGGCTTTGACCAGGTCGTTGACTGGACAGGGAAAGCGGCCATAAGGAACGCCCTTCCCAGAAGTGCGGGGTTGAATATGTTGTATCCTAGGCCGCCGAAGGCCTGTTTTCCTATGGCTATCGCGAAGGCCGCGCCTATTATCGCGGCCCACCAAGGGAAAGAAGGCGGCAAGGTCAGCGCCAGGAGGACGCCGGTGATGAGAGCGGAGCCATCCAGGGAGGCGCGCGGGTCCTTCCTGCGGCAGATCAGGAATATGAGCTCGGTCAGAACGCAGGTGACGGCTGATACAGCTACAAGGATGAGCGGATAAAATCCGAAGAAATAGACCGCGGCCGCAACCGGCGGCAGGAGGGATAGCAAGGTCAGATACATCACCCTCCTGGTGTTCTCGGGGGTGAGTATGTGAGGTGATGAGGTGAGGATGAACTTCATGCGGTCACCACCTCCCTTTCTTTCTTTATCAGTTTCCAGACCTCAGACTTGCCGTAGCGGATGTGCTGGACAAGGTGTCTGTGAGCTGGACAAACGTAGGCGCAGGAGCCACACTCTATGCAGTCAAGGACATGATGCTCCCTTGCCCTGTCAAAGAAGCCGGCCTCGGATTCCCTGGCAATCAGGTATGGCGAGAGGCACATTGGACAAGCCTCAACGCAACTACCACAGCGCAGACACGGCCCCTCTGTGATCTCCGAGGTTTCCCGCGGTGTCAGAAGCAATATGCCGGAAGTGCATTTTATTACGGGCACCTCGGTTGTCCAGATGGCTATTCCCATAAGCGGCCCTCCGTTAACTATCTTTATTGTGTTATCTGACATGCCTCCGGTCTTCTCTATCACATGGGAAAATGGGGTGCCGACCTTCACCAGGTAGTTTCCCGGGCCATTCGCGCCAAGTCCCGAAAGCGTCAAAACCCTTTCGGTAAGAGGCCGACCAAACCTTACGGCCTCGTATATGGCCTTAGCGGTGCCTACATTCTGCACCAGAACGCCGACATGGAAGGGTAAGCCACCAGAGGGAACCTCACGTCCGAGAAGGGCCTTTATGAGGTGCTTTTCAGATCCCTGGGGATATTTGGAGTGCAGGGATGCGACCTCAAACCCGTATGATCTCGCGGCCTCCCTCATGGCATTTATCGCGGCCGGCTTGTTGTCCTCTATACCTATTATCACACGTTTTGCACCAGTTGCTTGTTTTATCAGGTGCGCGCCCCCGACTATGTCTTCCGGAAAGTCGCGCATGAGCCTCTCATCTGCGGTCAGATACGGCTCGCATTCCCCGCCGTTGATTATCACTGTGTCAACGGGAAACTCCTTTGGAGGGTTGAGCTTGACATGTGTTGGAAATGCCGCACCGCCCATTCCCACTATGCCGGCCCCCAGAACGCGCTCTCGGATTAGATCCGGTGCCGCGTCCTCCCAGTTCGGGTCTTCTTTGAATTCCTCAGCCTCGGTTCCATTGACCTCTATCACAACGGATGGAACGAGGTTGGTCTGGGATGGGTGGGGTTTCTCAAGGATGGACTTGACTGTTCCGGCAACGGGGGAATGCACATTAGCGGAGATATAGCCCTGGGCCTCGCCTATCCGTGTTCCGGCTTTTACCTCAGCGCCCTTCTCTACGGTGGGCTTTGCTGGTGCGCCGGCGTGTTGGGAAAGCGGAACGACGACTTCTCCGGGAAGCTCAAGGCTCTCCAATGGTTTCTCGGATGTCAGCTTTCGGTAAGGGGGGTGAATTCCCCCTTTGAATTTGCCTGCCATAGGCCGAGAATTTTAATGCCGCGGCGCGGTAGCATTCAAGCGTTCATGCGCTTATTCCACGGTTGTATTCTGGTTGACAAAATCACGGGAAAATAAGTTATATAAAGGAGTAAATGGAATTTTTGGTTCCAGAAATTAAGACTGCAGGGAGAAAACAAAGCGCCTATTAGGAAACCCCTGAAAACCCCCAGTTTGCCCCTGGTCCCCACCTGGAAGCCTCATCATAGCTGGAAGAGAACCCTGAGTAAATGCCCTCGCGGCGGGATTTTTCAGGGGACCCCTTATTTCACCTTGTATTTCACCGTTAACGTCTTTGTTTCGGGTGTCTCCGAGTAGAACGGCGCTGACCAGTATATCTTGCCGGCCTTGACCGAGTCCGCGTTGTGCGATGAAACCGTCCCTTCAACATCAAGGACCAGGTTGAACATCGCTGAGGCCAAGAACATGTTCACGAACTCGCCCATTGATGCGCTCGCGGAGTCCTCGGAAGTGGCGTTATCAGGCAATTCGGTTGACATCAGGCTATCCTGTTTGAAGATACAGGTGATGGTGCGGTCCTTGCCGTTTTTGTCCAATTTGAACGAAAACTCATCTCCCTCACCGTTGAAGAACTTGTTGAAGTCCTTAAACGAGTAGTCCGCGGTCATTACTATGTTTCCGGCGGCTGTGTCTATCTTCTCGTTGTATTTGAGGAGCTTTGCGCCCCCCTTTCCCTGTCCCATATTTTTGAGAGTGGCCCGCATGTTATCAAGGGTTGTGTCGGGCTGGCCTCCTTCAGGGGCTAAGTATGGTATGGTTACCACGAATGAGACCTTTCCCGAGCCATCCTTCTTCACGCTCATGTTTATGTCCATGGTGTAGCAACCTACTACCATAACCAAAGAGCATATCGTCAAAAGCTTCTTCATCCTAAAAATCTCCATGGGGCTTGTGCCCCTGTTTATAGTCCTACCCCGACAAAGGTGTATGCCTCGCCAGGGTTGAGAATCACCACCTGGGCCTTTTTGCCGACCAAGCGCTTGAACTCTTCGGGGTCAGCCTCTATCAGGGGCCAGGTGTTGTAGTGGATGGGTATGACCACGGGGGCTTTTATGAGTTCAACCGCCCTCGCGGCCTGTGCGACATCCATGGTGTATCTTCCCCCTATAGGGAGTAGAGCAGCATCTGGCCTGAACATCTCGCCGATGAGCGCCATGTCGCCAAAGAGACCCGTGTCCCCGGCGTGATACACCCTCTTTCCGTTTGGCAATTCAACCACGCAACCGGTGGGCGCGCCCGACGATGATGTGTGGAAAGCAGGTGTCAGCCAAACCTTTACGCCGTTGGCAGTCACAGGACCGCCGATGTTCATGCCCTCTGCCACCAGGCCTTTGGCTTGAGCCTCAACCGCTATCTCGTGCTGGGAGACTATCACCGCGCCAGTCTTTTTGGCTATGGCAAAAGCATCTCCCAGGTGATCCGCGTGGTCATGGGTCACCACTATGACATCCACCTCCTTGATGTCATTGGGTTTCTCTGTTGCCATGGGGTTGTCCTTCAGAAACGGGTCTATGAGCACTGTCTTCCTGCTCTCTATGCGGACAGCCGAATGTCCCAAATACCTCAGTTTCATCTTTAATACCTCCTCGCGCGTCAAAGCATAAGGCCTCCCATTGGTGTCACGCAAGAACAATACAGGCGCGTGATTCTTTCTGCAAATAGTGTTAGAGTGCTCGTGGCCATTATCATAACTTGAGAAGCCCAATCTTTGGTCCGAAATTGCCAAACCCTTGCCCCAACTTGGATAGGGCCAGGAGAGTATAGCCGTGGAAAGGATCACGCGGGTCTCAAAAACATGATACTGCACAGGAAAATAGGTTATAATTTCAATATGATTCCCATAATGGATGAACAGCGACACCGCCGGTTCCCGATCTGGACCCTGATTTTAATAGGGATCAATATTCTCGTCTTCATCTATCAGTTCTTCAACCCCACCGGGTTTGAATCGTTTATATTGCAGTGGGGCTTCACGCCGGCCAGGTTCCTCGCTTTTTACGACTGGCCGACGATTTTTTCGTCCATGTTCATGCACGCAAACCTCCTGCACATAGCGGGAAACATGCTCTACCTGTGGATATTTGGGGACAATGTTGAGGATGTTCTGGGCAGGGTATTCTACCCCCTTTTTTACTTGCTGTCAGGTGTGGCCGCGGTGTTCGCGCATACCATACTGTTTCCTGATTCAAACATTCCCTTGGTTGGTGCTTCTGGCGCGATATCCGGCGTTTTGGGGGCTTATTTGCTTTTCTTCCCTCGCTCAAGAATAGTGACCTTCATGTTTTATGGTGGTCTCGCCGTGATCCCCTCGTTCATCTATCTTCTCATCTGGATCGGTTTTCAGTTCCTCAACGCCTGGCTCACAACGGCCCAGGGGGGCGCTGGTGTGGCATATCTCGCCCACGCTGGCGGTTTCATCGCGGGATTCGTTTTTGCCCTTCCCTTCTGGATAATACGAAGGGCCATGGGCCTTTATCCTTTTTCGTCATGGAGAAGTTGAGGCTCATCACTGCTGGCGAGTCTCACGGCCCGGGAATCGTGGGAATAATATCTGGCATCCCATCCGGAGTCTCGTTGTCTGAAGACTACATCAACGAGTTTCTTGCAAAGAGGAGGCTCGCGCCCGGCAGGAGCTCTCGTATGGTAAGTGAAGCCGACGAGTGCGAGATATTATCCGGCATCAGGAACGGCTTTACCGTCGGCAGTCCGATAGCCATCTTGGTCAGGAACAAATCAACCGAGGCTTGGGATGCGGCCCCCGCGAAACATCCAAGGCCCGGCCACGCTGATTGGCCAGGCGTCCTGAAGAGGGGGTTCGGGGATACGCGGGATGTCTGGGAGAGGGCGTCCGCAAGAGCCACTGCGGCTCAGACCGCTCTCGGAGCCGTTGCTTTGAGAACCCTTGAACAGCTTGGAATTAACCTTTTCTCTTATATTGAGAGAATAGGGTCGGTTTCTGCCCGAGTTCCGGAATCCCATGGCCAGCGCCTCGTTTTTGCCGGTGAATCCCCAATATCATGTCCGGATCCGGCCGCGACCCCGAAAATGCTTGAGGCCATTGAAACAGCGAGAAAAAAGAGGACGACCATAGGTGGGGTTTTTGTCGTTGGAGCAATGGGCTTGCCCCCTGGTGTCGGGGATTACACAGAATCAGATAAGCGGCTTGATTCCAGGATAGCCAGCTGGTTAATGTCAATTCCGGCCGTAAGGGCAGTAGAGATAGGTGAGGGTATAGCCCAGTCCGGGATGGAGGGCAGGGACGCCATGGATGGGTTCGTTGTGAAAGGCCACCGGATTGAAAGGACGAGCAATCTGGCCGGGGGCATAGAAGGGGGAATGACAAACGGACAGCCCGTATTGATCAGGTGCTGGGTCAAACCGGTCCCAACTCAGCAAGAGCCTCTACCTTCTTTTGATATTGATACGCTTGAACCCGGCCCTGCGCTCGTTGAGAGGGCAGACGTCTGTGTGGCGCCGGCCGCGGCCGTTATAGCGCAAGCCATCCTGGCAATTGTTTTGCTTGATGCTATGCTTTCAAAGTTTGGTGGAGATAGCATTTTGGAGATCCTTGACAGACTCGCAATTTACCGGAGGGCCATCACAGCGCGTGGGGCATGAACGGCCTGCTCTAGGGCCCATTCGCTAGGTTTCAGGACAGAGACCAAGGACAAACCGGGATTTTTAAGGGTTTCGTCTTATCGCGAGACAGCCTCAATCTGTTTTGAAGCAACGATTCGCGTTTTGGGTGAAGTCTCAGATTGATTCGCCAGGAAATTCGCCGATATAATATTAATATGCCGTTGGTTGTTGTTTTCGCTTGGACGTCGGGAACATGGACTCAGTATGGCGCTGACAACTCACACAGCCATTTCCAAATCACCAAGGGAGCGATAACCGATACCCCTGTTATAAAATGGAGTTTTCAAGCTGACGGCATGGTTGAAACCTACGGTCCAGGTGTTGCTGATCTGGATGGCGATGGACACACAGAGGTTGTTTTCGGTTCCTGCGCGGGGACGGTCTATTGCCTTGACGGCGCGACTGGTTCCCTCCTGTGGAGCTATGCGACCGGCTCTGACGCGATAACTGCGCCCCTAATAAAGGATTTTGACGGTGATGGAGAGCTGGATGTGGTGATGGGGAGTTTTGACGGACGGGTTTATTGCTTTTCAGCCGCGGGTTCGGTGAAGTGGAGCTTTGATACCCATGACCAGATATGGTCGTCCCCAACGGCTCTTGATGTGTCTGGAGACGGCAGGCCAGAGGTCTTTGTCGGCTCAAGGTCTGATGTCTTGTATTGTCTTGATGGGTTGACAGGCTCGGTCAGGTGGGCCGCTCTGGCTGGCCGGGATATAGGCCCCTCCTCGCCAGCCCTCGGCGATGTGAACGGCGACGGCCTTCCAGAGGCTCTTGTTGGGTGCGAGAACGGCTCTCTATACTGCTTCAACGCTAGAAACGGAAATCTCTTATGGACATATATGACTGACGGGACAATCTGGTCCTCTCCTGGTATAATTGATGCTGCTGGGGCAAAACGGATAGTTTTTGGCTCCGGAGATGGCTGGGTCTATTGCCTTACTGGCCAGGGTTCTCTTGATTGGAAATACAATATAGGTCTATACACCAACTCATCCCCATCCTTCGCTGATCTGGACCGGGATGGTTCCCCTGAGATAGTCATTGGCAGTTCCGATGGCCTCTTGTTCTGTTTTTCGGTTGATGGTTCTGTGGAGTGGACATATCCGATCAACTGCGATGTTCACAGGGGCCCTGCCATTGCTGACATCAACGGCGACGGCTGGCTTGAGGTCCTTTCATCAGCCCATTACCACGATACCCTCAACTGCATATTTGGTGCGACGGGTTCTCTCGCTTGGAGGAAGATAATGGGCTTTGATATTCACGACATAACGGTTGCGGATGTTGATGACGATGGATGTGCCGAGGTGGTTTTTGGAACCCAGTCCCCAACGACCCTCTGGGTTCTTGACGACCCTCATTCCGCCCGGGACTGTGGCACGAATACGTCTGAGACCCCTGGGGCCAAGGGGGACCCTTCCCTGACTCCATTCATGGGCGGATTCAGGCTCATTTTGCCGGAACGGGTCTTCCTTGAGATCAACATACACGATCCACCGGGTAGGCTCGTTTCCACCATATACGCTGGATACCTCGGACCAGGGACGCATGACTTTGCCCCCGCGCTAAAAAGGGGCGTCTGGTTCCCAGTGATAAAGGCCGAGGGCTTTTGTCTAACCGGTAGGTTCATAGTGAGATGATGAGCGCACTAGTCCTCTTCATTCTTGCCGACACATCAGTCATACGTTTCTGCCAGGGTTACAACGCTCGCGAGGCCTATTTTCCCAACGGATTTAGCGGGGAGCCCATCACTTGGCACCTGGGCCTTGGCCTCGTGGCCACCCAGAATAGCCTCCGGATAAGGGGCCAGGATACTGACCTGGACGATAACGGCTGGCCCGATATAACCGTTTCCTGTGGGGAGTGGTATGCGGATAGTATCTTCAGGGTTTTTCTGAACAACGAGGGGAAGTTTGAATTTTTTGGCGTTAAATATGCTTATGGGGATAGGGTTTTCCTGGATGGGCACAGCATCTCCGATTTCAACGCCAACGGACTACCTGACCTGGTCATAGATGTGATGGGAAATTTTGAGTATCCGGACACCACGCAGGTCTATTCCCTGATACTTTGGGATTGGCCCTGGAATGGCGAGATTGACAGCCTGGCATCTTGGTGCACTGAGGCCTCGGTCAGCGCTGATCTCAACTCTGATGGCTACGAGGACCTGGTCATGGCTGTGTTCAGGGATTCCATAAGAGGCCTTGATAGCACCAAGAGCGTGATATACTGGGGAGGGCCGCTTGGCTTTTCCGAGGCCAACAAGACGCTCCTGCCCACGCTCGGTTGTCACGGTACCACCGTTGCCGACCTCAATCGGGATGGCTACCTGGACATAGTCTTCGCCAACACATATGCCTCCTGGGGATACGATAGCGTTGATTCCTATATATACTGGGGAGGGCCTGGTGGGTATTCCGTGAGGAGTAGAAAATCCCTGGATACCCATGGTGCCTATGGCGTGACCGTCGGCGACCTGAACAAGGATGGCTATCTCGATCTGGTTTTCCCCCAGAGGGAGGCCGAGAAATCCGCTATATTCTATGGAAGTCCAATGGGGTTCTCCTACTATCCCAATCTCAGGATATATTCCCGCGGGGCGACCGCGGCCTGGCTGGAGGATCTGGACAAAGATGGTTTGCTTGACCTCATTCTTGCCAGAAAAATAACGAACGAACATCCCCAGACCATAATATACTGGAACAGAGGAGGCTCTTTTTCTGAATCCGACACCACATATCTGGAGTCTCCTGGCGGATATGGTCTGTTTTCCGAGGACTATGACCGGGACGGCTGGCCTGATATCCTCATCCTAAACAAGGAAAATACCGCCACTGATCAGAATACATATGCCCAGGTTTATTACAACCTTGGCCGGAGGCCCTATTTCTCAGGCTCATGCAGGCTGGACACATTCCCAATCTACGCGGCCGGCCGTGGCAGGACAATGGATTTCTGGGGCAACATTTATGACAGGAAGCCCAGGCACATCCTGATACTGCCAACCATTGAGGCTACGAAATGGGTTGCCCTTGATAGCTTCAGGGTTTTTGGCCAGACCAGGGGTGCCAGCTTTCGGGCTCGCTATCAGTGCAGGGGACCCAACGGGAGCGTGTGGCTCTCGCCGGGCTCTGACAGCGCGGCTTTGGGTCTCAGGGTTGCCCTTGAGATAACATTTGTTCCCGGGTTCGCTTCTGTTTTCCGGATTGATTCTGTTTATCTGTTCTGGCACAAGTGCCCCGAGCCTTTCACCGTAAAGAGGCTTCTCTGGACATCCCTTCCGGGAGATTCCCTCTATTTCTGGAACCCCGGAGAAAGCGCGAGGATTGACATATATAACATCGTCGGACAGCGTACGCAAAACATGAACATCGGAGAGCCTGGCCATGGCGCGCTCGCTGTGGATGGGCCTGTCGGCATCTATATCGCCAGGTTTCTGATTGACGAAAGGGAAATATACAGGCTCAAGTGGAGGAAGGTGAGATGATTCCCCCTTATAGAAAACCCTGAAAAATCCCGGTTTGCCCCCGGTCCATATCCGAAAGCCTCATCATGGCCAGAAGAGAACCCTGAGGAAATGCCCTCGTGAAGGGATTTTTCAGGGGGCCCCTCTTAGAAACCTGTTCT
>JBMFOM010000064.1:0-11877 GCA_049969615.1 Caldifarciminota bacterium
CTTAGGGTTAGTTTTTTATTTTGAGCGATTGAAGGCCCTAAGGTTAGGGTTTAGTTTTGAGCGAACAGGGTATTTGGGAGACCCCTGATAAAAGCAATAATAGCTTACTGGTTTGGGGGAGGAGCGCTTTGTCCAAAGGAACAGGGTTCTAAGAGGGGGTCCACGAAAAATCCCACCAAGATAGTATTCCATCAGGGTTCTCTTTTGGCTATGATGAGGCTCCCGGATGGAGATGAAGGACACCGGGATTTTTCGGGGGTTCCATATATGTGATCCTTTCCCCGGCTGTATTCCCTTAGCCCTATCCAATCTGGGGCAAGGGGTTTGGCGGTTTCAGGAGCAAAAATTGAGCTTCTTAGTCCTTAGGTTATGGCAAGGTCAATGAGCACCATTGGAACATTTGAGGAAGGGATCAGGGCCATAGCCCTTTCGCAAATGTATTTCAAGCTTGCGCCGGATAGGATACTTTCCTTATATTTTCAAGCTCAATGAAAAAAAGAGTCCTGATCCTCGGAGCCGCTGGAAGGGATTTTCACAATTTTAACATGGTCTTCAGATCAAACCCTGACCACGAGGTTGTTGGCTTTACTGCAACCCAGATACCCGACATAGCCGACAGGCTTTATCCACCAGAGCTGGCAGGAGAGCTTTATCCCAAGGGAATACCGATATACAGCGAGGAGCGCCTAGAGGAGATAATCCGGGAACTGAAGGTGAACCTGGTGGTATTTGCTTACTCAGATGTCACCCACGAGCATGTCATGCACATCGCGTCAAGGGCAATGTCCGCTGGTGCGAGCTTCATGCTCCTTGGCCCAGAAGACACTACCTTGGAGTCAAAGAGGCCTGTAGTCGCGGTTTGTGCTGTCAGGACTGGTTCCGGCAAGAGCCAAACAACCCGCAGGGTTGCCGAAATCCTTGAGGAACACGGCAAAAAAGTTGTCGTAATAAGACACCCCATGCCCTATGGTGATCTAAGAAAGCAGATCTGCCAGCGTTTCGCGTCCTTTGATGATCTGAAGAAACACAACTGCACCATAGAGGAAATGGAGGAATATGAACCCCATATCCAGGCCGGGCGAGTGGTCTACGCCGGCGTTGATTACAGAAAGATACTCTCAGAGGCTGAGGGCGAGGCCGATGTAATCCTCTGGGATGGCGGAAATAACGATTTTCCTTTTTACAAACCGAACCTTCTGATAGTGGTTGCTGATCCCCTGAGGCCCGGCCACGAGCGCAGGTATCATCCCGGGGAAACCGTCTTTAGGATGGCTAATGTCATACTGATAAACAAGGTTGATTCCGCTGACCTGGATGGGATTGACGCTGTGGTAGACTCTGCCAGAGAGCTCAACCCGGGAGCCAGGATTATCCTCGGTGCGAGCCCGGTTTTCGTTGATGATCCAACGGCAATAAGGGGCAAAAGGGTCCTCGTCATAGAGGATGGCCCCACCCTGACTCATGGGGAAATGGGCTATGGTGCGGGTTGGGTCGCGGCCAGGCTCTTTGGCGCAGGCGAAATAGTGGGCCCGGTTCCCTATGCTGTCGGCTCAATCGCCGAGGCCTACGAGAAATACCCCCATGTGAGGGATGTCTTGCCGGCCCTGGGTTATTCAGAGCACCAGCTCCTTGAGCTGGAGGCCACTATTAACGCCTCGCCTGCAGAGCTCATCCTCTCGGCCACCCCCATAGACCTCGCTAGAGTAATAAAGGTTCGCAAGCCCCTGGTCAGGGTGCGCTATGACCTGCAGGTCATAGGTAAGCCGAACCTGGAGGATGTGCTTTCGGAAAAG
This sequence comes from Caldifarciminota bacterium, assembly GCA_049969615.1. Taxonomy (GTDB): domain Bacteria; phylum Hydrothermota; class Hydrothermia; order JBDRYB01; family JBDRYB01; genus JBDRYB01. The sequence continues at coordinate 1,794 of JBMFOM010000064.1, forward strand.
GGATTGATATAAACACCAAGGCAGCACACAACTAGCGAGTTACGAGCCACCTGAGCATGGAAACCCGCGTAAAATCGTGGGTATGATCCGGAATTTTCCGAGGGAATACAGGTATCTCCAGATAGTTGAGAACATCTGGGACAAGAAGAGAAAGAGGGCCACCCAGAGGGCCGTTTTCTCCATGGGCAGGATAGACACCCTTGACAGGGCCAAGTATGTGAATAGGTCTCGCTGAGAACCCCCTCTGAACATGGTGCCAATTTCCCCGCCTTGATTCCTCTTAAGTCCTTACCTATCAATGACCTACGAAAAATGAGGTGTCAAAGATGAGTAACCTAGTGCCGAAACTTTGCCCCATGATCCCTGGGATCCCTTATCAATAAACGAATTGAGAAAAATGAGGTACCAGGATTGGGCTTAGTAAATGATAAGGCATTCGTCAAGAACAACGCAAGCTTTTGATCATCGTCTCTCCGCACCATGCGACCGCCAGGGCGTCAGCAACATGCTCTGATATGTCATCCTGGATATTGTAGAGCCTCCTGACCATGTAGAGGACGCTTTCCTTTCCCGCCCTGCCAGCGCCTGAGACCGCCTTTTTCACGGCCGTGGGGGATATTTCCTCAACGGGCACGCGCTTTTGGGTGGCAGCCAGGAGAACGACCCCGCGGGCCGCTCCCATCACAAGAGCGGTCTTTGGGTTCTTGTGATATATGACCGCCTCCATGACCAAAAGATCTGGCCTGAATTCCTCAAGCACGTCTGTTATCTTGGACTGAATCAAAAGCAGTTTCTGTCCCAGGGAACCACGGGGTCTCAGATCTCCCGTCGCGAGGACTCTCCCCTCCTCCACCACACAGAAACCCACCGCGTTAGCACCCGGATCAACTCCCATTATCCTCAAGCCAGCGCCTCCAGCACTTCCTCTGGAATGTCAAAGTTGGCATAGACATCCTGGACATCATCCAGGTCCTCAAGGGCCTCCATGAGCTTGAGAAGGCGTTCGGCCTCGTTTCCCTCAACCCTGATGGTATTCTTCGGGACACGGGTTATCTCAGCGGAGGATACGACAAAACCAGCGGCCTCAACGGCCGCTCTGACAGCACCAAAATTCCTGACCTCGGTGGTTATCTCGTAGGTGTCAGAAAGACTCTTGAAATCCTCCGCGCCCGCATCAGCGGCAACTGTCAAAACATCCTCTTCCTCAGCGCCTGCCTTCTCAACATAGATGACGCCCTTCTCAGCGAACTGCCACGCGACCGTCCCGGATTTGCCTAGATTGCCACCATATTTGGTCAGCACATGCCTGACCTCGCCAGTGGTCCGGTTCTTGTTGTCCGTCAGGGCGACGATCATGATCGCCACGCCCCCGGGGCCATATCCCTCATATATGGTTTCTTCAAAACCAGTGCCTTCCTCTCCACCTGTAGCCTTTTTTATAGCCCTCTCTATGTTATCCATGGGCATATTCGCGGCCCTTGCCCTGTCAATAGCGAGTCTGAGCCTCGGGTTCAGATCAGGATCAGGCCCGCCTATCCTTGCCGCAACCTGAATTTCTCTTATGAGCTTGGCAAAACGCTTGCCCTTTTGGGCATCAACCTTTGCTTTCTTGTGTTTTATCTGAGCCCATTTTGAGTGGCCAGCCATGTTTCCTCCAAATTATCCATAATGTTAATGCAGGGCAGTGGCCCTTTGCAACGGCTAATGGCCTGAGGGTTTATCTTGGTGCCACCGCGGCTGTGTATAGATTCTGCCCCCCGGCCTCCATAAACAGCAAATATGTTCCGGGTTTCAATGGCTCCCAGCAGACCTCGTGCGGGCCTGGCTCGGCTAAACCGTCCCAGAGCACCCCGACGAGCTTGCCATCCAGGTCATAGGCCTTCAGGATGATCCTCTCGGCCTGGGGCACACCAAAGCCCACCAAAATGCCCCTGGCAGATGGAACAGCTTTGAGATAAAGTGCTCCGGACTTCTCCTTTTCCTCTGCGGCGACATTTTGAACCGTGTAATAAGGTGAGAACTCCGAGGTACTCTGGGTCTGATCTATGCAAACCGATGTTATGGTGTCGCCAACAGTTGGGCCTCCAGGCACAACAACGCGCCAGTTGCCAGAGCCGTCAGCGTTCGCGGTTGCCAGATGAATGCCCTCGCCGTAGCCCGTGGGATCAACGATACCAGTAGCAAGATAAACCTCAACCGTGGAATTGACTGCGGCTGTCCCGGTTATTACGGTTGAGTCTCCCAGGTCGTAGTGGGTGGCTCCGGTTATGACCGGATAGTTCAGGAGGAAATTCGGGCCAAAGTCCGGATCTCCAGGGTCGTTAACGGTAACGCCGTTGTTCGCGAGGTCGATCCCCAGACCCACGTTTGAGTAAATGTCGTTCCTGGAGAGCCTGTTTATGACCGTGTAGAAATCCGTCGGCCCTGAACCGACAACTATGCCTTTCGCGTTGTATGCTATTCTGTTTCCGTAGCTCAGATAAGGCACATATGGGTTGTATCCCACGACATTATACTGCGAGGAGTCATAGACATAGACACCTATACCTCCGTTTCCGATAGGGTTCCCGTTCCGACCACAGCCTATGAGGTTTCCGTATATATGATTATATGAGCCACGCCGGACCAAAACCCCTGATGAGAGCAATCCGGATATAATATTGTCATTGACCTGGGTGTATGTGCTCGTGTCTATCTGGATGCCGTTTATCTGATACCCGCCGGAGGCTGTTCCGGATGTGTCCGTTCCGATGTAATTGTGCGTGATCCAGATGTGGTCTGACATTTTCACGAGAATCCCTATTGTGGAGTCCGCGGATATGATGTTCTTCCCGGAGTAGCCCGCGCTGTCACCGATAAGGCAGTATGAGGAGACATTAACATAAATTCCTCCTGCGTAGCCGTTCGGACAGGGTTGGCCAGTGTATCCCAGGCCTATCCTGTTGCCCGAGACCTGGTTGTTGAGTCCTTGATAGATATACAAACCACATATGCCCGCAACAGGCCCCGTACCGCAGTTTCCTGATATGATGTTGCCCTCAAGCTCGTCCCCAAAACCATCCAGGTTCGTGCCTATTCGGTTAGAGTCCGAGTTATATATCCAGATGCCAAAGTAGTTCGGGGCAGGGTTTATGCCCTCAGGGTCTGTGCCTATCCAACAGCCCATGATCTGGTTCTGACTCGTTCCTCCTATGAATATCCCCGCGCTCGTGAAGTTGGATATCACCAAGCCCTTTATGATGTTCCACCTTGATCCCAGGACAAGGCCGAAGGTAACGCTAGCGTTCCCGTCAAGCACAATATCCGGGGTCCCGTTCCCGTTTATGTCGCCAAAGATCGTCAGGCCCCAATTGTCCGAGAGCATGGGAAGTTCAGTGGCCAGACTTATCCTCCACGCGCTCTCGCCGCCCTGCGTAGCGCGAGATATGGGGATGTAGCCGGCACCGATGAAGGCCAAGGTATCAAACACGACCGTGTCCGGCCAGGCGTTCGCGTTCTCGAGGGTAATGGCCTCGCGGAGGGTTCCCGGGCCAGAGTCAGCCAGGTCTGTCACCGTGTATTTGGCCCCGAGGGCCACACCAACAACGCTCAGAAACGCTACAAAGGTTCTCATGGAAACCTCCTATAGCAAAATTATAGGGGGTTGTTTTTCCGGATTTCAAGGCTCTCGCACATAGGTTCAGGCAATTTCCCCGCGAGCATGGCCTTTGCTTTTTCGGAGACCTCCGAGAGCCTTTTGCCAGCCTCACCAGCGCTAATCCCGGTATCCCTTTCTTCTTCAAGATAAACCACGCAACGGGAAAACGGCTTCGGGATCATGAAGCCATCCCAGGAATCCAACTGCCAGTATGAAGAATACGCGACACCAACATAGAGAACCGGGACCCTGAGGCCCTTTGCCAGGCGCCACGCGCCATCCTTGAACTCATACCTTGGGCCACGGGGACCATCGGGGGTTATAGCAACAGATCTGCCGCGTTTTACCCCTTCTACGACGGAACGAACCGCCTTTGAGCCATCCCTGGTCGCCGAGCCCCGAGCAAGACCGAACCCGAATATACGGAGAACCCCGGCCACCAGCTCACCATCCTGATGTGTGGAAACCAAAACAACAACGCCCCTGCGCCTGTGGGTGAATATGAGGGGAAATAACGCGTTGTGCCAGAACAGATACACAACAGGGTCAGAGAAGGCGTCATAGCCATAGAAACGAACCCTCATGGTCCGGAGCCAGAGGTAATAGGCCGGAACCAGGAGCCATGGGAGCAGTTTTCTCATCTTGGGACAGCGAGACTGAAGGGAACCGGGGTTATTGTAAGGATGAAGATCAGGAAACATATCCACCCCAAGACAATGCGCCCCTTATTAAGCGCGACCGTGTCCACCAGGGTCGGGGGATGCTTTACCCCAAATATCAGGATAAGCAGGGCCCACCACCACCAGCCTGGCCAGAATATCCCAGCGACCAGCAAAACGGCCCAGAATACCCAAGCGAATGGCTTGTGCCACCGACCCATAAGGGCATAAGCGATATGGCCACCATCCAGCTGGCCGACCGGGATCAGGTTCAAGGCGGTGACGAAGAAGCCTATCCAACCAGCAAAGGCAATGGGATGTAGGATCACATCGTGTCCGTCGGGGGGATTTCCTATTGCGAGAAAGCTCATGAGCTTGAAAAGCAGGGAATCGCCCAATAGAAGCGCTCCCTCTATCCCAGCCTTGGGCACGAAGGAGGAGAGTTTGAGACCAATAAAGGTCAAGGGCAAAGCCGCGACCAGGCCAGCTATTGGTCCAGCCACGCCAATATCAATGAGTGCCCTACGGGTCGGTATTGGGCTTTTTATCCTGATCACAGCGCCCATTGTCCCTATTATTGTGGGAAAGGGTATGAAATACGGAAGCGTTGCTTCAACTCCGTGGAGGCGGGACGCTATGTAGTGGCCCATCTCGTGGATAAAAAGGATGCCCATTATTGAAAGCGAAAACGGAAGCCCCTTCCAGAGTAGCCATGGTTGTCTCAGAAGTTCGCCGAGTCCGACCTGTTCATACATGGCTCCGACCGTCAGTGTGGTCAGCAAGGTTAGGGCGAACAGAAGGATGTTTATCCAGTAGCGGGATCTTTTTGCCATAGGCCTGGGCAGGAGTATTGCCCTGACCATTGCGTCATCTTTGTGGGCTATATGGAGATAAAAACCGGCTTGGTTTGCCTCAATTAGGAACCTTTCCAGGTTCTCCTTTTCTGGGGGCCTGATGTATCCATCAAACATGGACATGCCTTCGGGCAAGACCTCACCGGCTATAACTTCCATGAACTTTCCAGCAAGGGCCTCGGCAGCCTCTGTCCGCGGGTCCGGACCTACTTCGTTTTCCATATTACCTCAACAACATCCCCCACTGATAGGGAAAGGGTAACCGATGCATCTCCATCCCTGACAGAAAGTTCAAGAAAACCACCAGAACCTACGAGCGCGAGGGCCTGACCGGGTTCAACATCCCCGTATGTCCTGGCAGAGGATATTTCTTTGCCGCCGGCCATCACAGCGAAGTTCCTATTCTCAAGCATTTTAGCCGGCACATCCGTTATCAGGTTACCGAACCTATCCCTCAGGATGATCCTGGCTCTGAGCCCCTCGCCAGTATCCCTGGGCGACAAGAAAGCGCAGTGTGTTGGCGAGGAACAGGCCCGGCCAAGATTTTCAATCTTCTCTCCCATGGCGATTCTTCTGGCCGCGGGGGCAAAGACATCCCTCGCATGGAATGTAGCGGAGGCCTCCGGTGGAACAGGGATCTCAAATGCCCTGAAATCTTTATCCATAAAAGGGGAAAGTATGCCGTTGTCCGGGGCAACAAAGAAATAATCTCTCCAACTAGCGACCAGAGCTTTCCTGGTTGTGCCAACACCCGGATCAACCACAGCCAGGAAAACTGAACCCGGTGGATAATACCTGTAAGAGGTAAATAGAACATATGCACCGGCCCTAACATCCTCCGGAGGAATATCATGGCAAAGGTCAATTGTCTCAAGTCCGGCAAGTATGCCTTTCACTTGGCCAACATAAAGACTCTCCGGCCCGAAGTCAGAGAGAAAAACAATTATTCTAGCTGAAACCACGGATGATATTATAAAGCAAGGCACATACCGAATCCAAGTTAAGTTGTCCTGTTCTGTATTTCATAACCCAGATTTTTCGGCAGGCCAGAAACCTCGAATTATAAAAAGGTCAACCCGTTTGGCATTGCATAGCATGACTTTTGAACCCGGACACCGCAATACCTGGGAAGCTTCAGAGCATCACTGTAAATCCATTCATTGATCCTGCGCAGGAAGTGGGTTATAATATGGTTGATCTGGAGGTGCTTTATGGGTTTTGTTCTTTGCTTAACGACCTTTCTGAACTCCGATGACTTTCTCTCACTACCTGGCCAGTGCTACGAGCCGGTCATCGCTGACCTCAACAATGATGGCAATCCGGACATAGTGGCCAATTCAAACAGCTATCCAACTGGTGCCATATACGTCTGGCTAGGGGATGGCCAGCCCAACCCCAGCTTCACATACCTGACCAATCTCGGATTCTCGGCTTGCTATTCGCCCCGAGTCGCGGACTTCAACAACGACGGCAACCCTGACATAATGGGCGGGTTCTACGATGGGATTTTTGTTTGGTATGGGAACGGCCAGCCCAGTCCAACCTTTACTCAGGGCACCAGCATTGCTTCCGGGGGCTGGTACCTGGCCTTAGCCATAGGTGACCTTGATGCCGACGGGGACACGGATATCGTCTCCTGCAGGGAAGATGTGAGGGTCTATGAAAACCTTGGCGGTCCGAACCCGAACTGGAACCTGAGAAATATCCTGGATGATGGCTCGGATTATCACTCCGTGGTCCTTGGAGACCTTGACGGTGATGGGGATCTAGACATCGTTGCCGGCTGTCAGAACGTCTCACAGGGAGTTGATGTCTGGCGCAATAATGGTGGGTTCTCCTGGACACTGATGACGCCGCCGGTCTCATCCGGGGAGTTCATAGACCTATGGCTTGGCGATGTTGATGGAGACGGAGACTCTGATCTCGCTGGCGCCAACAACGGCACCGGGGCCTATGTATATGAGTTGACCGGGTCATTCTCCTGGATACAACGAACCAATCTGATGCCAACGAACCAGTGCTGGGGCGTGGCTTTCGCTGACTTCAACGGGGACGGCAATCTTGACCTGGTCGCGAACAATGTGAGCCAGAAGTATGTTTATCTCTGGCTGGGCAACGGCGCTTTTGGCTGGTCATCCGAGGGAAACCTTTTGCCTCAGGCTTACTATGAGAACCTCTGGCCTGGTGACCTGAACAAGGACGGCAGAATTGATCTGGCCGGTGGCGCCTGGTCCCCGACAGGCGTCCAGACCTGGTTGAACGATTACCCGATGTCCGTTTATGATGGCAAAAACACTACCATGTCTGTCTCGGTTTGGCCAAACCCGGCCTCAAGCAAGACGCGTTTCTCTCTAGGAACACAACTTCCCTTCTCCCTGAAGATATACGACGCGACCGGAAGGCCAGTCATTGAGAGACAGGCAAACGGTTCCTGCGACCTGGACATCTCCGGATTATCACCGGGGGTGTATCTCTACACCTTGAAACAGGGCGAGGAAACCTGCACTGGACGCCTGACCATAGCGAGGTAGCTCCTCTGAATGAGGGAATCAGTGAAAATGGCCGCGGGGTTCACCCAGGGACTGCAGGAACGGGATGGCTCCTGGCCGAGCGAATCCCACGTGATTGGCCTTGAGAAAAAAGGGGCCGAGCCCGTGGTTGACCCTGAAGGCCACGGAGACATTGTGAAGGCTAATGGAGTAAAGGCCACCCCCAGCCCATTGCTAAAGCGGGCATGGGCCTCATCGCTTGCGTTATAATATCTCCCGGAGGAAAGATGATAGGTATATTGGTCATGGTCCTTGCGTCACAGAGGGACACTCTGATTGACCTAGGTGAGGCCCAGAGAAGGGCCGGCGCGATCATTGGCGCGCTGGAGATTGGAAAGAAGAAGGGTGGAATATATGCAGAGGCTGTTTCCGAGCTGGAGCTGGCCGCGACCAGACTCTCGTCCCTCGGCCAGTATGACGGCAGAGGAGGTTTCGTCTTCACTGATCCTGACTCGGCCACCAAAGCCGCGGCCTATGTGAACAGCGTGGAGGCCACCACTGGCGTGAACAGGTGCTTTACCAAGCTAGACAAACAAATAGTGATATACCGGGCCCCGATACAAGAGGCTTATCGTCCGGAAACAGAGGTCAAGATAAGCACTGCAATTCAACTCTGGGTGGAGAATCCCGATGAGTATCGTTACTTTAAGACCCTGGCCGATGCATATGGCATAAAGTGGGGTGTGGATGAGAAAAAGGCGAAAAAAACCGGAAAACCACTGCCAAAGGACCTGGTTGAAAGATGCAGGGTAGTCATGGAGTTCTGGGATGCCTATGGCAGGGTTGAGGTCACGAATGACACGTCAATGGTCATGGTCTATAAGAAGGACATCAAGTCAAAGGCAGAGGTCAACTTCAGCAAGTCAGCTGAGCTGTTCAGGGGGTTCCTGCTGGCCGACAGCGTGTTCCAGATATACAACATATATACAGAAGAATCACCCATGAAGGTGAAGATAGACACAGAGATGGGCGAGCTGAAAGCCAGGGTTGATTTCTTCGCCCGGTATCTCACGGAGGGGAGCTATCTTTTCCAGGAAGCGAGGCGAGAGCTTGTCACGGGGCCGGATGGTACCCAGGCAATAAAGGAGACCCCCGAGAAACGCGGCACCAGATGGGACTTCGTGAAATGGTTTCTGCCAGATCTGGTTGATGTGACGCAAAGAACCCTCAAAGCATTTGGAAAGACACTGAAATGATCTTGTTTTCGTTTATTTTAATAGCTGGGGCAAAGGATACCATACCGCTAGCGGACATACAGCGTGCCGCGGGCGCTTTGGCTGGCGCCAATAAGGCCTGTCTTGACCTGGGCGAGCCATATAAGAAGCTCGCGGAGAAATATCTTGACAGACACACAGTTGTCCTAGTGAACTGGGGCGATTACCTACCCTCGTCAGGACTATATTCCTTCAAGACCACCGGAACCGCCAAGGCCGCGAAAGAATACATGGAAAAGGCCGTGGTAAAAACCGATGTCTATAACTTCTTCAATGAGCTCTCGCTCGCACAGAGGGTCCTCGGGGAGATACCCCTCGTATCAGGCGGGGTCATAAAGGTCAAGGTCGGGGTCCATTGGCACCTGGCGAAGGAAAACCCGCAGGCCTACGCTTTGATAAAAACCCTGGCCGATATATATGGGGTTGCATGGCCTCCCGCGCCCGGCCCAGCCACGGTTATGCCATCAGATTACCTGACAAGGGTAATGACGGTCAAGGACTGGGTCAAGGCGGTTGACGCCATTCCGTTTGATCCAATGGATACGGTCTATGTGAATGTCCTCACGGGAGACTTCAAGGCAAGGGTCAAGACAGGGTTCTCAGTAGGTTGTGACCTCTTATTTTCCTATTTCTCGGCCGATTCACTTTATAGGGCATATGCCCACGACTCCCCCTATCCCATAATGGCTGGGGCTATGATGGATTCCCTCTCGTCCGAGGCCCTGAAGTTCAAAGAATACCTTACGGTAGCCAGATATGTCTTTGAGCCAGCCATTGATACCATGATAACCAATCCGGACGGCACCCAAACCTGGATAAGAAAACCCGAGAAGAAGGGAACCATGTGGAAGTTCATATCAACATACCATCCGGACATAGCGCCCAGAACATCAGCCGCGATGAAGGCCCTTGGAGTAACGGTGCCATGAGGGCTATAACCCATATTTTGCGGCAGGCTGTAAGCCTTGAATTGCCGACGGATCAGCTCAGATAACATTGCTAAGTCTGTCTTTGGAACCCGGCCGGGGATCAATCTGAGGCCCCTAAGAAACTAGAACCATTGCCTTAGGTACATCCGGTCTTCCCAGATACAATGATCCTTCACCCGGCTGGCCTCTAGCTGGCCCCTGATTGACCACTTGCCTTATTCTCTGGGTATGAAGGAGAGGAC
>JBMFOM010000065.1:0-8569 GCA_049969615.1 Caldifarciminota bacterium
CTCCCGTTTCCTGAGCTTGAGGATGAGTTTTACGAGGCTGGTATGGATACCCCACCGGGCAAATTAAAGCAGCTGTTCTTTTTGATCTCTGACAGGTTCAATTCTCTCAAGACAGGCGCCACTTTTGGACTTACTCCCCCCTTCATCACCAACAATCCAGCCGAGAGGGCTGTTCTGAGAACCAAGACCAGATACAAGCTAACCAGAGGTTTCGGTTCCATGAGGGGGGCTCAGACCGCCCTTCTCATCACTCAGGCCTTCGGCGAGGCCTTTGAGAATGGCAAGGTGAGCTCAGAGATTCTGTTCAGTTGATTCAACCCCCGAGCGGGTGTGGGTAAGGGGGGAACAGGTCAGTTAGACCAGAAGGTAGAAGGAACACCGGCAAGCTGGCGGTTGATCTGTCCTGAGCATTCCCTTCATAATATATTCTGAAGGCGGTAATGGCGGGATGTTGAACGCTATTCTGTGGGCAGTGTTGGGATTCCTCCTCGGATCAATCCCGTTTTCGGTTATTATCGGTAGACTTTTCCTCTCAAAGGACATCCGAGAATTCGGGGATAGGAACCCCGGCGCGGCCAATGTCTGGCGCGCTGGAGGCGGGACTCCCCTGGGTATGCTCGCGGTTCTCCTGGATTTCTCAAAGGGTTTTGTGCCCGTCTTTCTGGCGCGGTTTTGGCTGGGTGTTTCAGGGGTTGGTCTGGTTCTCGTCGCGCTCGGGCCCGTTCTCGGCCACGCGTTCTCTCCGTTCCTCCGTTTCAAGGGTGGCAAGGCCGTCGCGACGACATTTGGCGTATGGGCCGGGTTCACCCTCCTAGAAGGCCCGCTTGCCCTCAGCGTATCCATGGGCGCGATACACCTCTGGCAGAAAACCAACGCTTGGACCGTGTTCATCGGTTTCATGGGTTTACTTGCCTATCTCCTGATAAGAAACGCTGACATATTTACACTGACCGTCTGGACTGGCAACGCGGCCGTCGTCGTCTGGAAACATCTGCCCGAACTCAGGGAACCCATGCGTCTTAGACCTGTGCTGGCCAAGGGACTGAAAAGATTAATGAGGAGACCTTGATCATGCACTCCTGGTGGCATCCCGAGATAGGTTTCGTGATCTTTCTCGGTGCGGCTGTACTCATAGCGCTCTCCAACCTCTGGTTCCTAAGGAGGCTCTCTTCGTATCCTGAACCGCCTCGTTTTCCGAGGGTATCAATACTCTTGCCGGCCAGAAACGAGGAAAGGAACATAGTTCAGTGCGTTCACTCCCTCCTCGCACAAGATTACCCCGATTATCAGGTGATTGTTCTGGATGACGAGTCCACGGACAGGACATGGGAGTTGCTTCAGAATCTAGCCCGCGGCGACAATAGGCTCAAGGTAATCAAGGGAGAACCCCTGCCAGAGGGCTGGATAGGCAAGCACTGGGCCTGCCATCAGCTCGCCAAGGTCGCGGACGGAGAGTTCATTCTATTTACGGACGCGGACACCAGGCACCATCCCTATGCTCTCAGGGATGCTATGGGAGCCATGTTCGCTGAGGACGCTGACCTCCTTACCATTATACCAAAGGAGGAAACCAGGACATTCGGCGAGAGGATAATCGTTCCCATAGTTCCCTGGGCTGTTTTCTCCCTCCTACCGGTCGGCCTCTGTCATGCCTTGAGGGCACCCATATTCTCTCTGACAATAGGCCAGTTTATGCTCCTCAGGAAGCGCGCCTACGATAAAGTAGGGGGCCACGGTGCAGTCAGGGGACATGCAGTTGACGATGTGACCCTTGGTAGGCTGATAAAGGCCAACGGAATGAACTGGCGAATGGCTGACGGTACGGACAGGGTATCCTGCAGGATGTATTGGAATTTCCGGGAGGCATATGAGGGCTTCACGAAGAATGTGTTCGCGGCCTTTGATTACGCCATAATCCCCTTTTTCTTTGTTTATTTCTGGCTTACTCTTGTCTTTTGGGTTCCCATCTTTCACCTTCTCGGTGGCGCCCTGGGCTTTGTCGCACCGGGTTCCGCGACCGGGTTTAACTTTCTGGCAATTCTGTTTTCGCTTTTGCTCTGGGGCGTGTCATGCTGGCGTTCGGGCATCCCGGTCTATTTCGTCATCCTCTATCCGGTGACCATAGCCATCATATCTTGGATAGCCCTGCGTTCCATGGTTTTCGCCATAACCGGCAAGGCCACCTGGAAGGACAGGACGCTAGTAAAATATAGGGTCAGGTGGTGGTGAGGGACAGCCAATCTATGATATAATTTGGCGTGATCAGCATAGCGCCTTCAATTCTCGCGGCTGACCTTTCCAGACTTCGTGAGGAACTAAAATCCTGCAAGGAGGCCGGCGCGGATTTTGTTCACCTTGATGTGATGGATGGGCATTTTGTCCCTAATATAAGCTTTGGCCCCGCGTTCTGCTCCGCCGTAGCCAGGTCAATTAATCTGCCAATAGAGGCCCACCTGATGATCACCCATCCCGCGGCAATGGTGTCCGCTTTTGCCGAGGCAGGGGTGAGTTGGATCAACTTTCACATTGAGTCCCAGGGTGTGGATGAGGCGCTTTTCCTGGCAGAGTCAAGGGGGCTTCGTACCGGTCTCGTTCTCAAACCCAAAACTCCACCGGATGCAATAGAGAGACACCTTGAGGCCGTTGACATGGTTATGATCATGACGGTTGAGCCGGGCTTCGCTGGTCAGGAGTTCATGAATGATATGCTCCCGAAGATAGAGGCTGTTAGGAAGATACGCGATAGTCAGGCGCTTGATTTCACCATTGCTGTTGATGGCGGAATAAACCTCCAGACTGGGGCTCAGTGCATCAGGGCCGGAGCGGAGTTCCTCGCAGTTGGGTCCGCCTTTTTCAAGGCCAAAGACAGAAAGGAATTCATCAGGATCCTAAAGACCGGCGGATAGATGGCCGCGGGCATCACGCCTGATGGCCGAGGACACTGAGGTATCTTTTTAGGGAAGCCTTTGGATCCGGGCTATGAGTAATCGGCCTTCCCACGACGACATAATTTGCCACATCCCTTATATCATCAGGGGCCGTAACCCGCGCTTGATCCCCTATTTCCTCTCCGGGGAGCCTTATACCTGGGATGACAATCCCTAGTCCGGGGAAGGCATTTTTGATGGCCCTGGCCTCAAGCCCGGAGCAAACTATTCCCCACGCGCCGGCCTCGCTCGCCCACGAGGCCATCTCTCCAGCCGCCAGATTAGGGTTGGTTCCGAGCCTCGTCATTTGCTCTGGACTAAGGCTGGTCAACACCGTGACAACCACGAGCCTGGTCCTCTCGCCCGTGGCTCTCTTTGCCTCGGCTATCATATCCGGACCACCCCACCCGTGAATGGTAAGTAGTTCAGCGCCAAGCTCTGCCGCGGCCTCCGCGCTCTCCGCGACCACCGAGGGTATGTCGCACAGCTTCAGGTCAAGGAAAACCCTGGCCCCGCGCGCCCTGAACTCCTTGACAGCGTCCGGGCCGTATTTGACGAAGAGCGGGAGTCCTATCTTGAAGAGGTCGTGGATTGGAAGGAGCTCTTCCGCCCAAGCGAGTGCCTTTGCCATATCAGATGTGTTCAGGGCTATTGCTAGGTCAGGAACCGGTTTGTTGTTTCTCATGCAGTTTGAAATTTTAACTCGTGCGGCCGGAATGGTTCAACCAACCCAGGCTCCTTCTGCCTTGGCTCGCCTCTCCAGCGCGGCTTTCAATTCTGAGTCAGACAACGGGTCTCCCTCCCGTAACCACCTGACCGCGTCGTCCCTCGCTGCGCTTATGATCTTTATGTCTCTCATTAGGTTGGCTATCCTGAACTCCGGAACCCCATGCTGGCGCGTCCCCATCAACTCCCCAGGCCCCCTGAGCTTGAGGTCTTCCTCGGCTATCCTGAACCCATCGTCGGTCTCGCACATTATCTTCATCCGGGCCTCGGCTTCCTCTGACAGGGAAGAAGGTGTAAGGAGGATACAATAAGCCGTCTCCGGACTTCGGTTGATCCTCCCGCGGAGCTGATGCAGTTGAGCCAGGCCGAACCTCTCCGCGTGCTCCACCACCATCCTGGTTGCCTGGGGCACATCAACTCCTACCTCTATGATTGTTGTGGAAACTAGAATCTGGATCCTACCGCGCCGGAAATCCTCCATTATGGACCTGCGTTGATCCGGCGGAATCCTGCCATGGAGCAGTCCGAGCCTGATCCCTTTGGGTGCCATACCCCCGAGCTCCTCATATAGATCTTCTGCCGCGGCCACCTCCAGCTTGTCGCTCTTCTCAATAAGGGGCGCAACCACATAGGCCTGTCTTCCAACCAGGGCCTCCCCGAACAACCATTTATAGACCTCTTTTCGTTGGTTCCTCTTTACCCACTTGGTTTTTACTGGCCCACGGCCCGGCGGTTTCTCGTCCATCACAGATACATCCAGGTTGCCATATAAGGTCAAAGCGAGTGTCCTCGGAATTGGGGTTGCAGTCATCACCAGGAAGTGCGGGAACTCCCCCGCGGCTTTCCCCTTTTCCATCAATAGCGCCCTCTGCGCGACCCCAAACCTATGCTGTTCGTCAACTATTGCGAGCGCCAGGCTCTTGAACCTAACATTCTCTGTTATGAGCGCGTGTGTACCGACCACGACATCAACCAGGCCTTGTTCAATTAGGGCTAGGTTCTCCGCCCTTTTTTTCTTGCTCAGGCTGGATTCCAGAAGAACAACCTTCATGCCCAGGGGTTCCAGGTAGTTAGCGAAAACGGAGAATGTCTGCTCCGCTAGCAGTTCCGTCGGTGACATGACTGCGGACTGAAAGCCCGACTCCGTTGCTCTCACTGCCGCATGCGCGGCCACGACAGTCTTTCCCGAACCCACATCCCCCTGAAGCAATCTGTGCATGGGAACGCCCGAAACCAGGTCCCTTTCAACCTCAGCTATGACCCTTTCCTGTGCCGATGTGAGCCTAAAACCCAGGCTTTGAATGAACCTCTTTGAAAGTTCTCCTGGTGGTGCAAACCGCGGACCTTTCTCTTTCTCAACTGAGACTTGGCCCAAGAACCTGAGGAAAAACAGGAGCAGTTCCTCGTATGCCAGGGTCTGGCGCGCGGCCTCAGCCTTCTCAAGGCTCTCTGGAAAATGAACCTGCGAGAGGGCATCCTGCCTCGGCATGAGCTTTCTCCGTTTTCGCAGGCTTTCCGGGAGAATTTCCTTGATCTCATTGCGAAAGAGCTCCAGGGCGTTCTGGATGGCTACCCGAAGGTGTCTCGCGGATAAACCCTCTGTCAACCGGTATATAGGGAGGATGCGTCCAGCGACCAGCGAGCGCTCAACTCCAGCATCCCCTGAGAAAGACTCATATTCCGGATGAAACACGGTGGGTATCCTGGCTCTTCCCCTATAGACCTTTCCCCAAAAAAGCAGTGTCATCCCGACCCGGATGTTTTTCGCCACATAAGGCGCGTTCCTCCAGACCAGCTCCATCACGCCTGTGCCATCTGAGACCACAGCGACCGCGTCTTTGGACTTTCCCCAGTATCTCGTGCCCGATGTCTCCACCCTGGCCAGGAAAACTCCCTCCTCACCGAGCCTGGCCTCTCTGATCTTTTTTAGAATCCTCCTGTCCACATAGCGAACCGGAATATGTAGTAACAGATCCTCCACCGAGCGGATCCCAAGTCTGGCAAGGGCAACAGCTCTCTTGGGGCCAACACCACTCACAAACTTCACATCCTGAGCAAGAGGGTCTTTTTTCTCCTTCAAGATTGGCAAAGCTTACCGCGGGAGCGTGCCTCACTGCAAACCCTGTAGCAAGAGGGTATTCTCTGTCGCGCAAATGTCCCCCAAACGCGCAATGGTTGAATCAAGGTCCCTTAAGGTATTATCCTTATCATATTGAACCAGGGTATAGATCTGGGAAGGATATTCCGGGCATTCTCTAGGAGGCGTTGGGTTTTCCTGACCGCGGTGGCAGTAGGCCTCCTCGGTAGCCTCCTTTGGCTTTTCAGGCAGAAGACCGTAACAGTTTATATGGCCACGGCAAAACTCGTCAGCGCGGAGAAGAACGAGGAGAGCTCTCAAGACATCATACCTTCATATCTTTATCCTGGCTCCAGCGATCAGGAATCCCGCATGGGCAGGGTTGCCGCGGACATCATGAGCCTGGATTTCCTCGCCAGGGTCGCCAGGGAAACCGGCATAACCTATATTGTGACCAGGAGGGGAAGCCCGTATCTTTATGTTGAGGATTTTTCCGTAGCGGACACGACCGCCAGAGGGGCCTACAGGATAAACATGGAGGCTGATGGGTATTACGCGGTAGAGGGGCCAATGGGCACCAGCAAGGGAAGACTGGGCGAACCTTTTACGGACAGCCTCGTGCATTTCACCCTTCTCTCATCCAAACCCCAGGAGGGTGATTTCATGGAATTTCGCCTTGTTTCACCAATGGAGGTGGCCTCCCTGCTTCAAGGTGGCATAAGCATAAGCATAGCAAAGCTCAGCGAGGTAACCACCGGTATACAGTTGCCCAGTGGCCCCGGTTTCAAAGGCCCGCTGGTCATGTCCATAACGGTTGTCTGGGATGACCCCAGCTCGGCCGCCATACTTGCCACAGGCATAGCCAGGGCCGCCGTGGACGAGAACCTCAAGAGAAAGAGGGCCCAGTTTGAACAGAGCAAGACATTCATTAGTCAACAGATGGAGACATATAGCCAGGAGCTCTCCAGGATTGCCGATGAGATGCGAAACTTCAGGGAACGCGAGGGTGTGGTTGACATATCCGCGGAACAGACCAGAGTGGCTCAGCGTCTGGCGGAAAAGGATGCCCAGCTCGCGGCCCTAGAGGCCGAGGAACGTCAGCTCAGAAGCATAATAGACTGGATAAAGGGCGCGGACAGCATTCCGGGCTATATTGAGTTTTTGATTGACGATTCCCGGATAAACGCGCTATTCGCTGACGCGAGGGCCACGAGCCTTGAGCTTGCGGAGGCGACCAAGTCTCTGGGGGAGAACCACCCCGATGTGAAAGCCCTGAGAGCCAGGCTGGCGAGCCTGAAGTCCGAGCTCTCATCAGCCATATCCGATAGACAGAAGGCGCTTTCGCTGGCAAAATCCAACCTTCGCGCCGAGATGGAGAGGGAAAAGGCCAACCTCGGCGACATAATGGAGAAGGAGCTCCAGTACCTACAGCTTGAGAGACAGAGGGAGGCTGTTGAGGACATATATACCCTCCTAGCTCAGAGATATGAGGAGATAAGGATACAGGAAGCCAGCGTCACATCCGATGTCACTGTTCTGGAAGAGGCTGGCGGTGCTTCAGTCATGACCACGAAACCCCGCTTCCTCAGGATACCAGTGTTAGGCCTAATTATAGGCCTTCTGGTGGGTATAGCCCTAGTCCTCATAATGGAATACATGGACAGCACGATACGGGAAGAGGCGGAAAGGGCCCTGGGCGGCAGGGACGAGGACAGGCTCAGATATATAGCTACGATACCCCGCGCGGACATGGCCGAATCCGTCCACGGCGCTCAACCGGTGGTTCTCAGAGACCCAATGTTCATGGAGGTTTTCAGGATAGCGGCGTTGAACACGGGGCTTTTCGGTCCGCTAAAGAAGAATAGTACCCTCTGCGTGACCAGCCCCGGATCGGGAGAGGGCAAGACCACCATTGCCTTGAACCTGGCCGCGAGCCTAGCCGCGTCCGGCGAGAGGGTTCTGCTTGTGGATGCCGACGCGAACAAGAGGACGCTCAGCTCCTTGTTGGGCCTCCTTGACAGGAAGGGGTTCTTTGAGATACTTGTCAATGGTTCTTCGCCCGAGGATGTGATGGCCGAAGGCCCATTGCCCAACCTGATGATCATTCCCATAGGCAGGGAGATATATGATCCCCTGAACCTGCTTTCGGAAAACTATTTCCGTTCATTTCTTGCCAAGACAAGGGATTCATTTGACATAGTTATATTTGATACCCCGCCAGCCCTGCTTTTGGCAGAGGCCGGAGTTCTCGCGCCGCAGGTTGATGCCACCCTTCTGGTTGCCAGGGTTCACAGCACCGACAGCCGCGATCTCCTTAAGGCCTTTGATATACTTACCAACGCGGGTGCACGGGTTGCTGGTGTGATACTCAACATGTCAAAACTAAGGCGTTCATCCTATTATTACTATGGTAAGGATAAACCCTCGCCTTGGTGGAAGAGGCTTCTTATACGGGGATAATGGGGCCAGAAAAGCACATAAGGAGCTTGATAAGGAAGGAAGGGCCCATTCAGTTCTCAAGGTTCGTAGAAGAAGCACTTTATCACCCCGAAAACGGCTATTATTCAACGGGCAAGCCCTTTAAGGGTGATGGTGATTTCTACACAGGGCCGTCCCTCCACCCTGTTTTTGGCTGGACCCTCGCGAGGTTCCTGGTCTCACGAGGCATTCCTGGTCCCATACTTGAAATAGGCCCCGGCAAGGGATTCCTCGCCTCGGACATCCTTGATTACCTATCATCAAGGCATCCAAACATATATCAGGATACCTATTATCTCATCCTGGAGAAAAGCCATAGCCTGCGCGCCCAGCAGGAAAAACTGCTCCTGGGCCACTCTGA
>JBMFOM010000065.1:8667-11850 GCA_049969615.1 Caldifarciminota bacterium
AGGATACCTATTATCTCATCCTGGAGAAAAGCCATAGCCTGCGCGCCCAGCAGGAAAAACTGCTCCTGGGCCACTCTGAGCGAGTTGAGTGGTTGGATTCCCTGCCGCGGTCTTTCTCTGGCGTTATGCTCGCCAACGAGGTCTTGGATGCTTTTGGTTTTGACAGGTTCCTCATGGAAGCCGGCGGCTGGTCAATGATGATGGTTAGCCTGGATGACCACCAATTTGTTTGGACCACTGCCCCGGCAAGACAAGACGCCCTGCCGTTTCTCCCACCCGAAGTGCCGGAGGGTTTTGTCTATGACCTCTCTGTAGAAGCACTCTCGTTCCTCTCCGAGTGTTCCGTGGCGCTTAAATCCGGCTACATGCTGGTCGTTGACTATGGCTATCCCCGTGGCGTGATCCTCTCGTCCTATCCAAGGGGAACCTTGACCTGCTACTACAGGCATACGGTTTCGGATGACCCGTTTGAACGTATTGGCGATCAGGATATAACCTTTTTCTTGGACTGGGACATCTTTAGGGCTGTTGCGGCTCAGTCTGGCTTCAGAGAGGAGCTTTTTGTTAGCCAGACTGAGTTCCTTATGTCAGGGGGAATCCATCAGGTTCTCTCGGAAATGGAGACCGCCCATTCTCCCATTGAGATAGTGAAGGCCCGGCTCGCGGCCAAGAACCTGCTCCTCAGCTTCAAGAACTACAGGGTCGCCCTGTGGACAAAGTGAACCTCCAAACCAACTTGGAATGACTCCCAAATAATAAAGCCCCCGGCATCATTACCGGGGGCCGAATCGTTGGATTCGCGGTTATTTTACCACTGCTTTGGCGTCCAGGCGTTTGTTTCCGACCGTCAATATCCCGAAATAGACCCCTGGGCTGAAATCCAAAAGGTTTTCAGCTCTGCCCGTTCCAAGCCCGTCAATAGCCCTGACCGACCTTCCGGATACATCATAGACTGAGAGCCTGAACCGCTCGTTCTGCGGGACCAGGAACACGAACCCCCCATCTGAGTTCCGGATGAAGGCCTCGCCGCCACGCGGGGATTCTGATTCTGAGATAGAGGTTATGTCAACTACGGTTTTGACCGGTTTTGACCAGTCAGCCCATCCCCGGATGTTCTTGGGTTTTACCCTGTGATAATAGGTGCCGTTTCCGGGGGCCGTGACCGTGTATCTGGTCGCGGTGATATTCGTGTCCAGGGTGGTGGCATCAGTAAAGTAGGCTATCTTGATGTCGTCAACAAATACGCCCTGGCCGCGCGTGCCGGGATCAAGCATATAGTAAATGGCGAAGTAAAGCCATTTGCCAGTCCAGGGCGCGAGAGAGTAAGCCTTTCTAACCCAGTTGCTGTTGCTCCCCCACCACTTGTCCAAGAACTCCCAGTCCCTGCCGTTCTCCGAGACAGCGACTTCAACCGCGTCGTAGTAGTTCTCGGTGTTATACCAGACCCAGAAGGTAAGGGAGTCGTTCGCGCTCTTGACATAGTATGGCCACTTGGTTGAAAGCATCCTGCACTTGTTGTTCGCGGTGTTGTTGGCCGCATAGGAATAAATTCCAGAGTGTGCCCTGGTCGTGCTCCTGGACCAGTCCCCGGAGTGGAGGTCAAGGTAGCCGTAGTCGGACTCGCAGTCATCCGTGAACTCGGTATAGCCCCTCAGTTGCTGGAGCTGATATTTCTGCGGGTTTGAGTTGGAGTTCTTTATTGTCCACGAAACCGTGAAGGTGTCGGTGTGAGAGGTGTCCGGCGCGGTGATGGTCCCTATTATGGGGTATGGCGTGGTGTTGTTCCTTATGTTGCCGGCTTCCTGCATCAGATACAAGGCGCCACGGAAGTTCTCCACGACGATTGTGTCAAGCGCGGTCTCATCTGGTTGGAACTGGGATGCCTCCTCTATGGTATATGCGGGCGTAATCCTTCCGCCTGTGTAGTAGAACCAGCCATATATCCAGTCATCCGCGTCACCCGATGTCGGGTAGAGGTCAGAGCTCTGGATGGGCTGGTAACCGCCTATCTGCGCGGCCATGGCCTGGCCAACCCTGCTTAGGAGCGTGTCATCCGGGGCGTTCGCGGAGGTGTATCCTAGGGGCCAGAGAACGAGCTCGGAGTATGTGTGAAAGCTAAGAGACGCGTCCAGGTGCCTGGCCTTGACGAAACGCGTCACCGCGAGCACCTCTGAGTCATTGGGCATGAGGCCGGTGTGGACCTCCTCGCTTGGGTTGTGAGACGCCTTGTCCTGATCCACCGCGCCCCAGGCCCCGTATGCGTCCCCGTTCTCAGCGCCGTCGTAGTTCCTGTTCAGGTCTGTGCCGTAGACGCTGTATGCGGGGAAATAGTGCCTGTTTTTGCGCCAGTCTATGCCTTGGTCGTGAGAGCGATAGTAACCGTCTGGGTTGACGCATGGTATAAAGTATATCTCCCTGTTGTTGATCACATCAGTTATGTTAGAAACCACGCCATAGGCCTTTGTCATGGTGTCTATTATGAATATGGGCGTTGCCAAGGCAGGCCATTCCCTCCCGTGGTGAAGCCCCATTATGAGGACCTCTGGTTCGTTCTCGTCCTGGTTTGGGTTATCTGACAGCTTGAGCATGAGTATGGGCCTCCCCTCGTATGACCAGCCTAAGGTATCCAGGTTGCAGATGCTAGAGTAGGTCGTGGCCTTGTTCTGTAGGAATGTGACGGTCTGTGCCCAAGTCATGTAGCTGACATCAGCCTTGTCCATAGTCGCCTTTGGATCCGGGTCAATTATCTCCACCGGCAGGCCGAGGCTTCTGACCGCCATCATCTGACCATCGTTGTGAATCCAGAAATCAGTGTATTGACCGAGCTTTCCGCCGATCCTGTCAAGACCCTTTATATCCATGTCCATTATAGCGGACAGGATCTCCTTCTCTGTTCCGTAGACCCTTACTATCGCGTCCCCGAAAACAGGAGCCACGAGCAGAGCCACAGCAATTGTCCTTTTCAAAATAACCTCCCTTATATAAGCAGCATAATTATAAAGCGCGCGCCTGTGGACGATCAACTTGAACACCCACCTGTCCATAATTTATAATTTGATGTGCCCCAGAGGCGTGTTGAAAGGCAATTCCAGGGTTATGCCCTGCAGATAATAAACGAAGTGATAAGCCGAAACCCTTCCTGGCCCCTTTCCGCGCATCCCATTCAAGAAGAAGGTAGGAGCG
>JBMFOM010000066.1:0-11685 GCA_049969615.1 Caldifarciminota bacterium
GTCTTTTCTCGCGTGCTCGGATAACCTGAAGGCCCTCCTGCCCTCTTATATCTGTTCCCTGAAAGCCTCAGGGGAATTGATCGTTCATCCTGATGTTGAGGCCAAGGCCCTAAGGTTAGGGTTTAGTTTTGAGCGAACAGGGTAAGAGAATCCTCCTGCGTCATGTTGACGCTCAGGAACAAGTAGCTTAGATCTAAATCCAGAAGCTTCTAGAAACATGTTCCGGCTGCGACAAAGTTTCCTGAACCCAAAAGGATTCCCGGAGCCAGGCTATCCTTTACCTTTCCCCCTGACGGTTATTGGAACGCCCTCCCTGCACAAAGGGCATTCCTCTGGCTTCCAAGCGATCATGTCTAGCCTGAGGGCCGAGAGGACTGGGACCCCAAGGTCTTTTCCTCCGGACCGGTCAACCAGCACCCCCACCCCAACGACATGGCCGCCATCCCTTTTTACGGCTTCAATCGTATCCAGAATAGAGCCTCCAGTGGTCATAACATCGTCCACGACCAGGACGCGCTTGCACATTATGGGGAATTCGCGCCTGAAGACCCTTCCCTTGCTCCCATCGGGGGGCAACTCCGCATAGGCCGCGCCGATGCCCATGATCTCAGCCAGGGCGAATGCCACGAGTATGCCTCCGGTTGTTGGCCCGGCTATTATCTCGGGGTTCAACCTTCTGACATCCTCGGCTATGAGGGAGAGCAATTTTCTCGTCAGATCCGGGCTTTCCAGAACCCTGAACTTCTCAAAATAAGCGTCAGAGTGCAGGCCGGATGTGAGTAGAAAATGGCCCCTGAGCAAGGCCCCGCGCCTCTCAAGCTCATTGAGGATCTCGTCCATATTCATTCATCAGGGGTTTCAAATCCACCAACCCCCGGCCCCTCAGGGTCGCGTGAGGGTTTCGGCCGAACCCTAGCCCTTCTTCGGAGTCGGAGGCATTGGCGCCTTCAGGGGACTGATTGTAAGCGCGCCCTCGTTTCTCTCCGAGGCCAGGATCTTCGGCTTTTCATAAGGCTTACGCACCCGGTCCTTTATCCGGGGAACCCTTCTATCCTTATCCTCTTCTGACATAGCTTTCCTTTTTGCGTCCAATGGAGGCGGGGGGATTCGAACCCCCGTCCAGAGACCCAACCCGCAAAGCCCTACACGCTTAGCTCGCCCTCATTCCTTCCGGAGCCGGGCGAGCAAGCCTCCCGGAAGGTTTTGCCCCTTTATCTGACCGGGCCCACGGGGCAGGGGTCCGGCGACCCCGGATTTATGAGGCCCCTCTGGGAGGTCCGGGGAACATCCCAGGGAACCACGCCCTTCAGTTAGGCGTACGCGTATGCCTTTTCGGCAGTTGTATCTTGCCGCTTTTTTAACGGGGTGACGGCTCCCCGGCGTGCGCCTCGTCGGGTTCGCTGTCCCTGTCGAGACCAGTCGCCCCCAAACTAAGGCCTATATAATACTGGTTTTGCCGGGCAAAATCAAGTGCTTGAATCCCGGATGACCCATCTTGGCCCTATCCAATTTGGGGCAAGGGTTTGGCAATTTCGGAGCAAAGAGAGCCTGTCCCAGAATAGGGTTATTGAGAAGCTGTCTCAGATAAGATCCGCTCCGGGCCTTATTCTTAGAATTGAGTGGCGCCAAAAATCGTATTTTGAGACAGGTTCAATCTGGGTTATAATGGCCTTGAAAGACCGCTGAGCCAGCCTAGATAATATTCCCCTATGCGTATCTCACAGAGGGCAGAAAAGGCCCAGGCAAGCCCTATAAGAAAGCTCGTTCCCCTTGCTGATGCGGCAAAAGAGGCCGGCATCATTGTTTATCACCTTAACATAGGCCAACCGGACATACCCAGTCCCCCGGCGGCCATAGACGCGATCCGAAAGTGGGAAGGCAGTGTTCTGGCATACGGCCACTCTGAGGGTCAGAAGTTCTACAGGGAGACCCTGGTCAAGTATTACCGTGGTCTTGGCCTTGATGTGAACCTGGAGGATGTGTTCGTGACAACGGCCGGCTCAGAAGCCATCATCTTCGCTATGGCCGCTGTCGCTGACCCGGCCGATGAAATAATTGTGTTTGAGCCTTTCTACACGAACTACAACGGCTTCGCGTCCATGGTCTCGGTTAGGCTCGTTCCCATAACCCTCTCGGTTGAAAACGGGTTTCACCTGCCGGACAGGAAGACCATAGAATCCCGGATAACCGAGAAAACCAGGGCGATTCTCTATTGCTCGCCGAACAACCCAACCGGAACGGTCTATACTAGGGAGGAGGTTGCCATGCTGTCTGAGATAGCGGCCGAGCACGACCTGTTCCTTATGGGAGATGAGGTCTACAGAGAGTTCGTGTATGATGACGGAGTAACCCACACATCGGTTCTCTCTTTTCCCCAGATCCGTGACAGGGCCATAATGCTTGACAGCATATCCAAACGTTTCTCCATGTGTGGCGCCAGAATAGGTAACATAGTAACCAAGAACAGGGACATCTGGAACGCTTGCCTTAAGTTCGGCCAGGCGAGGCTATGCCCTCCCCAACTGGAACAGGTTGCCGCGGGTGCCGCATACGGGATACCTCCGGAGGATTATATCCTGCCAATGATAGGCGAATACAAGAACCGAAGGGATACTGTTTATGAAGCACTCACGAAGATGCCAGGGGTTAAGACCTTTCTGCCAGAAGGAGCATTCTACGCAATAGCGGCCCTACCTGTTGACGACGCGGACAGGTTCGCGGCTTGGCTTCTCTCGGATTTCTGGAAGGCTGAGGGCATAAAGGAAACGGTTATGCTGGCTCCAGCCTCGGGATTTTATGCGACTCCTAGCGCTGGCACGAATGAGGTCAGGATAGCCTATGTGCTTGAGCGTGATAAGCTAGCCAGGGCTATGGAGCTACTGGCAAGGGCGCTTGAGGTCTATCCGGGGAAAAGGGGCTGATCCATGCCTTTTCAGGCCAGGTTGACGAGATGGTTCGGAATATTGCGCTGAGGTGAGCTCAATCTGGAAAGGAACCTGATCCAAGCTTTAGAATTTTCGCAGGCATGGCAGGATATAAACCGAAAAACAAGGTGAGGTTTGTGACCGCGACCTCGCTGTTTGATGGGCATGATGTTTCCATTAACCTGATAAGGCGATTACTGGTTGAGGCCGGCGCTGAGGTCATCCACCTCGGCCACAACCGCTCCGCGGGGGAAATAGTTGATGCCGCAATCCAGGAGGACGCGCAGGCAATCGCGGTATCCTCTTATCAGGGTGGCCACATGATGTTCTACAAATACATGCGCGACCTCCTAAACGAGCGCGGGGCCAGCCACATAAGGATATTCGGTGGTGGCGGAGGGGTCATAATTCCAAGAGAGATAAAGGAGCTCGCTGAATACGGGATAAGGATATACTCACCAGAGGACGGGCACAGGATGGGGCTTTCTGGGATGATTGACGAAATGATGGAGAAATCGGACTTCTCCACGACCGAGCTTCCCGACGATGGCTTATACGAGAGGCTTAAGGTAAGGGACCACGGCGCGATCGCGAGGCTGATCACCCTGGTGGAGGAGCTTCCGGAGGGAACTGAAAAGGAGACGGTTCTCAAAAGGGTTAAGGCCATCCAAACAAAACACGCGCCAGTAGTCGGCATAACCGGGACCGGCGGTGCGGGAAAAAGCTCCATAACCGATGAGCTGGTCTGGCGGATACTGGAGCACTGCCCCGATAAAACCGTGGCCATCATATCCGTTGATCCGTCCAGAAAGAAGACCGGAGGTGCCCTGCTTGGTGACAGGATAAGGATGAATTACATTCAGGACCAGAGGGTCTATATGCGCTCCCTTGCGACCCGCGGAGCCAAATCCGAACTCTCAAGTGCGACGCGGGATGCCATAGAAGTCTGCAGGGCCGCTGGTCTTGACCTGGTTTTCGTTGAAACCGGAGGCATAGGCCAAGGGGATACGGAGATAACCCAGGTCTCAGATATATCGCTCTATGTTATGACGCCTGAGTATGGGGCATCCCTGCAATTGGAAAAGATAGACATGCTGGACTACGCGGACATCATCGCTATAAATAAGTTTGAGAGGCGTGGGGCGTGGGAGGCCCTGCGGGATGTCCGAAAGCAATTCAGGCGCAACCATAAGATAGAACATTCTGTGCCAGACGATGACCTGCCCGTTATAGGGACAATAGCCAGCCGCTTCAACGACATCGGGGTGAACGCCCTCTACAGCCTCGTGGTAGAAAAGATCAGGGAAAAAACCGGCCAGGAAATTGATCCATCGGCCAGATATTCAAAGGATTGGCTGGACCGAAAGGACTACACCATCATACCCAGGGAAAGGGAAAATTACCTGCGAGAAATAGCGAAAACCGTCCGGGAATACAAGAGCCGCGGCATGGAGCAGGTAGCGCTGGCGCGCAGGCTCTATCAGCTGGAGGGAGCGCTCAGCGCGGCACAGGAAAACGGCCTCAGCAAAGAAGTAATAAGGGCGCTTGAGGAGCTCAGAAATGAGTGTGAGACCAGGCTCTCACCAGAGGCAAAGAACCTTTTGAATTCCTGGAATCAAATAGTCAAGCGTTACTCAGCCGAAACCCTGACCATAAGGGTTAGGGACAGGGAGATAACTCACGAGCTAATCACCAAGACCCTCTCTGGAACGAGAATACCAAAGGTGGCGCTCCCTAAATACGAGGATTATGGTGAGCGTTTGAAATACCTGTGGCTGGAAAACCTGCCCGGATATTTCCCCTTCACAGCCGGCACATTCCCACTGAGAAGAACCGAGGAGGAGCCGCGGCGCCAGTTTGCTGGCGAGGGGGGGCCGGATCGCACCAACAAGAGATTCCATTATCTGACCAGGCACGACCCAATGAAACGGCTCTCGGTCGCTTTTGACAGCCCGACCCTCTATGGCGAGGACCCAGCCGAACGCCCAGACATATATGGCAAGATAGGCGAAGGTGGGGTGAGCATATGTAGTCTTGATGACATGAAAAAGATGCTGGCGGGTTTTGACCTCTGTCACCCGTTGACAAGCGTGTCAATGACAATAAACGGCCCAGCGCCGATAATACTGGCCATGTTCTTCAACGCGGCCATAGAGCAACAAACGGAGAAATTCCGAGAGGAAAATGGCCGGGAGCCAACCGAGGCAGAGCGTGAGGAGATAAAGAACTGCACCCTCCAGACGGTCCGCGGAACGGTCCAGGCGGACATACTCAAGGAGGACCAGGGCCAGAACACCTGCATATTCTCAATAGACTTTGCTCTCCGGCTCATGGGCGATGTGCAGGAGTATTTCATCCAAAAGGGTGTCAGAAACTTTTATTCCGTGAGCATAAGCGGTTATCACATCGCGGAGGCCGGCGCTAACCCAATAACCCAGCTGGCTTTTACGCTGGCGAACGGGTTCACTTATGTTGAATATTATCTGAGCCGGGGCATGAACATAGACGACTTCGCACCGAACCTCTCGTTCTTTTTCTCCAACGGGATGGACGCGGAATACTCTGTCCTGGGCAGGGTTGCCAGGAGGATATGGGCTGTTGCCATGAGGGAGAGATACGGCGGGAACGAGCGCTCTCAGAAGCTCAAGTATCACATCCAGACCTCGGGCAGGAGCCTGCACGCGCAGGAGATGGCCTTCAACGACATAAGGACGACCCTGCAAGCGCTCGTGGCCTATTATGACAACTGCAACTCCCTGCACACGAATTCCTATGACGAGGCGGTCACAACCCCAACTGAGGAGTCAGTGCGCAGGGCGGTGGCCATCCAGATGATAATCGCCAGGGAGTTCGGTCTAGCCAAGAACGAGAACATATCCCAGGGCAGTTTCATCATGGAGGAGTTGACCGATCTGGTTGAGGAGGCGGTTCTGACGGAATTTGAGCGCATATCCGAGCGCGGGGGGGTCCTCGGAGCCATGGAGCTCGGTTATCAGAGGGGAAAGATACAGGATGAATCAATGATCTATGAGCTCAAGAAGCACTCGGGCGAACTTCCCATAGTTGGGGTCAACACATTCGTTAATCCGGACATAAACCCGGATGAGTTTATTCCCCAGGACATACGGCTCGCGAGGGCAACCGAGGACGAGAAGCGCGCGCAGTTGCAAAACCTCAGGGCCTTTCAAGATAGAAACCGCAATAAGGCAACCGAGGCCCTTGCCAGGCTGAAAAAAGTTGCCCGCGAGGGCGGCAACATATTCGCGGAGCTCATGGAAACCGTGAAATACGCCAGCCTCGGCCAGATAACCCATGCGCTCTATGAGATAGGGGGCAAATACAGGAGGAACATGTAGATAGATTGCCCACGAACCCTGCCATGCCTTATATTTTAATTATGAGCAAGAGAGTTGGGTTTTTGTTTTTCGCCGTGCTTGTGGGGACCTCGTGCGACGAGCGCGGTCTCGCTGGTAGTCCGCTGATACACCTGAAAGTGGAGGAAGGCGGCGCCGCGCTCACCGTGAGCTGGTATAATGTCGTTGGCGCTGAACGTTATCAGCTTTGGATTGATGGGGTCAAGGTCTATGAGGGGAACGACACATCCTATTACCTGACAATACCTGCCCGAAAGATAAAAACCATCGCCATCGGCGGGACAGAGAGCACAACGGACGAGCTTGACCTCTCCGCTGTTACGGATACCGTGGAGGAGATATATGAGCGCGACGGCGAGGGGGTCTCTGCCTTGGGATTCACTGGGGAGGGCAAGTTTGTTCTCTACGCCCTTTCTGACACCGCAAAAGACGACAATTTCAGCCTTTATCTTGACGATTTCCGCATGGATACAACTAAACCAGATTCCATACGCATGGTCTCGCCAGACTTCAACGCCTTCGGCGAACCCTTCAACGAGCACAAAACCCTGTTCGCAAGGTGGGGCCCGGACAGCCTGGTCGCGCCGGACACTCTCTCCTATCAGAATAACTATTCGCACGTGCTCAAAAAGGATTCGGTATATGCGCTCTGGCTTGATACTGATCACAACGGCTGGGGCGATGGCCACAGCTTTGACTATTTCGTAAAGGTCAAGATCCTGGCCGAGCCGGACTCGACGGGAAAGGTAACATTCCAATACTGGTTCCAGAAGATCGGTGGACTCAGGTGGGTTCCCGAACCCACAGAAGAGGAATGAAAACCAAAATCACGGCATTGCTCATATTCGGTGGCATAGCGATTGCCGTTGGGGCCACGGCCTTGGCATATTTTGGCGGGCCGACCGGCGAGGAGATCCGCGTTGGCCTCGGCAGGGGACAATCCCTGCTCAGCCTCGCGGATACCCTAAAGGCCAAGGGGGTGATTGAAAGCCCAGCGCTTTTCCTGCTGTTCCTCCGAATCACCGGCAAGGAAGGGCATGTAAAAGCCGGATACTACATTTTCAGGAAACGCGACCACGAATGGAGGGCCGTCAAGAAAATCTTGACGGGGCCAAACGCGAGCCTTGAAGTTAGGGTAACAATACCGGAGGGAACAACAGGGGCCGCTATGGCAGGGCTTTTCTCAGATAGCCTGGGCTTGGATTCCGCTGAGTTCTGCGCGCTCATGAGGGACAAAAGGTTCATTGATTCCCTGGCAGAAACATACCCTTACCTAAAGGGACTCAGTAGCCTGGAGGGGTTCCTTTTCCCGGACACATACTTTTTCTACAAAGGGGAGAAGCCTCGCGCGGTAATAGCCAGGATGGTGGATAGACATTTCTCCTTTTGGACTCCGGAGCGCCTCTCGGCGGCTGAGGAATTGCGGATGACAGTCGGGGATATTGTCGTCTTGGCTTCCTTGGTTGAATCCGAGACAAAGCTGGATGAGGAGAGGCCAGTGGTCGCGTCGGTTTTTCTGAACAGGTTGGCCAGGAAAATGCCCCTCGCGTCAAATAGCGCTCTGGGCTATGTCCTCTCCAAGAACCCAGCGTGGCTGAGCGGCGAGGACCTTGAGATCAATAGCCCGTATAACACCTACAAACGGCTGGGCCTGCCGCCAACAGCTATTTGCAGTCCGGGTCTGAAGTCCATAGACGCGGTTCTGCACCCCGCCCGGACAAACTACCTGTTTTTCGTCGCAACGGGCGAGGGAAACCACTTGTTCTCAGCGACCTACGAGGAGCACCAGCGGAATGTCGCTAGGGCGCGGGAGAACTGGAACAAGTAGGGCAAGACTCGCGCCCGGCCCTTGATCGTCCACGCGCTTCAGGTTAATAATTGGGATATGCTCCTGGCGTTGGCGCTTTTGGCCGAACCTGTTCCGGTTTCCATATACGGGGTTGAAAACCTGGGCGGGTCATACAACGCAATCCTGGTGGATACCATCGGCGAGCGGTTCGTTCTCATAGGGATATCTGAGGACCAAGCCCTTTCGCTCCGGCTCGGGCTTTATGGGATGAATTACATCAGGCCCCTGACCCACGATCTGTTCATGGCCGCGCTGGATTCGGTGGGTTGGAAGGTTAGTAGGGTGGTGATAACGAAGCTGGATGCCGGGGTTTTCTACTCCGATCTCTACCTGTCAAAGGGCAAAAAGACCGTGAAGTTGGACGCGAGGCCCTCGGACGCGTTGTGCCTCGCGGCAAGGGCACACTGCCCAGTTTTCGTGGAAGAGAAGGTTCTTGACGATTACATTGAGGACTTCATGCGGATGCTGAAGGATATGAGGGAGGGGAAAAAGGATGAGGGTATAGGGATATAGAAAGCCGCCTTGCTAACCTAGGAGACCCCTGATAAAGCAGTAATAACTTACTGGTTTGAACTGGGAGCGCTTTGTCCAAGGGAACAAGTTCTAAGAGGGCCCCCTGAAAAATCCCGCAACAATGGCATTTCCTCAGGGTTCTCATCTGGCTATGATGAGGCTTTCGGATAGGGACCAAGGACAAACCGGGATTTTTCAGGGGTTTCAACCTAGGGGCTACAATCGCGGTGGCCTGATGAGGCTTCTCTCTCCTTCAGAAACGCCCTCACCGCGGCCAAAGCGGATTTTTTGGTCTTTATCTTTCCCTCGGCCCTGAGGTCGTCAATCTCATCAAGTATCTCCCGGAACAAAGGCCCGGGCTTCAATCCCAGGGCAATCAGGTCGTTGCCCGTGAGCAATCTGGGTTCTTTCTTCTTTTCCCTCTCCATATCCTCAATGAAATCGTGCAGGGATTTGGCCAGGATTAGGTGCGACACAACGCCCTGGTGGGAGAGCATAGAACTCAGGGCATCCGCGTATGTCAGGATTACTATGGGAAAGGCCCATTCCCCTGTCCTCCTGAGAAACCGGTTCATGGCCCTCCTAGTGGGGCCCTCGCCCTGGCCAAGGAAGTGCGGGTGCATATGATTCGCTATAAGCAACACGAGCGCGTCGGCCTCTTCACCGCTCATCCTTAGCCTCCTGGCTATCCTCCTGGCCATCTTGGCACCCAGGGCATCGTGGCCATAGAAGTGAACCTCATCGCTTTCCTCCTGGTATGTGTGCGGTTTTCCAATGTCGTGAAGCAGGGCCGCGAGGATGAATACTGCTCTAAGGGATGGATTTTCCAGGACCGTTAAGTGCCTCTTGTAGTGTACAAATGGTGTTATCTCAATGTTCCACAGAACCCCAGAGGAAACGGCCGCCGTGGACATGGAGTGGTGGAGCAGGTTGTTCCCGCCCCAGTCCGCGTCCGTGTCCAGGAGCTCCGGTAGGATGCTAGGCAGGACTCCGGCGTCCCAGGATACCCGGAGCGCCTCAGCCAGGCGCTGACCCAAAAGGAGCAGTTTGAGCTCAAACCAAATCCTCTCTGGAGCAACGTTTTCAAGGCCTCTGGTCTCCTCTTTGATCCAAGAGAACGTTTTGGGTTCAACCGAGAAACCCAGCTCTGATGCAAAACGGAATGCCCGAAGGCACCTGAGGGGATCAGCCCGGAGGTTCTCGCGGGAGAGGGCACGGATGATCCTATCGCCAAGATCACCGAGTCCGCCGGTTGGATCAACCAGCTTGCCACTGGGGCTCACGGCCATCGCGTTTATCGTGAAATCCCTCCGGGCGAGGTCTTGCATGATGTCCTTGCCCTGCCTGGCGACAACATCAACCCAGGCATCCCCGGCTATAACCCTTACCACCCCATCGTCCAGGGGAACAGCAGGAACGCGCCCCAGAGCCACGGAGAGCCCATTGGCGACGCGCTCGGCGTGGCCCGGTACCACCACATCCCAGTCCTTGACAGGCCTACCCAAAAGGGCATCCCTAACCGCGCCGCCAACCAGGAACCACCCGCGAGGCAGGAATTTGCTTCCGGGTATGGATTGGACCAGGGATTTCAGATCGGACATATATAAATTATAACACATTTCCCGCGCAGAATCATGTATTGAAACCCATGAAAAATCCCGGTTTGGCCTTCGTACATCTCCGGGAGCCTCATCATAGTTCCTTCGGTCAAAGTGCTCCTGGTCCAAACCAACAAGTTATTGCTACTTTATCAGGGGTCTCGTATTTTGAGTATGGACTATGGGGTCATATGGCCAACAGCCTCGCGATCTCCCTCACGAGATCATCCAGGCCCATGCCTGTGAGCGCTGATACAACTATGGCCTTCCGGCCTCCTATTTCCGAAGGAAACGGCCCTGGAACCAGGTCTGACTTGTTGATCGCAATTAGCGTCTCTTTCTCAAGGAGGGCCGGATCGTGGCTCTTCAGCTCGGAGATCAAGAGTTCGTGTTGATTGTAGATATCGCCCTGGGTAGGGTCAAGCAGAAAGAGGATGACCCTGGAGCGTTCTATGTGTCGGAGAAAAGCGGTTCCCATGCCCCGACCGCGCGATGCGCCCTCAATAATGCCGGGAATATCCACCAGGGTGAACTTGCCCCTTATCTCGTCCAACTCAAGGGTTCCCAGGTTTGGCCTTTTAGTTGTGAATGGGTAAGCCCCAACCACAGCCCTTGACCTGGTCAGCGCGACCAGGAGACTGCTTTTGCCAGCGTTGGGCAGGCCCACAATCCCAACATCACCGAGGGACTTGAGCTCAAGTCTAAGGAAGCGCTCCTCGCCCTCGGTGCCCATTTCGGCTTTCTGAGGTGCCCTGTCGGTTGGAGTAGCGAACCGCGCGTTTCCGCGCCCGCCCCTGCCGCCCCTTGCTACCATGAGCCGCTGGCCATCCTTTGTTATCTCGCCAAGGAGTTCTCCTGTGGTATCATCCACAGCAACGGTCCCCAGGGGAACCCTTATGAGGACATCCCTGCCCTTTTTGCCCCTCATCCCCTTTGGCTTTCCCTTGCCGCCGTCGCCCGCGAGAAAAACCCTCTCCTGCGCCAGGTCAAGGAGGTTCCATTTCCTGCTATCGCCGACCAGGAAGACAGAGCCGCCATCCCCGCCATCCCCGCCATCAGGCCCACCGCGCGGAACATATCTCTCCCGCCTGAAATGAACCAGACCATCCCCACCATTGCCAGCCCTGATCCGTATTACAACCAGATCAACGTAGCGTTCCTTCACGGATATATTATGCCGCGGGAGCCGATGCCTGAACCAGTATTTGGGCTGAGGATGTCCCGTCAACGAGTTCGGCGAAAGTGCCGATGGCTCTAGGACTTAGCGAGGCAGGATCGGGGAATTGCCTTATTTTATCAGCGAAATACGGAACCCGGATCGTTAAGACAGGGCCGAAAAGGGCCGGGTTTTGGCCTGAACTCGGCCGTGGGAGGGCCAAACCATAATAATCAAGGCCTGGTGCGGGTTTCCCGGCATGCTATTGCTG
>JBMFOM010000067.1:0-11651 GCA_049969615.1 Caldifarciminota bacterium
TTTTTGACCAAAACTGACCATTCCAAGAAACCAAACCTTGATTTTATGCGGATCTCAGAACATAGGGGTAGCTAGAAATTGGGTTTTGGTGTCAAACTTGGGTCTAAGTCTTTATGTTTCTCAGGGACCCCAGATTTTGCGGCGTTCGGGTTCCAAAAGTCCAGGTTTTAGTATGCGCCCCTGGCGAGGACGACAGCCTTGAATGTTTTCAGGATTATCACGGTGTCCATCCATAGTGACCAGTTCCTGACGTAATACTCGTCCAGGAGCAGGCGGTTCTTGAAGTCTATCTCGTTCCTGCCGGAAACCTGCCAGAGGCCGGTTATGCCAGGTTTAACCTTCAATATAGTGCTGGCTGGGCCGTTCATCCTCGCGACCTCCCAGGCCATATATGGCCTGGGCCCCACCAGACTCATATCCCCCTTGAGCACATTCAGGAACTGGGGCAATTCGTCCAGGCTGAATTTTCTGAGGAACTTACCCACTCTGGTTATTCGTGGGTCATTGGTTATCTTGGAGTATTCTATCCACTCCTTTCTGGCAGCCTCGTTCGTGGCCAGGTGTTTTTCAAGGCGCTCGTCCGCGTCCTCATACATTGTCCTAAACTTGTAACAGATAAACTCCAGCCCGTCCTTGCCTATTCGTTTGTTCCTGAATATGACAGGGCCGCGGGAATCTATCTTGATCAGAATCGCTATAATGGGATAAAGAGGAAAGGTAATAATCAAAAAAAGCACCGCGAGAACGGTGTCCAATATTCTCTTCAGGGTTCTCTTGCCGGGCATCAGGAGCCCCTCGGAGTGTTTGAGGAATACCTGGTTCTCAAGGTTCTCTAGCGTCACACTGCTGAGCTTCATGTTTGCCAGGTCTGGAGCGACCAGAATCTCTGGTATGTCAGCCATCTCAGCGTGTTCAAGTATCTCATTCAGGGTTTCACCACCAAAGTGTTCCATCTGAACAATGAGTGCCTTGGCCCCGTTAAAACCCTCTTCTGGTTTCCAAGAGTTCATTATCTTTATGACATGATAGCCGAGTGCCCTGTCTCCCTCTACTACCTTTTTGAGCCTGGAGGCGTCCTCTGGGTCAGCAAGCAGGCAAGCGTTCTTTTGCCAGATGCCAGCCCAGGTCATCAATTTTCTCAGGATGGCCCTAGCTATGGGCAGGAGCAAGAAGCTAACGGGCAGGGCCATTACCATCACTATCCTGGAGAGATAGAAGGGTTCGCCCGTCACGAACATCACTGCCATAACCAAGCCGGTGGCTACTAGACCTGCCCTCCAGAGCCTAAGTATCTCCTGCCAGAAGGGATAACGCTTTGTGTATAGCCCCTCGTATACGAATACCATTGCCCAAAATAGAAGGAGGTAAAATCTCTCCACAAAGAGATAGAATGCCAGTGTTGGTGGTAGAAAATCAAGAACCTGGCTCATTATGAACTTTCTCAGGGTAAAAGCCAACATGTAGGACAGAATGACAGCAGACATGTCCCCGAGAAACAGCAGGATGGGCGGGAGGATTCTTTTCACGGCTCTACTCCTTTTGGTTGCACATCAGGGCCGGAAACCAGGACTGCGCTCATTTCCTCTTCCTCTCCCTTATCCAGGAAGGTTCTTTTGGCTCTGTGCCGAATATGGAAGTGAACATCATCAGGATGGTTATTGCCGCGAGTCCCTGTGCGAGGAATGGTTGGATGGCTCTGAGGCCAGAAAGATGCTTGGTAAAAAACTTGTAGAAGGCTTTCATCCTGTGATATTCGGAAAAAAGGTGTATCCTCTTCCTGGAGCCACCGTAAAAGTGGATTATCCTGGCGCCTGGATGCAGGTATATCTTCCAGCCCTTACCGTGCAGGCGCCTGCACAGGTCTATATCCTCCGCGTAAAAGAAGAATCTCTCGTCAAATCCGCCCACATCCAGGAATGCCTCCCTCCGTAGGAACATGAAGGCGCCTATGAGTGCCTCTACCTCAACCGGGACAGGGGAATGTTCAATACCCGAATATAGGTATCTTCTCGTGAAAGGGTTGTTAGGTAGAAACCGGTGAAAGATGCTCCTCCTACCGAACAGAATATATCCCAGGGTTATAAAACGCCTCGCAACAGGTTGGTGTTCACCTGTAGTATAGAATGCCTGGGGAGAAACACCCGCCGCGTCCGGGTTTTCTTCCATGAACCTGTATAGTTTTGTTATGGTGCCTGAATAGACAAGGGTATCGGGGTTAACCAGGACGATATATTTGCCCCGCGCCTGTCGGACTCCATAGTTCGCGGCTTTGGCAAAACCCAGGTTCTCCTCGGAGATGAGTAGCCTAACCTTAGGCCAAACAGAAATTATCCGCAGGGGAAGGCCCTCCTTTGAGGCATTGTCTATGACTATGATCTCATATGGAACTGGCACAGAATCGTCTATAATGGAGTGCAGAGACCTCAGGAGGTAATCCTCTGAGTCGTAGTTCACAAATAGAAAACTTATCTCAGGTTTCACTTATAGCCTCCACTATCAAACGCCCGGCAAGCCCGCATCCAAATGCCATTGGCTCCGGCACCACAGGAGGATTTTCAATTATAAACTTTATCGCTTCGGCCAATCCACAACCGCATGGCGCGAGCCGGTTCGCGCCACCCTCAAGGGTCTCTGGCCATTCTGTCCTGTCGCGAATAGTTATACAGGGCTTTCTGGCGAAGAGGGCCTCCTTTTGCAGGCCGCCGGAATCCGTCATAACAATCTGACAATTCAAGAGCAAGGAAAGGTTACGAAGGTATCCCACCGGGGGAATCGTCCGGATATTTCCGGGCTGGGACAAGTATCCTTGCAGACCATACTCCTCCACTCTTTTGAGTGTTCGTGGGTGAATCGGGAAAACCACCGGCATTATCTCCGAGGCCTCTCTCATGCCCTCAAGGATTGATTTCAGGACATCGGCTTGGTCAACATTCTCAGCCCTGTGTAGGGTGGCCAAAATATAAGGTTTCTCAATGCCGGCTTCCCGGTAGGCTATCATCTCGGATGCCTTTGGAGAGAATGTCAGGAAAGCATCCAGCATCACATCACCAGTGAGCCTCGCCCTCGCGCCAATCCCTTCTTTTTCAAGGTTGGCCACAGCGTTGACAGTGGGCGCAAAAAGAAGGTGGCAGACCCTGTCAGCCACCTTGCGAGAAACTTCCTCCAGCATCCGGCGGTCACAGGATCTGAGCCCAGCCTCCACATGTCCTGTTCTTACCCTGAGTTTGGACGCGGCAATCGCTCCCGCCAGGGTTGTCGTGGTATCACCATAGACCAGAACACAATCTGGGGATGCCCGGACTATCTCTTTTTCAATGGCCTCAATCATCCTCACGACCTGCTGGGACGGCTCACCTGGACTTATGCCTAGATGGGTATCCGGCCCCGGCAGTCCCATATCAAAGAACAGGTCATCAGACATCTCAGGGTCATAGTGTTGACCAGTATGAATGACCATATGCTTGTAGCCTTTCATCATCAAGGCATCATGAACTGGCTTGAGCTTTATAAATTGGGGCCTTGCGCCCACGATTGAGATCACCCTCATGGGACCATCCTCTGCACAGGTAGAATCCCTTTCCGGAGATAAATCCCTGGCCTAGTCCTTCTGCAGATATTGCTCATACCATCTCACGGTTATCATCAAACCTTCTCTAAGACTGAACTCAGGCCTATAGCCAATCTCTTGGCCTATCTTTTGTAGGGAGGCCCTTGAATGCAGAACATCCCCCGGTCTCGGTTCCGCGAAGACCGGCTCCACCCTCCTTCCTGAGACCTCGTATATAACCTCAAGGAGCTCAAGCAGGGTGGTCTGGCTGTCCCTCGCCACATTGTAGACCGAGAAGCCCCTGACCCTCTCCAGCGAGAGCAGTGTTGCCCGAACAGCGTCCCCGACAAATGTGAAATCCCTGGACTGAAGACCATCACCAAATATGACAGGAGACTCGTCCCTGAGTATCCTGGATACAAAAGCCGGAATAGCGGCCGCATATCCTGATGAAGGGTCCTGCCTGGGGCCAAAAACATTGAAATATCTGAGAAACGCCATGTTGAGGTCTGGATAAAGCCCAACGAACATTTGGCCGAATATCTCACACGCGTATTTGGAGACTCCGTAGGGGGATTGAGGCGTGGGGGTCATGTCCTCGGACTTGGGTAGGGTTGGCGTGTCTCCATAGACGGCTGAGCTTGAAGCACAAACGAACCTTTTTATACCTGCTCTTCTTCCCTCCTCCAGGATGTTTATGGTGCCCACATAGTTAACATAAGAGGTTACGGCTGGATCCTCAACTGACCTGGGGACAGCGGGTATTGCCGCAAGGTGAATTATCCCGCTGAGACCATCAAGGCATTCTTTGACTGCATCCGGGTCCCGAATATCCCCCATTACCAGCCTGAATCTGGGCACGGGGTCAATCCCCTCTCCCGCGAGGGTCTTTAGGATGTCATCCAGGTTCTCCTTTTTGCCTGTGGAAAAGTTGTCCAGGACAACAACCTCATCGCCCCTTCTGAGGAGCGCTTCCACCGTATGTGAGCCTATGAAACCAGCACCACCTGTCACCAGAACACGCATAGCGAAATTATAACCCATCCCCCGCGCAGGATCATGCACGTGAGTATTTGGGAAGTCTTTTCCCTTGGGCTGAGTTGCGACCAGCAAAAATGGGCAACGGCAGCCATCTCTACATTATAATTTCACACCTATGAGCTTTTGGAAAAACAAAAAGGTGTTGATAACCGGAATCTCCGGTTTTGCCGGCTCATATCTAGCAAAGGAGCTGGTGATGGAAGGCGCCGAGGTCTACGGCCTCCTCCGTTTCAGGGCAGACAGGGTCTATCCGAAGAACCTGGCAGACAAATCCTTGCTTGATGCTGTAAGGCTCAATGAGGGCGACATAACCGATCTCTACTCCCTGCTCTCGGTTATGGACAGAACAAAGCCAGATGTCATATTTCACCTGGCCGCACAGTCTTTCGTCCATAGGTCTTTTATCTATTGCTCCGAGACCGTTAGCATAAACTCCCTTGGCACTGCAAATGTGCTTGAGGCAGTCAGAATGAAAGCACCAGAGGCGAGACTTGTTTTTGCGGGATCCTCTGAGGAATACGGTATGGTTTTCTATTCCGAGGAGCAGTATAGGAATGTTACAGCGGCCCGGAGCTATTTTCCCGAACCCATGAGCATCCCAGAGGTTCCAATAAAGGAGACCAACCCCCTCCGGCCCCTTTCCCCATATGCGGTTAGCAAGGTCCACGGCGATTTCCTTTGTAGGCAGTATCACATAACCAACGGTATGGGCACAGTCGTGTCCAGGGCATTCAACCACGAGGGCGCGGGCAGGGGCGGGCACTTCGTAACCTCTGTCGTCGCGTCATCCATAGCTAGGCTTCTGCGGGAGGAAACCGACACGATCAGGATAGGTAATGTCTGTGCTTTTAGGGATTGGTCGCATGTCTCGGATATTGTCAGGGGATACATGCTCCTGGCGGAAAAGGGGACCCCCGGCCAGGTCTATAATCAGGGTTCGGGCAGGACGAATTCTGTCCTCTCCCTCATCCTGTTAGGGCTCAACGAGGCTGGCTACAAAGTGCACAGGATGAGAACCACAAAGGGTACTAAATCCATGGACGAGCCTGGCGAGATGAAGACCATATCCGCTTTTGGCATTGAGTTCCCGGGAACCAGGGCGGACGAGGCAATACTCTTTGGGGGCCTTGATTTTGTTCCTGAGGACGAGGGTCTCGTGCTGGAAACCGAACAGGGCGAAATAAGAGTTGAGTTTGACCCTGACAGGATGCGGCCATCAGATGTCCCGATCCTGCTCTGCGACGCGAGCAAGGCAAAGGCTCTTGGTTTCAAGGTGACAAAGACCCTCTCCGAGATAATCAAGGACCAGATAAACTACTTCCTTGCGCCGGAGAACATAGAGGCGTTCCTAAGGTAAGCCCTATTTCACGACCCCGACTTGGTTGCCCAGAGATGACCTGAGGTAATAGATTCCGGGATCCAGGCGCACCTCGGCCCGACCGTTAACCAGCACCCGGGCGATGAGGCGACCATCGGCTCCGTATATCTGCACCGGTAGTCCGTCTCTTGTGGACAGGATACCTATTCCCCCTTTTATCGGGGTCACAAAGAAGATTTCCTCTTGTTGGTCCGTATCCTCTCCTACTGCCAGAGGAGGCCTGTCCGTGGTTATTGTTACCGCCGAGGCCGGAGCATACCAGGGTTCTGATCTTGGTATGTTGCTTACATATTGCCAGCTCATGCCCCTATCAGATGATCTGTATGTAGCGCACTGTCGCGAAGCATCCCAGAACACCGCAAAAAGCAAGCCATACTGAGAGGTCATAGCGCAACAGCCATCATTAGAGGCGTAGCTGTTTATCACCGTGGAAACATACTGCCAGCTAACTCCAAGATCGGTGGAACGATAAACCTTTGCTGGACATTGAGTGCCCCAGGTCAAAGCAAAGAGGTCAGGTTGTAAATAAGCAATCGCCACCGAACGCGCGCTCCAACTGATTCCGTTCTGTGTGCTTATATTGCTGGATGACCAGCTCAGACCACCATTGGTGCTCCTGTAGCAGACCGGGTAATTGCTGAACCAGTCAACTATCCAGAGAATTCCTCCCGGACCAACAAGCATTTCGCCCTCGAGATCTGTTCCGCTACCAGCTGGCAAGGTGCTCCTCTGGGCCCATGTGTAACCCCCGTCCGTGGACTCCTGAATGGTTATGTCATAGGGATTTTCCCTAAAGAAATAGCAGAACAGGCTATTCCTAAAAGGGTCATAAACCATGCCAGCCGTAGCGTAGTCATAAGTACTGTAGGTGTAAGAAACCCCGAAATTCTTTGTGGATTGCCATGTGTAGCCGCCATCAGTTGACCTGAATGCCTCGGTGCCGACAAACGCGGTGTGCTCGTAGTAGTGGCAGAGGGCGATGAGATAGAGGTATCCCGTGTTCACATCGTAGGTTATACCGAGGCCAAAGTCAGAGGTTATGTAGCCAGTGCCGTTATGTCCCACATTAGCCAGGAATTCCCAAGTGTCAGCGTTATCCGTGGACCGATATACCTGGATGAAGTGCGCGGTATCACTCCAGAAGTCTGAAGTGTTCCACCTGGCTAGATACAGAGTAGCCGAGAGCAAAAATACTAAAAACATCCAAACACCTCCTTATGATCAGAGTTGATATTATAACAGATTTACCCCGGATGATCAAGGACCTCCTCGTAGAGCTCAATGAGTCGCCCGTTCGTTGCAACTGGGCCGAAGTCCCTATCCAACCTGTTAAGAGCCGCGATGGCGACCTTTTTCCTTTCGTCGGGTGAGTTCAGGAGCCTGGCCAGGACAGCAGAAAGGGCCTCAGAATCCTTCTCCGGCACAAGGAAGCCTGTCTCTCTATCAACTATCAGGTCAGTTATGCCCCCGACGGCTGAGGCCACTGTCGGCAGTCCCGCCCGCATGGCCTCCAGGATGACAACGCCCTGGCCCTCGGTGTCCCCCCTTGAATCAACTATGGCAGGCAGGACAAACACGGTTGCCATCGCATATTCCCTGGCCTTTTCCTCCTCACTAACAGAACCCAGGAAATCCACGCTATCCTGGATGCCAAGGGCCTCTGCCTCATCCCTCAGATTCTTTTCCTCGGGTCCGGTTCCGACCACCACGAGTCTTACATCAGGGTGCAGGCCTCTCAGAATCCTCACGGCCCTCAAAAGGTATGCCACTCCTTTTCTCTCCACGAGCCTCCCCACAAAGAGGAGCCTTTTCTCCTCCCTTTTTACCCCCGGCAGTTCAACCGGCTCCCCTGCTGGCATGAATGGTATGACAACGGCCCTTGAACCACAGGGAAGCTTGAAGGTTTTGCTGAATCGCGAGAGGCCGTATCTGGTGAGAAAGGTGATGGCACGGGCCCGGTTCACAAGAGCCTGAAACACGCCTCTCAGGAATCCAAATTTTTCCGCGAGGACAATCTCAGCGGTGTAAAAGGTGTATATCTTGGGAATCCTGAATGGCAGGGCCAGGAGCGCCAGGGGAAAGG
Source organism: Caldifarciminota bacterium (assembly GCA_049969615.1). Classification (GTDB taxonomy): domain Bacteria; phylum Hydrothermota; class Hydrothermia; order JBDRYB01; family JBDRYB01; genus JBDRYB01. Next base: position 8,050 of record JBMFOM010000067.1, read on the forward strand.
GCCAGTGGACATGGACGAGGTCGTATTTCCTCTTTCCAGCTAATTTCATGGCCTTGATGAGGCCACCCAGCAGAAAGGGGACAATCATTATTTTCGGGCCGAGGCCCTGTTTCAGCTTCTCGGGTATCGCCATGTCGTGGCTCAGCGTCTCCCACCGGGCCGGCGCATAGCGCCAGCGGTGAACGCGAATGCCCCAAAGCTCTCCATCACTCATCCCTTTGTAGCTTGAAGCCAGAACCTCGGCCTCAACACCGCGTTTCATTAGCTCCCGGATCAGTGTCCAGAGCCAAGGGGTTATAACATCTCCCTCGTGGCGTGGAAACGCTGTGACAATGTAGAGGACTCGGATTCGCTCCCTCAAATCTCAAAGATCCTCTTGTAGGCGGCTAGGAGACTGGGAACAGACGCCTCCCACTTCAGGTATTTCTCAAAGCGAGCCTTGCCCTTTCTGCCCATCTCCGCGGCCTCATCGGGATGGTCAAATAGATAGGCTATTTTCTCGGCCATATCAACCGGGTCGTTCGGCCTTGCATAGAGCGCGGAGTCCTGCGCTGAGAACCTTCCCTCCGTGGTCTCAAACATCACAATGGGCTTGCCAAGGGCCATGTATTCCACCACTTTTGTCATGGTGGAACGGTCAGAGAAGGGGTTGACATGGTCAGGGTTCACGCACAAATAGCACGATGCCAGGGTCTTGAGCAGTTCCTCAGTCGGGACATAACCGGTGAACTTTATGTATTCATCCAAAAGCCCCTTTTCGCGGGCATGAGCAATGACATTTTTGAGCGCTGGACCCTCGCCCATAACGATGAAAAAAGCCTCGCGCCTACCCAGTCGGTTGACCAGGTGATCAACTGCGTCAACTAGGAGGTTCAGGCCCTCTTGCTGTCCTATGACTCCAACATAGCCCACAACCTTCCTGCCAGGATAGAAATTCTCTGCCGGTTTCACGCCCTCACCGAAACCGGCCTTTGGCCCGCTCCTCACTATGAATATCTTGTTCGGATCAAACCCGCCCCTTTTTATTCCTATCTCCCTGTAGGATTCGTTCGTGGCTATGACCACATCAGCGGCCTTGTAGGAGAGGCGTTCCGCGACCAGGAGCATGCGGTGCCAAAGGCCTTGTTTGCCGAACTTCACCACATAGAGCTCTGGAGAGAGGTCGCGATGGTCAAAGAGGTATTTTACGCCCAGGAGCTTGAAGGGGCAGGCCACCAGGAAAACCAAGTCTGGCGGGTCGCACCCGTGTATTACGGAGAAGCCGGGCCCGAAGAAGTATATCCAGACCGCGAGGATGAACTGCCACGCGACTGACCAGGGATACTCAAAGAGATAAGCCGGAATATCAGATGCCTCAACGGGCAGGGGGTGTCTGTAAACATGAATGCCGTCAATGATCTCGTGCCACTTGTTGAAACCCTTGCCCTTTGGGCTTATCATGGAAACAATATAACCAGACTTGCGCAGTGCAAGAGCCTGTTGCCAAACACGCCTCTCAAAAGGCACTGGCAGGTTCTCTATGATTACAAGGACCCGCTTTCCCATTTCCCGGTCAAATTATAACGCTCGCCCAACAATGGGTTCATTCCTCCTCCTCCTTCTTCTTCTCTGTGCGCTTAATGAAACGAGGTCCCTCGCCTAAGAGGAGCCAGTTCATAGAAACGGAGTATTTATCCGCTATAGCAATAAGGGCCTTTACCCCAGGCAAAAATATTCCCCTCTCCCATTTTTGAAGAGTGAACACGGTTACCCCGAGGTCTTGGGCCATTTTCTCCTGCGATAGACCGAAGTCCTTCCTGAGTTCCCTTAATCTCTCCGGGATTTCCTTCTCGCTCATGGCGAGATTATACCGGATAAATTTATGCCACTGCACCCAAAAGAATCGTTGTTCATCTCCCGCGGGCTGGTGAGAGACCCAACGAACACCTGGAGAAACTTAGAAAAAAATACTGGTAATTTATTACTACATGTCTGAGCAAGCGGGTAGTATTTTTGAACCAGTAATAATATACTGGTATTATTAGACCAGGCATTATAAACCAGTAGCCTAGAAGACCCCTGGGACGGAAATAAATTATAATGAACATTAATATACATGACCTAAATACTTGATAAATAAGAACTTAACTAATCTAATTTCAACTTATTTCCATGCTTATTGACCCACTGACTAACGATTTATCGTTATAGAGATACACTCCTCTACCCTCCCCGGGTCTCTGGATTAATCGCACATGAGAAAGACACGAGAGCGAGGGATCAGTGGCTACCCAATGAGGAATTTTTGCTGAGCAATGCCCACAGGGCTATGGCACCAGCCACTGACACGTTCAGGGATCCTGTTTTTCCCCTACCAGATATGGTCAGGATGAAATCACACTTCTCCCGAAGCTTTTCGGGCAATCCCCTGCCCTCTGATCCCAAGACAAGCACTATTGGCAAAGGCGGATCCGCTAAAACAATGTCCTGGCCGCCCAGCTCAACACCAGCCACCCAACCGCCCACGGCCCTGAACTCCTTTATGAACACCTTTGGATTGCCCAACCTGCAAACGGGCAGATGAAAGACTGCTCCAGCAGAGGACTTTACGCTGACATCGGTTACCCCTGGTGTATGCGCGCCGGATATCGCGACCCCAACTGCACCGAGGAACTCCGCTGTTCTTATTATTGCTCCAATGTTTCCGGGGTCCTCTATGTCATGCAGGATTAGCCCAACCCCTCTCTTTTCAACGAGGAGGCCCAGAAATTCCTCTGGAGGCATGTATTCTATAGGGGGGATTATCGCCACTATCCCTTGGTGCTTTTTCGTGCCCGTGAGACGGTCAAGGCGGCCCCTGGGCACATTCTCCAGCCTCAGGCCAGCCGCCTCAATGGCAGACCTGAGTTCCGATGGCAGGCTTCTCCCCTCTGAAACCAGTATTCTCTGCGGTTTTTGACCTGTGCCCCTGAGATACTCAAGGACGGGGTTTATGCCGTAGATAATCACCAGGAAATTATAGAATTTGCCGGCTCGGGTTTTCAACCTGAATTTCACCTGAGCTCTCACACTTCCTCAACCCATGGATCCCTTGTCCCACAAGCAAAAGCTCTGAAACCCTTGGGGCCGTAGTGGCCCAGGGACACGGGGATGGATGAAAAATATTCCCCCGGTTCAAGGAAAAGGTCTGGGGAATCCATGAGCTCTTCAGAGAGAGAAAAACACTATGAGACCTCTAACAAAGTAGCGATAACCTACTGGTCTGAGCGAGGGTCACTCTGTCCAAGGGAACAAGGTTCTAGGAGGGGCCCCTGAAAAATCCCACCAAGAGGGCATTTCCTCATGGTTCTCTTCCAGCTATGATGAGGCTCCCGGATATGGACCAAGGGCAAACCGGGATTCTTCAGGGGTCTCATAGCGTCTTCACCGAGGTCTTGCTCTGCCTTGACCGATTGCGAGGAGAATACGCTAAGCTCTTGTGCCCCAAGAACTTACAGGCTATCCTAACTCATCTTTAACACCTCATTTTTCGTAAGTCATTGATAGGTAAGGACTTAAGAGGAATAAAGGCCGGGAAATTGGCACCATGTTCAGAGGGGGTTCTCAGCGAGACCTATTCACAT
>JBMFOM010000068.1:0-11556 GCA_049969615.1 Caldifarciminota bacterium
GAGCCATCGGATTTTCGCCGAACTCCTTGACGGTCAAGGACTTAGGAGGGGTTGAAAGTGGGTCGGGTGAGGAGTTAAAAAGGCCTTGACAGTCCGTGCAAAATTTTGTTATAATATAGGCCTATGTGAAAGGTCTCATTGCATATGGGAGAGGTCATGGGTAAAGTTATGATTAGGTAACCCCCCCAATAACATGCATATATCATTTTAAAACCTCCACCCCCGGAGCAAACGTTCCGGGGGATTTTATGCCTCCGTTTGGTTTTATGGCAAATGATGCCTCGAGGTCCCGCGTTCTCACAGAGTTCCTGAGTTTTGCCAGCTGTACAGGCCCGGAAGGCCGGGGTTTCTCCCTGGCATGAAAGGAGTCCGCTTCATATGTGTCCGGGGTAATAACGAATGCTACCGCTACAATTCCCACCGGGAAAACGTTTCAGATTAATGCGGGTTCCAGGTTATAATTTGAGGGTGCTCCTTTTTTTGATCGCCCTGGATACTCTACGCCTGGTTTGGCCGGATACGGCTGTAATCCTTCGTCCCCACTTCCATGGTTCGGTGAGCCTGGAGCCTGATTTGCCTTATACCATATCCGGCGACACCCTTATTGCCTTTCTTCATGATTATGATACTGTTATAGTCACATACCAGCCCCTTCCCTATGACTGGGCGAGGCCTCGCGTTCTTTTTCCGCTTCTGGAAGAACCCTCTGAGAGTCTCAGAATCATTGAACGGGACACTGGGGTCAGTGGACTGGTATTCAACGGCGAAAAGACCATAGGGATAACATTTACTGGGGCTGGTCCTTCCTTTGACGATGTGACGAGGCTCTCGGTCTCAGGCCAGGCCGGCGGGGTGAATCTGGATGGCAGGATTGAGGAGAGCGGTTTCTCTGGATCAGAGTTCACGGGCGAGTTGGAAGAGATAGACAAAGCTTATCTTATGGCATCAAGGGGCGAATACGGGCTGAGCCTGGGAAACCTGCGGGAGGAAATGCTCATGGGCGGTTCCTATGGCACATTGAAATTTCTCGGCCTTTCGGCAAGGTCAGGCTTAGGTGAATTGAGGACAGGATACCAGAGGGGAAGTTTCGCGACGAAGGTGTTTTTCGGTTCTGAGGCATACCAAGGTCCATATCAGCTTACTGAGCCTGGCCAGCTAATAACCCCCAATTCTGAACGAATCTATCTGAACGGCGAGCTCATGCGGCCCGGCAGGGACGCTGACTACATCCTTGACGCTTTGACCGGGACACTCATTTTCACTGCGAGGAGGCCCGTGAGGGCGGAGGACAGGATACTCTGCGAGTTCCAGCTCTCAGAATCCGGCAAGCAGTCCTATTTTGTGGCATCGGCACTAACGGAAGGGCCTTGGAGAGCCGAGGCAATGCAGTTCTGGGAGGAATTGGCTCCAACAGGCGGTATGGATTCCCTTGGAGATACATCCTGGGCATGGGTTTCGGGCGCGAGGTTCGTGGGCAACGGAAACGGCAGCTACCAAAGATCGGATTCAATTTTCGTATATGTTGGGCCCGGCATGGGCGACTGGGATGTCTCATTCAGCTACATGGGCCAGGGCGCAGGGGATTATACCTATGATAACCTGCTTGGTGGCTACAGGTTTGTTGGTGCGGGTGCGGGAAACTATTCCCCGGTGGTCAGGCTCTCACCACCAAGGAAAAAGATATACGGAAGCCTGGAATTCCGGCAGTGGAAGGAATCCTATGCCATTTCAGTTTTTGGGAGGGTGTCTGATTATGACAGGAACACATTCTCTCCTCTGGATGATGGGGATAATCGGGGTTTTGGCCTTGGTTCAGAGGTCTCGTTCTTCAGCTCATTTTTGTCAGCCGGCCTTGCAGGCGAGTGGCGCGATTCCTCATTTTCCTATCCGTTTACAGGCCTTTCTGGCAATGAGGACAGAATATGGGGCGTGTCCGACGCGGAGGGCATTGAAAAACAGGGCACATGGGCCTGGCTGGAGCTCAGACCCTTGGATTGGGCTTCTCTGAGGCCAGAGGCCGGCATTATCAAAATCGGAGGAATAACCTCGTTCCGCCGAGGAGGAAAACTGCTGGCCGGACCCCTGACCCTTTCCCACAGTCTTGTGACCATGAGTACCGGTTCTTGGATGGCCCTGTCGGAATCAAGGCTCGCCGGCGCCCGCGGCCTTTGGTCTGCCGGCATTGGCCTCGCGAGGGACAAGGGCGATACCATGAATGTCTGGCGAGCAGATGGTTCGCTTGGTTTCCGGACCCCGGGCATTACATGGGGCCTCGGGGGGCTTTGGCGCTTGGGTGACAGGAAGACCGAAAAAACCCTTTCCGTTAACCTCGGAGGCCCTGGCCGGTTCGTCGCCTGGGATGGCAGTTATATCCTTAGAAATTGGACCGGCGATACCCTGGGCACTGAGCACCATTTGTCGGCTGGCGCGACCGTGTCCGGACAGAGCTGGGGAGGATGGGGAAGGGCGGTTTTCTCTCAGTCCGCACGACAATTAACCGAGGAGAGGTTCATCTATGTCGGCCCCGGCCAGGGAGACTGGGCCTATGACCCTGTGACGGGTAGTTTTTACCCCTATCCTAGTGGGGATTATCTTCGCCAAATAATATATCTTGAGGCTTTCCAACCCTCCACCGAGAGAGGCATGGAGCTTGGTATCTGGGGGACAGGGGTGGGCGCAAGCGCGTCTGTTTCTGCCTCAGCCACCGAGAAACTTTCTGGAGGCCAGATATACTACTCCGATTACTCGGGCAATTTCTTTGCTTCAAGAGCCGGCAAGGGAATCCGGCCTTTCATTGAAGCATACGTTTCAAGGCTTTCTGATGCTCAGGGCTACCTGCCGCGGGTCATGGGTTCCGCTGACGGCAAACTGGGAATCCGCTTCCGCGTTCACGAGCCAGGAGTTGAGGTCGCCTATGAATCTGGCCTCATATGGGATGGCCTTGAGAGAGAGGTTATCAGGGGTTTTGCTTATTACAGGAGGACTGTCCTGGTCGGACTTGACCTGAAGGCCTCTTTTGGAAGGATGAGGGCTTCTGAACCCATTTATAATCCTGGAATCACGGCCTGGTTCTGGGAAATCGGTTTTTCGCCATCATGGAACCAGGGACTCGGACCCTTCTTTGTCAATCTCATCCCCCAGCTCTTTTACCGGTGGGGGGAGCCGGGCGCCCGGATGAGTCAAGTCTTCGCCATATATCCGCCAGGCTTTTCCTACATGGTCTCCGCTTCACTAAAGATGGGTCGGGGCGGTTCCTTGACCCTGTCCGGATTTTTCAGGGGTGAGGAAGGAGGCCTCAGGGACAAGAGGCTCTCAGTTTCGGCGAGCCTGATCTTTTGATTCCTCAAATTTCTCCCAACGCTATGCGGGTTTTCTGAAGGATCACCCTCGTCCCCTGTTCGCTCAAAACTAAACCCTAACCTTAGGGCCTTCAATCGCTCAAAATAAAAAACTAACCCTAAGCGACCAGATGATAAGGTTTCAGGCTAAGGGATTTCTATGAGGAGGGCTCGTGCAAGTTAAAAGCGCACAGGGGCACGAGGCGTGGTAGTGCCTTGAGGTTTCCTCAACTACCACGCCTCGCCGAAAGGGAATGCCCCCGTGCGCTGTTTTACTCGTCCTTCTGCCAAGCTGGTCGTTGATGAAGGCCTTATCGTTATCAGAGTCTATTCCCCTGAGGCTTTCAGGGAACAGATATAAGAGGGCAGGAGGGCCTTCAGGTTATCCGAGCACGCGAGAAAAGACGCGGCCCAACAATTGATGAGGACCCCCTCTTCCTCTGGGCCGTATATCCTTCTCCTGCCTCCGTGGCCTCCATATCTTCCTGTGGCTCATGGTTAGAATTCTATTTTGAGCGAACGAACCCATTTGGGTTAGATTTTTTGTGAGCGAACTCGCGTCCTTGATCGGCCTCAAATCAAGAGCTTATAATTTCGTCCTGGGCGAGTAGTTCAGCTGGCGAGAACGCTGGTCTCACATACCAGAGGTCGTAGGTTCAAGTCCTGCCTCGCCCATGTGGACGCTCGTCCACAGGATACCCCGGGCGATTGGCGCAGTTGGTGAGCGCGCTTGCTTGACATGCAAGAGGTCGGAGGTTCAAGTCCTCCATCGCCCATTTTTCAAGCCGGACAAAGCAATGAAAAGGACATACCAGCCATCCAGGACCAAGAGGAAGAGAACACACGGATTCCTCGTGAGGAAAAGAACCCACGGTGGCAGGGCAGTAATAGCCCGGCGCCGGCGCGAGGGCAGAAAGCGCATCTGCGTCTGATCTTGAAAAGAACCTGCTTTTTGACCCATGGCGGATAGCGAAAAATCCCGCCATTTCAGGAGGGGCCTCAGACTCACCGAGGATGGTGAGATAAGACGGGTCGTCGGGGGAAAGAAAAAAGAGACCAAATGGGCAATAGTATTCTTTCTGCCCCAACGAGAAACCAGGGCCGCTTTTTCGGCCAGGAAAACCTTGGGCAATGCAGTAGCGAGGAACAGGGCAAAGCGCCGTCTCAGGGAGTTCTTCAGACACAAAAGAACGGAGTTGCCGCTGGGGTGGTATCTGTTTGTTGCGAGGGAAGGGGCCGTGGATGGAGACTTCTCGGAAATGTGCCGCGGGTTGCTGAAAGAGCTCTCTCGGCTTTCCTAATATTCCTAATAAAGCTTTATAAGCACGGGGTATCGCCCTTGTTTCCATCCGCGTGCAGGTTTCAACCATCGTGCTCCCAATACGCGATCACGGCGCTCGAGAAGCACGGCCCGATAATAGGCCTCGCTCTCTCGGCCTGGCGACTCCTCAGATGTGGCCCGTGGTCCGATGGCGGATATGACCCCGTGCCTGAACCCAAAAAGAAAACGGAAACTAACCATCCCGGTTCTAACAAACAAAACGATACCCCTGATAAAGCAGTGACAACTTACTGGTTTGAGCCAGGGGCACTCTGTTCAAGAGAACAGAGTTATAAGAGGGGCCCACTGAAAAATCCCGCAACAATAGCATTTCCTCAGGGTTCTTTTCTAGCTACGATGAGGCTCCCAGATAGAGACCAAGGACAAACCGGAATTTTTCAGGGGTTTCAAAACCTAAGGAGGAACGAAAAACCTGTATGGACAAGCGAACCTGGATAGCGCTTGGTGTCTTCACGGCACTCCTGGTGGCATATCAGGTATGGCTCTATTTCTCCGGAAGGTCAAAAGTCCAGGCGCCTAGACCACAGGACACAACGCGGGTTCAGCCATCGGTCCTTCAGGCTCCGGACACGGCCGCCAAACCACCGCCCGAAACAACCAGAGTAGAACCAATCCCATCGCTTGCCGAAGAGGGCCTCATCACGGTTGAAACACCCAGGTTCACGGTTGAACTGACCAGAAGGGGTGGAAGGATATATTCCATGACCCTAAAGGGGTTCAAGGGGCCCGACAGGAAGGAGAACCAGGTAATAATAATAAAGCCTGGCTCGGAATTCCTCGGTACCTGGTTTGACTATGGGCTTTATTGCACATCCCAGGAAAACAGATTTGAACTGGAGGACGGGAAAAACCTTACGCTTTCCTTTGAAGGCCCGGAGGGTAAAAAATTCTATACCTTCTCTGACGGTTACACCTTTTCGGTCTGGTTGGAGGGGCCGGATACCTCCAGGTTATATCTGAGACCATCGCTGGCAGTAACAGAGGCTGACAGGACAAAGGACATAAACGAACACCACTTTATTTATCAGCGGAACGGCAAGGTATCCTCCGAATCAATAAAAAAGGTCCTCGGCCCCGGCAAGGGGACGCCGGGGGATAACATAGGCTGGTTTGGCGCCAGGAGCAAATACTTCATGTTTATGTGCGTCCTTCAGGAAGGTTCTCTCAAAAGCCTTGTCGCGACCGCCGAATCCGACACCGGCATGAAGATAGAAGCGACCCTGGCAAAGACCCCTATTTCATTGCTCGTGTATGCTGGGCCGTTTGACTATGATGTCATGAGGAAGACAGGCTACGGCCTTGAGGAAAGCTACTCTTTTGGTTTCTGGCTCATAGCACCATTCGCCCGGTTGATATTCATCCTCTTCCGATGGCTCCACTGGCTCATCCCCAACTATGGCTGGGTGATCCTGATATTCTCGCTGGTCATGAAGATCGCGTTCTCACCCCTATCATACAAGACATACAAATCCATGAAGAAAATGCAGGACCTCAAACCAAAGATGGATGCCCTACAGGCAAAGTTCAAGGACAAGCCGGAGGAGCTGAATAGGGCGGTCATGGAGCTATACAAAGGAGAGAAGGTCAACCCCCTGTCTGGATGCATTCCGGTTCTCCTACAGCTTCCTATTTTCTGGGCGCTTTATCAGGTGCTCAACATGACTATAGACCTTCGGGCCGCGCCCTGGATATTCTGGATCCACGACCTCTCTGCCAAGGATCCATTCTATGTTCTGCCAATAGTCATGGGAGCGATCAGCCTGCTGAACGGATTGCTCCAGCCCTCAACGGACCGTCAAGCAAAGCTAACATCTGCCCTGATGGCGGGGGTGTTCACATTCATATTCCTGAATTTCCCCGCGGGGATAGTTCTCTACTGGTTGAGCTATAACCTTTATAGCATAGCCGAACAGGCTATATTCCGGAGAATACTCAAAAAGAAACCGGAGGCCTGAGTATGGACTACGTAGACTCAGAAGGCGCGACACCGGATGAGGCACTGAGAAAGGTTCTGTCCAAGGTTGGACTTGAGCCCCGTGGAGTGAGGTACGAGGTCCTCGCCCACGGAGGCCCAACCAGCCGAGCCAAGGTAAGGGTATGGATAGAGCCAAAGGAAGTACAGGAAGCAAAGGAGGTAATAAAGGAGTTTCTGAAAAAGCTGGGAGTCAGAGCAAAGATAGAGTTTCTCCTTCTGGAGAAAAAGCATTACCGAGTGAACCTGAGAACGCGCTCGTGGGACCGTGTTCTCATTGGTAAGGGCGGAGAGACCCTGAGGTCGCTTGAGCATCTGATAAACCTGATGATGCGCAGATGCAGGGTCAGGATACAGATTGACCTTGACATATCGGGATACAGAGAGAGGCAAAGGCAACTCTATTTGAACAAAGCCCTCGCAATAGCCGCGAGAGTCAAGGAAACTGGTCAGGAGATGACGCTGGACACCATCCCGCCAGACCAGAGACACTATATCAGGGAAGCCCTCAAGCTTGATCCGGAGATAAGAGTCTACACTGCTGGCCGAGGCAAGGAAACTTGCCTGGTAGTGGCACCCAGAAAGTCAAAATCCGGGGCATGAACAAAGCCCCAGCAAAGGCCTTGAGAGTATTCATCTCCCATGGATATGGCGTTTTGTTATAGTGGGCATATTTCTCCAGTTATTTCTTGGGGGCGGAAATGGGCGGAACAGTAGCCGCGGTAGCAACGCCGCCTGGCAGGGGTGCGCTCGCGGTGATCCGTATAACCGGACCGGAAACAACCAGCGTCCTATCAAGGGTATTTCGCGGGAAGACGGCTCCGGAACAGTTCAAGCCCAAAAGGGTTTATTTCGGGGACCTGATTTCGGCCGGACAACTGATTGACAGGGTGGGAATCGCATTCTACAAGGGGCCGGAGAGCTACACGGGAGAAGATATGGCTGAGATAACCTGCCACGGAGGCAGGCTTGTGTCAGCGCTCATCCTGGAGGCGCTTATCTCATCAGGGGCAAGCCCGGCAGAACCGGGGGAGTTCACTCTCCGCGCTTTCCTCAACGGCAAAATAGACCTCGCCGGAGCCGTTGGCATCAACGCCCTATCGCTTGTAAAAACCGAAAGAGCGCATCGGGCCGCCATGAATAGAATAGCCGGGGAGACCGGGACGGCCTTTGTCCGATTCAGGGACGAGCTGGCCGGGCTCCTGTTAGAGTGCGAAGCAAGGCTTGATTTTCCGGAGGATGTGCCGGACATGGACGAAAACGACTTCCGAAAAAGATTACTGGAATTACGGGGAAAGATAATGGCATTCCTGGGTTCGGCCGGTAGGGCAGAATCTCTCTGGGAGGGCGTCTCCGTCGTGATAGCCGGACCGCCGAACGCTGGAAAGAGCACCCTTTTCAATGCCTTGCTCGGATACGAAAGGGCAATCGTTCATCACGAACCCGGAACAACCAGGGATTACATATCCGAGTCAGTAGAACTTGGAGGATATTTAATAAGATTATACGACAGCGCGGGAACCGGAGAATTCGGAAGCTCGGTTGATAGGGAAGCGGTTAACAGGAGCCTTGAACTGGCCAGAAACGCTGATATAGTCATTTATCTACTGGAGCCGGGGTCAGGGGCTGGGTATCCTGATGGCGAAAACATCATCAAGGTCTGCTCAAAATCAGACCTTTTGAGAGGCCAGCCGCCCGCTGGGATCATCCCGGTTTCGGGTATTACGGGCAAGGGGTTGGAGGTCCTGATCGCAAAAATAACCACCATGGCAGAGGGAATTGCCGGCGGAGAAGATGTGCTCCTGGAAAGGGAAAGGCAACTCCTGGCAGAGGCATGTGTTCGCCTTGAGGAGGCAGGAAGAGAGGGCCTCGGCCTTGAGCTGGTGGCAGAAAACCTCTGGTCCGCCGGCAGGGCGATGGATAGGCTTTTGGGGCTTGATCTTCCCCAGGATGTAATCCGGGGAATATTCTCGCGGTTCTGTTTGGGCAAATAGGGATCAATCTAGATAACATTGCACGGCATGATTTTGGAACCCGGCCGCCGTTAAATGCTTGATTCTGCGCAGGAAGTGGGCTATAATTTCCGGTTGACCGGAGGGGTGTCCGAGTCCGGTTGAAGGAGCACGATTCGAAATCGTGTAGAGGGAAACCTCTCGTGGGTTCAAATCCCACCCCCTCCGCTCAGTCTATCTTTGGAACCCGGGCGCCGCAAAATCTGGGATAATAACTACCCATCACAGAGACGGGGTATCAACCTCAATCTCTGGAGGTTTCTGATTATCTCCTGGTTCTCTTGCCTTTCTCCTCGTTTATGAAAACCCAAGCCACTATCTCACCTGGGTTAAAGGAATAATCAACTCCGAGGGTCTTCGGGTTGAGAAATCCCCTATCTTCCCGCGAGGAGCCGGAAAGTCCACGCTTTAGTCTCCGTGAGCGTGCCCGTGCGTCGGAGATTATTGCCTTGCACCGTGCCTGCCAGGCCTCGGCGTTTTTCGGCCTGGTATCAACCCAACCAGCATCTGCCCATCTCTCAACGTTCTGAGGGGTCGCTGGCATGGAACGTTCCCTGGGAAGGGGTATGACAACATGCGGACCAGCGAGGAGCTTGCCATCAGGCAATAGAACGGGGATACCGACAGAGAGGCAGGCCTGACGAACCTTGTCATCTTTCAGGATGAACTCGGACATAGCTTTTGATATATCAGAAGGCTCCGCGGCAACAACCTTCCTCATGTCACCGTAGGTCTCTTTTAGGATATGGGCCTCGTAAAGGAGCTTGGTGAGTCTCGGGGGGCCAAGTATCTCAAACGCAACAGAGGGAAACTCCTTGTTCTTCTGCTCCAGGGCGAGAAGCCTCTTTATCGCGGTATCCCTCAGGATGCCTCCCCTGTATGTCGGGCCCATAACAGAACCTTCCAAAGCGTCTATAACATCCCTACCGGTGTTCTGGCAGAGGGACTCGTATATGGCGTAATCGGCTATCTCCTCTGGAGTTATGTATTCCATCTGTCCTAGGGCTGATAGCGCGACGAACTCGCCCAAGGAGAACAACCCGTTCTCGCCCGTGTCAATATAAACTGACTTAAGGGTCTTCCTGGTATTCTTGAATTTCACCGATTCAAGGGCCTGTGCTATGGATTCCTTTTCGGAAAGCGAAAGCGGCTCGTTGCTATCGTATATCTCTATGGGTTTGCCGCCCTTCGTTATCTTCCCTATGCCTATTCCCTGCCAGGCTATAGCGGCCGCTGGCTTCAGCTCTTTTATCGCGGGCGCGTCGCCTGCCCTTGACATTATGAAGAATAACATGCTCTGTGCGCCAGCCATTGCGGTCTTGGAGAGCAAAACACGAGAAGGTCTGTCCTCAGAATGGGTATAAGGTATGTCCCATCCCATTCCGCCTGTTCCGGTCGTACCTATTTTAACATAGAGCTCGGTACCAGCGTCCTTCATGGCCCTTTTCAGTATTTCCATGTGCCTGACCAACTGTGGGGTGTATGCGGTGAGGAGGAACTTCTCCGCGTCAGTCTTGACATCCTTTCCGGATTTTATCTCCTCGTAAAGGTCAAGCGCCGCGTCATAAACATTCTGATAAGCCAAGGCGGTCGCTGTATTGATAGAATCATAAACGATGTGGGGCTTAGCCTGCATAAAAAGCCAGTACAGATAGGAGGCATGAATTATGTCATCGTTTATCTGCAGGTAGGTGTCTTCAATGAGGGTGCGCCTAGCCTTCTCGTCAGCGAGGAGCTCCGCCCTTGGGCTATCTTTGAACTCGGTCCTGACGAACACGTTTCCCCAGAATCCCGCGAGCCTTCCCTTTCGCCAACAAGGAACCTCGCCAATCTTTTCCTTTGTGGGTGTGCCCCTGATGAGGAGGTCAAAGGTTTCCGTGATCTCGTGTTCATAGAGGCCCAGTATGGTAACGCTGGAGGCCTTAAGCGCTAGGGCCTTTTCAGCTATTATCCTGCCAACTAGGCCCGTTCCACCCAAAATGAGGACATTTTTTCCCTTGAAGTTCATTGCAGTATCTCCAGAAGGCCATTATTATAGGGAATATCCCCATCAGGAGGCAATCATTTTTTCTCCGCATCGTGAAAAGGCCAGATCATGTTGTCCACCGCGGCCATCATTGAGCCGGCAAGGTCTTCATAAACCTCCCCCCTTGACTTAGCCTCGTAGAGCATCTCCCCCGTTTCTGTGTTAACTATGCGGGTCTTTAGGACAACAACATAGTAGGCCCTCATCTCCGGGTCATTGGCCTCGTGCCCCTCCAGTATGCTCTGTATCTCCACTACACACACAGCCTCTGCGCCCATTCCAAGCGCTGTTGCTCTGGCAGTGCCCATCTCAGGCACAATCTCCCATCCTGGGGATTCCCTCTTGGTAACCTGCATGATGAGACTAGTGTCCTTGGTAACCACCTCAAAGGTCTCCAGGGAATCCAGTGAGCGCATCAGATAATCCCAAAGTATATCATAGGGCCTCCTAGGAAGATCGGAATATTGCATGTAACCATAGGGTGGCAGAACAACGATTTTCCAGGTCTTTTTGCCTGCCATCTCCCTGTAGAGGGTGTATTTCAGATAGTAATCGTCAATACCCCTGTGGCAGGAAACAGGGGCCGCGGAAGCCACCAGGAGCGAGACAACTAATAATACCCTGCTCATGTGCTACAAACTATAACCCACTTCCTGCACGGGATCAAGTATTTTTGAGACCCCTGATAAAGTAGCGATAACTTACTGGTTTGGGGGAAAGCCCCTGAATTTACGCGAGGCCAGCAAATCCAGAGACCATATGGGCCAGGTATCGCTGGAAACCCAGCGGCCCTGTTCGCTCAAAACTAAACCCTAACCTTAGGGCCTTCAATCGCTCAAAATAAAAAACTAACCCTAAGCGACCAG